>JAZNFA010000001.1:0-8994 GCA_045588915.1 Clostridia bacterium
ATTTATTTTTTCTCTTAGTCTTTGAATTTCACTTGGCTCTCCTTCAAAAAGACTACTTATATATATTAATCTATTCTTTAAAAGTTCTAGAATTGTTAATCGCTTACCTCTGTTATTCATCGTTTCAAATGATACATAGATATCTATATCGTCAGATATCTCATAAGTATTAAATAAGAAATGTTGTGTTATCTTTGTATATATTAATTCTAATTCTTCAGTAGATAATTTATTTAACTTCGATAAAAAGAATTCCTTTGCATTAAGTAAATTAGCATTATAAATTGTGTTTTCATCGGTCTTTACAATATCTGATTGTTTCAATATTTTATTAATAAAAAAAGGATAACTAGGATTATCTTGTTCATAACAAAATAAAAATGTTTTATTTGATGTTTCATCTTTTTCCTCGTAAAGAAATTTTTCAATTATTTTATCTCTACTTGTATAGTTTAATTTATTTATATCTCTATTCTGCATTTCTTCAACTATAGTTGATATCAGAATAATACTGGTTGTAAGCCTTTGTTGGCCATCAACTATGAAAAATGGATTATATTGCTTTGAATCTATAATCCACAAATCATCTAACCATTTACTGTACTTATCGAAAGTAACTTTTTCTAAAGTCAAAACACCAACATAATGATTTTTATCATGTTTTAGGCGTATTAAATCATTCCAGAATTCTTCTACCTCTTTGGTTGTCCATGCATATCCTCTTTGAAAATCTGGTATGCGAAATATATTATCTGAAAATAATTTAGAAATAGATTTTAATTGTTCGTTCATAATCATTCTTTTGTAATGAAACATTATAATACAAAAATGAAAATGGAGCAATTTATAATGTTGTAATTTTAAATCAATAAAAATTCATAATGAAATTTACGGCTATTTTTTATTGTTGAATGGAACATAAAACTATGTTAATCTATTAATGGTCAAACAACTTAATAATATCAAGAGAGTGGGTTCTTAATTTTCGCCAAACGACGAACAACCACCTATTCTCTTGAGAATAAGTTGTTTGACCGCAACGGGAGTTCGTAGTTTTGGACTATGCCTCTCGTTAAGGGAGGCATTTTCATATGAAAAAAATAAAATCAATCATTTGTTTAGCGATAATATTTATTTGTAGTTCAGTGTTGCTAACCGCTTGCGGGAGCAGTGTTAAATTCAAAATTAAATTTATGATTGATAACGAAGAATATGCCGTTGTTGATACCGCTGGAAATGAAACCATTTCTATGCCGGAAAATCCCGTAAAAGAAAATTATGTTTTTGATGGTTGGTATTGGGATGAAAATGTTTGGCAAAATCCATTTACTGCAAATTCTTTATTAGACCAACCACTGAACAGCGATATGAAAGTTTATGCCAAATGGAGTGATAACAAAGAATTAAAAGGAACAAAAGCAAATTTTATTGATTTTAAACAAGTTGATAGTTCCATTTATAAAATATCCGTATCGAATGCTACTGAAATCTTAAACCTAAGTGATTATGTAGAAGTGAGTAACAAAAGCTCTTGGCAATTAACCACCGATATTCAAGCAATCAATAATATCCCAAGTAAAATTGCAACATTGAATATTGGCGATAATACTTATTATGTTTTAGTTACTACTCAAACTGGTGATGTACAACTTTACACGTTAAACATTCGCCGAAGACCAATTTATACGGTTTCCTTTGGTGAATATGCTGAACCACAACAAGTTGAAGAAGATAGTTATGCCAAACAACCTGAAAATCCTGAAAGAGTTGGTTATACATTTACTGGTTGGAACTTTGATTTCTCATCAACAATTCAAAGTGATACATGCATTATTGCATTATGGACTGCCAATGAATATAAAATAAAGTATTGCTCTAACAATGATTTAGATATCGAAGAAACAGTTGATGTTACTTATGACGAAAATTTTATAACACCTCAAAATAATTTATTTACAAGAGATAATTATATTTTAGATGAATTTAATACAAAACAAGATGGTACCGGCGCAACATATTCTTTAAACACAAGTTATCCATACCACTATGATAGTGATTTAATTTTATATGCAATTTGGAAGAGGACAAATTATAACATTGATTATATTTTAGACGATGGAATAAATAGTGTGGATAATCCATCGGTATATAATATTGAAAGTCCTACATTTACATTGAAAGATGCTGAAAAAGAGTTTTATATATTTTGTGGCTGGTTTATTGATAAGAATTTTCAATACCAAATTACACAAGTAGAAAAAGGAACCACTGGAAATTTAACATTTTATGCTAAATTTGAACCAGCCGATGAATTAAAATATAAATTATCTAACGATAAAACTTATTATTCTGTTGTTGGGTATTTTGGTAACCCAGAAAAAATTTTGATAAAAGAAAATTATAACAAATTACCGGTTAGGGAAATCTCTGCTTATGCTTTTAGCAATAACTTAAATTTAAAAACCATTGTAATCCCAAAAACTATTCTAAACATTGGAGAATATGCGTTTAGTGGTTGTAATAATATTACTTCGTTATTTATTCCAGGGAATGTGACCAATGTTGGTCCTTGTGCTTTTTTTGGATGGAATTCTAATCAATTGATTTATTGTGAATTTGCATATCCATACGACACGATTCAATGTGATGTGCAAATTTCAATTGATGGAAGTGGAATTTTGATTCCTATATCATATACTCCTGGTGGAATATGTTTAGGTCCACTTGTAATACAAATGCCATATTGTAGATGGCAAAATGGATGGCAAGATGAGTGTAATGCTCAAATTTTATGGTATGGAATGCATTGGAAATATGTTTCTGGCATTCCGACAGCTAATGCTGGTTTAAGCGAACAACAAGATTGGTTGGCTTACAAAGCTAAAGTTGATTACTATAATCAGATGGCTGCAGGTAAGTTACAACAACTTGGCAATTTGTTAGCATTATGGAACAATGCACAAACAATTGAAGACAAATACGAATATTTACAAACCAATGGTTACAATGGCAATTTTGAGGAGTTAGAAACTGAAATTACAATGAACTGGAACAGTTTGGTAAGTTGCTATAATTCAGTTGTGAAAAATCAAAAACCAACAAACAATTATGCTGACCCGCAATTTACAATGTCAATTTACAAGCCAATTATTGAATTTAACATTACCAATCAAGCGGCGGAGCAATTAACAGTTGCAGAAATTAATGGCGCGATGGTAAATAATTGTTTGAACAGTGGTAAAGTAACAGTTCATTTGTTAATTGATAGTGAAGGCATAGTAAATGAAACAGTGGCAGCGTATCGTTTAATTGATTGGTCGGTGTATGGACTTGCTTATAAAAATGATGTAATGCTAACTAATGTTGCAGATATTTATCTAGATGATACAAACTTAAACTATTTGGCGTATATCAATTTAGCACCCGACGTAAATTTACCCTGGGATGGTCAAGGTGGCATCCGTTATTTCTTAACATATCAAACTAACTCTAATAATAGTTTTTATGAACATTCTCAAATCGAAAATTTTGTACTAAAAGAGAATAGTTATTTTAGTAGAAAGGGTGTATGCATTGATGGTGAAATAATTTATTATTACTACGAAGGTACAACTTTAAAACCTTTAAATACAAAATCTTAGTAGAGACAGTTTAATAATTAAAACAATTGGCAGTTAAACGTGTGCTTGTCTATATACAAGTGGCGTCGCTTCGCTCCGCCATAGACAAGCACACTCCCGACAAAACCGACGGCAAAAATTGGGGTGGCACGCAGGCTTTCTGCCAACCCCAATTTTTCTTTCCGCCGTAGTCTTTCTCCTTTTGTCGTTGCCTTTTGGATTTGGTTGTCGCATAGTTTTCACCGCTGTCAAGGGAGATGTCTCTCTGTTTCCTTGACACCGGCTTAATGATTGTTATTTGTCTTTCCGCATAGTCAAACTATGCGGTTTCTTTTGTCGCCAAAAGGCAGACAAAAGGAGAAATATGAAAACAATACACTTAACAAATAACACAGTTATCACCCAAGAAAACATTCTTGATTTAGGCAAAGCGATTGCCTTAAAAGCCGTCAAAGGCTCGCTACGATATGCTTATGGCAATATCGACTATTTGCACAAAAACATTATCAATGACCTGTATCATCACAATACAATGGATAATTACAGCGACAGCTTTGACATTGTACAAGAAACGGTATGCTTTCTATGTAACTTTATCGGTTACAAACTTGGCGATTTATACAATGGTATGACAATCCGTTTTGCTTGCTTTAGGACGATATATGCTTTTATTCGTAAACAAATTAAAGTTAACAATAACGAAGTCGACGATGAAGTCTTACCATACATTCCAACACCCGAAACAGTGGATAAAGAACCAATCAACTATTCCAAAGCCAAAGAGATAGTTAGAACAGTTACATCAAATTCATTAGAAAGACAAATTCTTTCTTATCTTTACAGTGGTGCAACAGTAAACAATACTGCTGAATTTCTCAATATCAGTACGGATATAGTTTATAAACGAAGACGAAAATTTAAGGACAGACTATCCGCTTATAAATTGCCTCTTGCATTCTGTAAAACTATGTGTTAGTATTGTGGCTGGTACAATTAAAGACAACGCAAAATGACAATAAAAGAATTGATAATTTTGTGAAGTGAACGGGCCGCAACTCGAAAAATTAACGAAGAATCAAAAGACTCGGTTCGATTAAAAATAAAAAAAAGAAAAATTGCATTTACGGGCGTTAAAGAAAATACTGGCCAAATTTTCTTTGCGTCTTTTTTTGTCCTTAAAAGGAGTTAAAAATGCAAAAACCAAAAATCGTAATCAAGAATGATTTAGATTTATCTCTGATTAACAATGAGTTCATTGTGGCAATGCTGAATTTAATTCTGGAAGAAAAGGAGCAGGAAAATGGACTACATCAAGACTAAAATCTATTTTGACGGTAGCCATTATATCGGCATTCCCAAAACAGCTCAGTATTGGAAGAAACGCAAACACAAATCTAAACCACTAACAAATGAAACAGAAACAAAAGTTAAACAAATGTTAAGTGAACGAACAAATGAATCGAAACAAGAAAAGACAAAAAGAATTATTAAAGTATTAAATCAAGACATTAAGAATATTAAACAAAGCAAAACTATTGTAGATACAGTAATTAATAAAGAAAGAAGAAATCGTATCGTTAGATATACTAGATTAAGTCGTAAAGTAGGACTTCAAAAGTGGACACACTTTTGCACATTTACATATGATTCTAATAAATTAACAGAAATTGAATTTAGAGAAAAATTTTTGAATTGTTTAAGACATTTATCTAATCGGAAAGGGTGGAAGTACATTGGTGTCTTTGAACGCAGTCCACAGTTACAAAGGTTACATTTTCACGGCATCTTTGTTATTCCCGAAATGGTCGGTGAAATTATTGAAACCAAAGACTATTCAACCAAAAACCACCAAATGCAAATCGCTCATCAAAACACTTTCTTTTTAACACGCTTTGGTCGTAACGATTTCAAACCTATAGAAGATAATGCTATGGCGCAGAAAGCCGTTAGATACATCTTGAAATACATTCGTAAAACCGGTGAGAAAGTAATTTATTCCAAACACCTACAAACCTATTTTGTAACAGATGTTATGGAAGATGATGTAGTTTGCACAATCGGACAAGAGAACCGCAAGATTCTTCTCTTCGATGATTTTAAGTGTTGGGATTTGGTAAACGGAAAACTGTTTGGCACTGTGAGTAAAGAGTTAATAGATAGTTTGCCAAAAGCTTTCTAAGTGTCTTGTTCCGCCAGAGTGTAAACGGGATTGTTGCTCGGTCAAGGGTAAAGTGAATCGCTAGCGACCCTTGACCGTGTGGAAAAATATTTAACTAAATAATTACTAACAATTCCGTTTAACTCGTGGCTGTCGCAAGACAAAACAAAATTCAATAAGGAGGTTGAAATGAAAACAGCAGTTGTGTATGCCCGATACAGCAGTGATAGTCAATCTGAGCAGTCGATTGAGGGGCAATTAAGAGTTTGTCAAGAATATGCTAAAAACAATCAAATTCTGATTGTCGATACCTATATCGACCGAGCAATGACGGGAACAAATGATAATCGTCCAGATTTCAAGCGAATGTTACACGATAGTAACAAACGACAATGGAACTATGTGATTGTCTATAAACTCGACCGTTTTTCTAGAAATAAATATGAAACAACAATTCATAAACACACATTGCACAATAACGGCGTCAAAGTTTTATCTGCTATGGAAAACATTCCTGATACACCAGAAGGTATTATTTTAGAATCTTTGCTTGAAGGAATGAATCAATATTATTCCGCAGAGTTATCACAAAAAGTTCACCGTGGCTTAAACGAAAGCTACTTAAAAGGTCAATTCACTGGCGGGGCAACTTTGTATGGCTACGATGTTGTAAATAAAAAAATTGTTATCAATCCGACCGAAAGTGAAATAGTAAAAGAAATCTTTACTAAATATGCACTTGGTTATACTGGTGTTTCAATTGCCAATGACTTAAAAAGTCGTGGCGTAAGGTCAAAAGAAGGAAAGTATCTTAATGTCGCAAGAATTTACAAATTGATTAAAAATCCTAAATTTATCGGACAAACTATTCACAATGGTAAAGTTTATACTAACATCTATCCAGCCATTATTGATGAACAAACTTGGCAAAAAGTTCAAGATGTTCGCAATACCAATAAACACGCTCATGGTAGGAAGAAAGAAGTTTATAACTTTATCTTATCTGGTAAGTTGGTTTGCGGTCATTGTCATCATTTAATTGTTGGCGAAAGTGGGACTTCGGAAACCACGGGGAAACATTATTACTATAATTGTTTAAGTCGCAGAAGAAAGAAAGCCGTGTGTAATTTCCACGCTGTCAAAAAACAATGGCTAGAAGATTTAGTTATTCAAACAACTTGGCAGCTATTAAAAGATAAAAACCAATTAGATGAAATTGCCAATATGATTTACCACAAACATCAAAATCTTAAAGATGAATTATCTAATGTTAAAGCATTAGAAATGCGAAAGAGTAGTGCCGAAAAAGCAGTAAAGAATTTAATTACAGCACTGGAACAAGGTATTATTACCGAACAAACCAAAACCCGCTTACAAGAATTAGAAAAAGAAATTATGCAATACGATTTTGAAATTGAACAAGAAAAACAACGAACCTACACCTACTTAACTTTGGATATGATAAAAAATTATTTATACAATGTTATACCTAATGACAGTGTACATACTATATCTGCACGCAAACACATTGTAAAATTATTTATTCGCGAAATTATTTTTGATAATCACACATTAACAATTACTTACAATTTTACGGATAACAATCCCAGCAAACAACCACTCGACGAAATCAACGAAGTCATCACTATCTCTAATAGTTCAAACAATCAAGAACCCCTTGCACCAAACTTTCTCACAGGCGAAAACTAGAAATAATAAATTTACTAAATATAACAATTTATTTTTTTCGTTGAAGTAAATGAAAATAAAAAACATCATTGATTTGCTTTTTCAATTATTTTAACTAAAATATCACGAACACCAACTTCATATTTATTAAATTCTTCAATGTTCGTATCCTTTAACCATAATTGACCTTCACCAATATTACCACGGTGTTGTCCTATAGAGTAATATTTATTTGCAACCACTTCTTTGCTTGACAAAACCCAATATCGTATTTTATCTCTCCAAACTGCTATCCATACAAAAACATCACAACATGATGGTTTAATTTGTTGAAAATTCATATCAAAGCCAGATTTTGAATCACTTGATAAAGCCTTTACTATTAAAGAATCACCACTTTTACGATTTACAGCACGTGAAGCTTTGACTTCAATTTTAATTCCGTTATACCAAAAATCATATTCACCTGAATAATTTTTGTCATATATGGTTGATGGAATTTTCAATTCAGGTACTACTTCATTTAAATGTCGCTGTGCCCAAGTCTCGCCAAATGTACGCGGAGCAGTAATTTCAAAAACATATAAATATTTATTTCGTTCCAAATAAGAATTTCGAATATTTAAATATTCTTGCAAACTGATTACTTTAGTGGCAATTAAATGACTTATTACATATTCGAATTTATTAAACGGATAAACTGAATATAAATCGTCCAACCTTTCATCGGTTAAATTTATTAAGCCATTTGTTTTTTCTTTCATTACTATTATTTTATCTTTTAATTCATTTATTAGTCGTTCCATATAATTTCTCCTTAATGTGCTTTATTTGTGTGCTGTTTAAATTAAATAATTTAAATACTGTTTTTTGTAATAGGTAATTAAATGAATCATCACCATCAATAATATTTTGAACACAAGTTGATAAAAATTCATTTTCTTCTTTTGTAATTTCTATAAAAGGTAATTGTATCAAGTTTCCTTTTAGTATTTTAACCTCAGTAAATAACGTATTATATAAGTACTGATATAATTCACTGTTCAAAAAACCTAAAACAGTTTTTATGGACATTTTAGGTATATGTGGTATTAAAATATTTGCACTATTCAAAAAGAGTGAAGAGGATTTATCATAGGCAAAAACTAATTTATTTGATATAAATTTGTATACCAGTTTTTCCTTTGCTCTATATATTTCTTCTTTTGCAACTTGTTGCAATTGTTTTCTGTCATATTTAATATAATTTTGAACGGGCTTTAATTTAAAAGGAATAATTTCTTTACCTGTGTATATTTTCTCAAAACCGTCTTTTGGTGAATTTGATAATTTAGTTTTATTATCGCCCGTAACGACTCCTAATGCCCAAGTACTGTTACTTAAATTATATTTACCTAGTTTCTTTACTTTTTTAATAATTGATATATCTTCATTATCAAGAATATTAAAAATGTGATTCGTGTTTTCAAAAAATGTCTTTTTAAGAATTGTCGTTTTCAAATTATTTCGAATAATATCTATACTAGG
>JAZNFA010000002.1:0-115642 GCA_045588915.1 Clostridia bacterium
CTGTCTCAACAGAGGACCCGGTGAAATTGAAGTATGTGTGAAGATGCACATTACCTGCGACTGGACGGAAAGACCCCATAGAGCTTTACTGTAGGTTAATATTGAATTTCGAAATTGTTTGCACAGGATAGGTGGGACGCTTTGAAGTGGTGGCTTTGGCCATCATGGAGCGGCCGTTGGGATACCACCCTGACTTTTCTCCGATTCTAACACCATGCCGTGATCCGGGTGGTGGACAGTGTGTGCTGGACAGTTTGACTGGGGCGGTCGCCTCCTAAACAGTAACGGAGGCGTTCAAAGGTTCCCTCAGCATGGTTGGAAACCATGCGTAGAGCGCAATAGTATAAGGGAGCTTTACTGCAAGACCTACAAGTCAAGCAGTTACGAAAGTAGGATATAGTGATCCGGCGGTAGAGTATGGAATTGCCGTCGCTTAACGGATAAAAGTTACCTCGGGGATAACAGGCTGATTCCTCCCAAGCGTTCACAGCGACGGGGGAGTTTGGCACCTCGATGTCGACTCGTCACATCCTGGGGCTGTAGAAGGTCCCAAGGGTTCGGCTGTTCGCCGATTAAAGTGGCACGCGAGTTGGGTTCAAAACGTCGTGAGACAGTTTGGTCCCTATCCATCGTGGGCGTAAGATATTTGAGGGGATCTGACCTTAGTACGAAAGGACCGGGTTGGACGCACCGATCGTGCACCAGTTGTAGTGCCAACTGCATAGCTGGGTAGCGATGTGCGGAAAGGATAAATGCTGAAAGCATCTAAGCGTGAAACCTGCCCCAAGATGAGATATCTCAATTATGTAAGACCCCTTGTAGACTACAAGGTTGATAGGCCACGTGTGTAAGCATAGTAATGTGTTTAGCTGAGTGGTACTAATAGGTCGAGGGCTTGTTCTTTTGGAGCAAGCGTTTACAGAACGTTTTGCCTTACAATTTGCAGTGAGTGCTTGTCGTTGTTCACGACCATTACTTGCGTTTATTGCTATGGGGTAACACCTGTTCCCATTCCGAACACAGCAGTTAAGACCATAAACGCCGAAAATATCTGGCTGGAGACGGCCCGACAATCTAGGTAGACGCAAGTTCCATTAAAAAACCGTTCGTAAGAGCGGTTTTTTTGTTTTTGACGCAAATTAAAGATAGAGAAATTTGAGTTGAGGTAGTGGTAATTTGGGGATTTATTATTATTTATAATTCTTGCCAATTTATTTTAATTGCATCGAGTATGGTTTTGATGTTTGTCGCGTCAAATATAACTGTTGCTGTATTTTGATTGGGGTGGAAACCGATTTTACCAGCAAAGAGTAGTGTTTTTGAAATTAAAACGGTCAGGTTGCTTTTGTCGGCAAAAAATAAACTTAACAACGAAACCGATCCGATTGTAACATTAAGCACACGTGTAACTGTTTCTGCGTCGGTAAAACTTAACTTTTTTTCATTTGTTAATGATTGAAGCGCTTTAATGTCCGCTTTTTCGGATAATGGTAAGATTACCAAATAATAATGCGATTTATGTTTATTCGTAAGTAGTAGACATTTTGTTGATGTGCAGTTTAATTTCACACCGTGTTTATCAGCATCTGTTTCCTGGAACAGTGGTGGGTGATCTACAACTTCGAAAGCAATGTTCAGTGCTTTTAATTGTTTTAAGATTGCGTCTTGCATGCAAAAAATATAATATATTTATTTTATATTTGCAACTATTCGCTGGTTTTTAAGCGGGTAATGAAAAATGTAGTTAGAGGATTTGGAAAAAAATGGGAAAATGAAAAAACTACTTAGTCACGGAAAATTGAAGCTTGCGGGATTTATTAAGAAAAGAAAGAGCAGATTTAAAGAGTGTTTTTTTGTTGTTTATAGACATTTTTATTTGTTTGAATATTGAGTCGGAAAATTTTGATAAAACCCAAAAAACACTTGATTTTTTTTTTTTTTTTCTGTAATATAGTTGTATTATGAACAAATTTAAATCAATTTTTTGTGCCGTAATGTTATTTATGGTTTGCGCAATTATGTGCGTGGGATGTAGTTTTGGTGAGGATAATCTGCCGTCAGATTCAGATTCGGATTCAGATTCAAAACAAATAACTATTTCTTTAACTGAAGCAGAAAGTGTTATTTATGATGCTTTACAAATTCAAGCAGGGCAAATCAATCGTGACGCTTTCAAAAAATGGGGTAATTTTGAACTTACATCTGTTCTTCGAGCAGTTAATCCAAATACTAACAATCTTATAGCTAGTCAAAAAACTTCCTTGTTTGCGACTTATGAAAATGGGGTGTATGACAATGTGTATTCGACATATGAATTACGTGATGTTGAGCATGACCAGCACACGATTCGTGAATCTTATACGGTTGATAATATTGAATATACTTATGAAAATTCTACTGTTTCTAACGATAATGTTGATAAGGTCGAACTTCCATCTGAAGCAGATGTAGTAAAAAAACTTTTTACTGATGATTTCTTGTATCTTGTTTATGGAAATAAAGTAACAAAAAAAGTAACAACTGATGGATATACTTTAGTATTTAGAAACGGTCTTCAAGGCTTAGCTAATTTTCTATACATCATGAGTGGTCGGGATGTTGATGATATTGAAGAATATGCAGAATCCTATATTGAACAACTAAAGGCAATGTATTCGGATACTGAATTATCAGAGTCTTATATTCAACTATCGGTTGAGTTTGATAAACAAAATAATATAACGGAAATTAAATTTAGCTATATTGCTTTAGAACCTTCTCAGTATGGCAAAAGTGATGCAGTTATTACTGCTAAAAAATCAACCGAAAATTTCCAAGCTCCACAATGGTATCTTGATCGTTTCGTTGATGCTAAGTAATAAATTAAAACAGTCATAAAGCACGGCTTTGTAGCCGTGTTTTTTTGTTTGCTTTTACATTTTCTATAATTTTTTATGAGATAAAAATAGGACTTGACAGTTGAATGGATGTTCAATTAAACTAATAACAGTTGAATAGATGTTCAATTGTTTATAATAGAGGTAGGTTATGGGAAATTGTGAAAATATATGTGATTGTGAAATAATTCATAAAGATAAAGTAGCAGTAGTGATGAAAACACTGCTGGATGATGATACTTTAATTTCGTTATCAGATTTTTTTAAGATTTTATCTGACAGTACAAGGGTTAAAATTGTGTCAATTTTAGATAAAAATGAGTTGTGCGTATGTGATATTTGTAATGTTTTGAATATGACTAAATCGGCAGTTTCGCATCAGTTAAAAAATTTAAAAGAAGTAAATTTGGTTAAGAGTCGAAAAATTGGCAAAGAAGTCTGGTATACGTTGGCAGATGAACATATTAAAAAGTTATTTGAAATTGCATTAGAGCATATTAGCGAGGAAAAAGATGATTAAAAAGTATAAAATTACAGGATTTAATTGTCCAAATTGTGCTAAAAATCTTGAAAATCAATTAAATAAATTAAAAGCTGTAAAATCAGCAAAAATTGATTTTTTTGCTTCAGTTTTAGAGTTGGAATACGATGATGAAAAGCAAGCGATAAGCCAAGTTATAAAATTAACTAAAAAAATTGAGCCTAATGTTTCGATAGTAACCAATCAACAAAATGTTTCAAATCGCAAAACTTGGTTGAATTTTGTATTTTTATTAGTTGGTATAATAATTGGGTTGTTACTTTTTGTTGTTGATATGCCAGTTTTTTTGTATTGGATTAGCTTTTTTGTAAGTGCTTTGTTAATGGGGTATAAAACTTATCTTCAGGCTTTTAATTTGTTGTTCCGAGGAATAATCAATGAAAATTTTCTTGTTACTTTATCTGTTGTGGGGGCAACTTTAGTTGGTGAACATTTTGATGGTTTAATGGTAATTGCTTTGTATTCAATCGGTAAATTATTAGAAAGTATTGCTTTGGCTAAATCCAAAAAAACAATTGAAGCATTAACTAATATAAAACCAGATTTTGCCGTAAAAATTAATGATCAAAATGAAGAAATTAAGGTATTGCCTAGTGAAGTTAATGTTGGTGATATTATTGTTGTAAGAGCTGGAGAAAAAATCGCTATAGATGGTATAGTTGAAAGTGGTAGTGTGTCTTTAGATACGCAAAGCTTAACAGGGGAAAGTTTGCCACAAACAGTATGCAAAGGTGCAGAAGTTTTATCTGGTTCAATTGTACTTGATGGTGTTTTGTACATTAAAACGACCAAAAAGTATCAAAAAAGTGCAGTTAATAAAATTGTTGATTTGATTGAAAACGCAAGTAACAAAAAAGCAAAAACTGAGACAGTCATTGCTAAAATTGCGCGATGGTACAGTTTGGTTGTCATAATTATGTCAGTTGTCGTATGGGGAATTGTGTGGGGGATTACTAAAGATTTTAACGTTGCTATTTATCGTGGTTTAATATTCTTGGTTGTTTCTTGTCCGTGTGCTTTTGCGATTTCAGTGCCACTTGCATATTTTTCAGGTTTGGGGTTTGCTTCCAAAAATGGCGTTTTGGTTAAGGGTTCTAATTATTTAGATGTTTTGTCAAAAATTGATATGATTGCTTTTGATAAAACGGGAACACTCACAACTGGAAATTTCGAGATTACAAAGATTGTTGCGCTTAATCAAAAATATTCAGAAGACGATATTTTGTATTTAGCGAGTTTAGGTGAACAATATTCGAATCATCCACTTGCTAAAGCAATTGTTGCAAGGTGCGAACAAAAGTTGACTCGCATTGAATCCGTTAGGGAAATTGCAGGTAAAGGAATCGAGTATGAATATGGCAATTATAAATATTTTGTTGGACGAAAAAAACAACAAAAAGCTACCGTTGTTGAACTTTATCAGGAAAATACTTTGATTGGTGAAATTTTTTTACAGGATTCATTAAAATTATCGACAAAAGAGACAATACAAGAATTAAAAAAACTTAACATAAAAACAGTAATGTTATCTGGTGATAATGATGAAATTGTTCAAAAAGTTGCTAAGGAAATTCAAGTTGATTGTGCATATGCAAAACTGTTACCCGAAGATAAATTTAAATGGATTGAACAACTTAAAGCCGACGGTTCAACTGTTGCTTACGTTGGGGATGGAATCAACGATGCGCCTTCATTGACTTTGGCCGATGTTGGGATTAGTATGGGGTTGAATGGTAGTTCGGTTAGTTTAGAAGCTTCGGATATTATCATTGCTAATGATAATCTTGAGAAAATTATTGCTGGAATAAAAATTTCCAAGCGCACCCGTAAAATTGTTTGGCAAAACATTATTGTTTCTGCTGTGATTAAAATCTTATTTTTAACACTGGGAGCTTTTGGTATCACAGGTATGTTAAGCGCTGTGATTGCTGATGTAGGTGTCACATTGATGGCTATATTAAATAGTCTACGCGTGTTTAGATGTCGGATTAAATAAATTGAACAGTTAAATTTTTTGATAGTGTTCGGTAGCAATTTTGTCACCACTAAATAAAATGCGAGTAACTTTGTTTCCGTGTGTCGCAACAATTTCGTCAGACATAATATCAATTTGGTCGGCAGTTAAATATGTTTTTTCGGCTTGATTGATAATGATATTGCCTGCAATAATGTAGGGTGGGCGTTCAAATTTGATTGGTACGTCGTCAAGATTACTGGTGTCGAGAATTTGTATCAAATATTTGTTTTGTGCAATCTGGGTGGTATTCTTGACGTTAAAATGCATATTGCGATTATTTGTGGTGATTATAATGTCATTATCGGCAAACCAATCGATTTGTAAGGCTTGACCAGGTTGAATATCAACCGTGTACTCGTGATTGACAGTAACTGTGCCGACGTGTTGTAAAATAAATTGTACATATTCCATGTTTAATGATATTCTTATATATATGAATTTAATCTCAGAAAAAGACGCTAGTCGATTAAATCCTTTGTATTTAGCTTTCGTGGGTGACGCTGTGTGGTCATACAATATTCGTGCTGTTTTATTGATTGAGAATGTTGCTAATTACAGTAAGGCTGGGGAAATGCACACGATTGCAACTTCGTACGAGTGCGCATCTTTTCAGAATGAAATTTATCGAGAATTAGAACCAACTTTTACCGAGATTGAAAAAGATATTGTTAAACATGCGCGAAATGCTCATAACAATAACGTGCCAAAGTCAACAACTCTTGCTAATTACAAACGTGCAACGGCAATTGAAGCTTTGATTGGTTTTTGGCATTTAACTGGAAATTTGGGACGAATAAATGCTGCTTTGAATGTGGCTCGTATGAAGGAGATACAGTACTAATGTTAATTGAAGGAAGAAATAGTGTTGCTCAGGCTTTGGAAGGAAATGGAACGATTGATAAAATTTTGGTATCACCAAATTTGCGTGACCAAAGTCTAATTGAAAAAATTAAAGCTTCTGGCGTGACTTATCAGTTTGTGGATAAAGCTGCTTTGGATAAGGTAAGCAAATCAAAAAATCATCAGGGGATTGTGGCGTATGTTACGAATTATCAATACTTTGATTTAAAAGAAGTGATTGAAGGGGCTTATGCGCAAGGGAAGCAACCCTTGATGTTAATTTTAGATGGAATTGAAGATCCACATAATTTAGGGAATATTATTCGTACAGCAGAATGTATGGGTGTTGATGGGATTATTTTACCAAAAAATCGTAGCGTAACAGTAAATGATACTGCAATGCGTGTGAGTCAAGGTGCAGCATCAAATGTTCAAATTTGTAAAGTAGTAAATATTAATCAAGAAATTCAGCGTTTAAAAGATAAAGGTTTTTGGGTTTATGGAGTAGAGCTAGGTGGTGTTGAAATTTCTAAAGTTAATTTAAAGGGTCCTACTGCTTTAGTTATGGGTAGTGAGGGTAAGGGAATCCATCAGTTGACTCGTAAATTAGTTGATGGAATTTTGACAATCTCGATGCACGGAAAAGTGAATAGTTTGAATGTGGGCAGTGCAACAGCTATTGCTTTATATGAAGTTAATCGTCAAAGGAGCTTGTAGTGACTGTTAAACACGAAACAGAAAACTTTACGATTGATGCTAAACATGAACGGTTAGTACGATCTATCGTGCGTAAAGTAATGCGCAAGTTTTGGGCGATGGGGTTGGACGAAAATGATTTATTTCAGGAAGGAATAATTGCTTTGTGGAAGGCTGTGACTCATTATCAAGGGAGCAAGGGGGCTAAGTTTGAAACTTATGCAAGTACAGTTATTTACAACCGAATTGTTGATGTCATTCGTACGCACAAGGAAATAATAACCATTGGCACCGAGCCGATGCCTGTCTTTAAAAGCGGCGAAGAAGGGACAACAACTGAACTATTAAAAATTTTAGATGAAGTTTTAGATGTTTGTAATGATTTTGAAAAGGCCATTTTTAATGCTTATTTTCAAGGTTATTCTTATCAAGAAATTTGTGAGATTTTTGATGTCAGCAAAAAAAAGGTAGATAATACGATTCAAAAAATTCACCGTTTAGCGCGTTCAATTTACAAAGATTGAAATCTACTCGAAAATAGGGTATAATAGATATTATGTTAGATGAAATTGTAATTACTGGAGCAAGGGAACATAATTTAAAAAATGTTGATGTGGTTATACCACGGAATAAGTTAGTGGTTTTTACTGGTGTATCTGGGAGTGGAAAAAGTAGTTTAGCTTTTGGTACTTTGTACGCTGAAGGCCAACGCCGTTTTATGGAAAGTTTAAGCTCGTACGCGCGTATGTTTTTAGGACAAATGCAGAAGCCTGATGTCGATAAAATTGTGGGCTTATCGCCGTCAATTGCAATTGACCAAAAAACAACAAATAATAACCCACGTTCTACAGTGGGAACAGTCACGGAAATTTACGATTATTTGCGTTTGCTGTATGCACGTGTTGGTGTTCCACATTGTCCACATTGTGGCAAAGTAGTTGAACGTCAAACCGTTGATCAGATTATTGACCAAATTTATCAACACTTTGCTGGCCAACAAATTTATTTAGAAGCGCCGATTGTCCGTGGGGCAAAAGGTAGTTTTGAAAAGCGCTTTGAAGAATTGCGCAAGAGTGGTTTTGTGCGTATTAAAATCGACGGAAACCTATGGACATTAGACGAAGAGATTAAACTTGATAAAAACCTAAAGCATAATATAAATGTTGTTGTAGACCGTTTAAAAGCCTTAGAAGACGAACGTACGCGTTTGGTTGATGGGATTGAGATTGCCTTACGATTAACTAATGGACTGGTTACAATTGTTTGTGGTGATGAAGCACGGACATTTTCGGATAAGCTGGCTTGCGTGGATTGTGGTATTTCGATTTCTGAATTAGAACCACGCAGTTTTTCTTTTAACAGTCCTTTTGGTGCATGTGAACATTGTAATGGTTTGGGATTTGTTGCACGTATGGACCCAGAAAAAATTAAGCACTGTTCCTTTGAATCAATCCGTTATTTAAGTCCTGAGGAAGCGATGGTTCGTTATCGTGAGACAAGCAGTGAATATATGCGCAATGCGTTGGGGAAAATGATTATCCAAGATGAATGTCAAATCTGCCATGGTCAAAAATTGAAACCAGAAGTTTTGGCTGTAACAGTAGGCAATTATAATATTTCACAATTAACGTCTTTGCCAATTACACAAATGATACAGGTTGTAAAAGATTTAAAACTAAGTGGTGCAGCCGAGGTTACAGCTCAACCGATAATTAAAGAGGTTTTACTTCGTACACAATTCTTAGTCGATGTTGGCTTGCATTATTTAACTTTGGCGCGTAGTGCTAGTTCATTGTCTGGTGGAGAAAGTCAACGTATTCGTTTAGCAACACAAATTGGTGCAGGTTTGGTTGGTGTCTTGTATATTCTCGATGAGCCAAGTATTGGTTTACATCAACGTGATAACCAACGTTTGTTAAATGCACTGATGCATTTGCGTGACCAGGGGAATACTTTGGTAATTGTAGAACACGATGAGGAAACAATTTTAAGTGCTGATTTTGTTGTTGACGTAGGACCTTATGCTGGTGTTAATGGTGGTGAAATTGTAGTTGCCGGAACGGTGCAAGATGTGATGAATTGTCCACGTTCAATTACTGGTAGCTTTTTATCTGGACGTGAAAAGATTATTGTGCCGATAAAACGTCGTGATATCGGCAAAGATATGATTTGGGTACGTGATGCAAAAACAAATAATTTAAAACACATAGACGTTGGATTCCCGGTCGGTGTGATGACAGTTGTAACGGGTGTATCTGGTAGTGGAAAAAGTAGTTTGGTTAATTACGAGCTGTTCCAGGGCTTACAAAACGGTATTGGGAAACCCTTTGTTGATAAAATCATCCGTATTGACCAAAGCCCGATTGGACGTACTCCACGCAGTAATCCTGCTACTTATACAGGACTTTGGACGTTGGTGCGTGAATTATTTGCGGCAACAAAAGAAGCCAAAGAACGTGGTTTTGAACCTGGACGTTTTTCGTTTAATGTTGCTGGGGGACGTTGTGAAAATTGCGAAGGTGATGGAACACAAAAGATTGAAATGCATTTCTTACCTGATATCTATGTAAAATGTGATGTCTGTGGTGGTAAGCGTTTTAATCGTGAAACATTATCTATTCTTTACAAAGGTAAAAATATTTATGATATTTTAGAAATGACGGTCGATGAAGCATGTGAGTTTTTTGCGAATCACACGAAGATTGCAAAGAAGTTGCAAACCTTGAAAGATGTCGGTTTGGGTTATATCAAACTTGGGCAGTCGGCAACGGAATTATCTGGTGGGGAAGCGCAACGTGTGAAATTAGCAACGGAATTAGCACGTCCGATGACGGGACAAACAATTTATATTTTAGATGAGCCAACCACCGGGTTGTCGACTTATGACGTGAAAAACTTAATTGAAGTTTTAAATCGTTTGGTTGATGCTGACAATACAATGGTAGTAATTGAACATAATTTAGATGTGATTAAAGTTGCTGATTATATCATTGATATGGGACCAGAAGGTGGCAACGAAGGTGGACAGGTAATCGCACAAGGTACACCGGAACAAGTCAGTCAAGTTGCTGGTAGTTATACTGGTCAGTTTTTGAAAACAATTTTAGCTAATGCTAAATGATATTTTCTAAGCTAGTTCCCATATTATAGTTGTGTACTTTGACTAGGTAGGCAAGTTTACGCAGGGCAGACATAACTTCTTCTTTGTTACCAAACTCGATAAAATTTTTGGCGTAAATGATAGCATCGCTGATTTGAAAAGTTTCGGTATGTTTGACGAGATAGCATAATGCTTTTTCGCGCTTTAACCAGTATTCTTCAATCTCGGCGATTTTTTGTTTGTTTTCATCTGTGTCGGCAGTTTCATCGCCACATGCCTCAACTGATGTTATTAAAGCGTTAATTTGTCCTTCAAGATTTTGAAAGGTTTGGTTAACGTAAACTTGTTCCCATATAACTGCACCAATAATTAAGAGTAAGATGCAGATAGTTGCAATCCATCGACTCATAAGGACACCTTGTTACCTTCGCCTTTGGGGACAACGGATATTTTGCCACTGCTTTCTAAAATTGCATAGTCGATGTCTTTTACGTCAAAAACATCTTTACCGTGCAAAAGTTCCATTAGCTCTTCTTCACAGATATCAAGTTCTTTTAATTTCTTATGGTCTATACCACTGGGTGAAACTACGATAACGGGTGAACCAGATAAAATATTACGGAATGTTTTACTTTTCACTTGTAACTTAACTACGAAGAAGTGAATCACCTGTATGACCAATAATGGCAAAATGCCATACCAGATTGGGATGGTGGGGTCAGCCATTGGAATGGTTGCTAAGTCTGCAATAATCAATGTAATCACTAATTCAAAAGGTTCCATTTCGCCAATTTGTCGTTTGCCCATAAGTCGCATAATGACAATTGCGATAATATAAATAATAATGACACGGATCACAATGGTAAGCATTAGTTTTGTTATTAACGTTTCGTGGGGATTTTAAACAAGTTTGTTGTCCAACATAAACCGAAGAAAGCTAACTCTGCAATGCTGGTTGCGATAATCAAATTTAAGATATTGGGTAAACTTGAACCAAGTGTATAGCTAAAATATGCAAGTGCGAAAACAGGCAGTCCAATAATTAAAAAGTTGAAAATTGTTGGCAGGGTAACATCTTTGGTTTTCCAGTGCGTGACTTTACGTATCGCAAATAAATTCAGAATTGTTGAGAGAGTCATAGATAAACCCATACCAAGTAAGACTGCATCGGCGCCAATAACGCCAGGCATAAACCAAATAATAATTAACAGAATTACTGCACCAATTGCATAGTTGCGAATGGTGAGATTTTCTCGATTCATAGCATTTAACATTGTATTTGTAATCTGTGATAATGACATCGGTAACATTACCCAAGCCGACCGTGCTAAATAAATTCCACTGTTTGAATCTGCATAAAGAAACGTGCCCATTGGGACGCCTAGCGCTACGTAGATAGGAATGAAGCAGAAGCTGATAAAGATGGTGAAAGTTAATACGGTGCGAATTTGACGGCGTACAGCGTGCCATTGTTCTGCATTTATCATATTTGACAGTTCAGGAACAAGTGCAGTTGCTAGTGACGAGATTACTGTTGACGGTACTGTGAGCAGTGGTAAAGTCATTCCACTAATGATGCCGAGATGAGCAATCGCATTTGAATTTTCCCAACCAGCCGCAACCAAACGCAGAGGTAATAAAATTGTGATAACGGGAATGGTCAGACTGGAAAATAAGCGAACGCCTGTGATTGGCGTAGCAGCTTTAACTAATGGTTGAATAAAAATCTTTGGTTGAAGTGGAGCACGTTCCCAATGCTTGCAACGTAAAAAGATAATAATTACAACTAAAGCAGAAATGATACAAGCACCTGTAAACGACCACGCTGCAAGGTGTGCCATATCGGCAAAATAAAAAGCAATTCCTAACAGTGGAACAAAAATAAGAATACGTGCTATTTGTTCGATTAGTTCGGTTAAGCCCAATAAGAAAAATTTTTTTTCACCCCACCAAATTGAACGTAGGACGCTGTAAATACTACTGGCAATTAAGGCAGGAAGCAGTGCAAGTAAGATACTGACACAACGATGGTCGGTAAAAATAAGGCCAAACAATTTATGTCCAAGTAAGACGATAATGCAAAGTAGAACTGATGTAATCAGGCTTATTATTAAGCCAGCAACGGTTAGTGAACGAATTTGTTGGCTGTTTGACTGATGTTTGGCGACTTCACGTGAGATGACTAAGGGAAGTCCACTGCTGATAATAGTGAGCAAAATCATAAAAATGCTCATCGCCATTTGGTAGATGCCGAGCATTTCTGCACCAAGAAGTCGTGATAAAAAAATGCGAAACATAAATCCGATTAACCGTGTCAATGCTGCAAATGCAGTAATGACAAGCACAGATTTTGTAAAAGTACGCATACACATAAATATGTTTGTTAAAGTTAAATATGTAAAAGGTAAACTTTTTGAAATTGCACGTGAATGTGGGGTAGCACCTTGTACAATTATTTTAGCTAATCATTGTCGCAATGAGAGTGAACTTCCAGCTGAAATTATAGTACCAGTGTCAACACCTGTCAGGTGTAAGATTATATCTTATCCAAAATAAAAAATTTGAGATTTATGGTCAGTAAATTTAATACGGTTACCAGTACGAACGCAAGTGATTTTATCAACTTCATAAGTATCGTTATCATCAACACTAGACAAGATATCAATGATTTGATTTTCTGTATTACGTCCAAATGCTTGAATAAATTCCAGTTGATATGTCTTTCCCTCTAAGGTATATGTGCCGATTCCGGTTAAACAAAGACCAACGTCTTTGTGTTCAATACGAATGTGAAAAGTATTATTGTCATAAAATTTCAATTCGGAGTTTTTTGTGAAGTCAGCGACTTTGTAGGTGGTTTTTTCGACGCCGACAATTTTATATGTATCTTTTGCAAAAAAGTTAAAGTAAACATATATAATAACACACGCAAGTATAAGGGCAATTGCACCACAAATTAAACCTATTTTAACGCCGCGTTTCATTTTGCGACCTCCTTATTGAAAATTAAAATAATAACTTCGTAGGTTAGTTCCTTAATGTCGGTTGGATTTTGTGTAATAATGTCTTGGACACTGTGTCTTTCGTTACTCTTGATGTAAATGCATTCTTCTGTGCTGACGGCTTTTAGATGTTCAATGATGGTTTCATCACCTTTGTTAATAATATATTCAAATTCAATCACTGTTTCTTTCGGGCCTTCTTTGTAACTTGTGACAATAAAAGCAATTGGTTTATCGGTAGCTGTAAAGCCTGCCAAATAAAGATTACCAGTTTTTTTGTCGTGTTTAATTTCAAAGTAGCTTGACTTATTTACTGTTGCACCTTCAAATCGTTCAGTTTCGCGAATTTCACTTAAGTAGTATTTTGTGCCGAATTCAATTTGGCCAACGACTTTTCCTTTATTGACAAGAAAGTACACAACAAAGCCACCAGCTATGATGGTGGCTATCAAGACACATATAAGAATAATTTTAATTGCTTTGCGATTCATCTGTTATATTATCTACTTTTGTCGCCTTTTGAGCAACAAGTTTATTGCGTTGATTTTTTAATCGCATATCACGTGCGTAAGAAGTATGTTTTTTAGTGATATGTTTATCAAATTTAATTTTACGCCACAAGAAAGCAATGACACCTAAAAATAAAGCAATTGCTGTAATCAATGATGGAAGTAAGTACCACCAGTTTTCACCGAAGAAATTACCATCCTCCTTATAGTTATCTTCTGAATTGTTTTCTTCTGTTTCATTTTCATCAAGAACAGATAAGACTTTCATACGTTCGTCATTAACTGCATTTTCTTTTGCAAAATTAAATTCGTCTTCTGTAATTTCTTTAACTTGAATATTTTCGATAAATATTTTGCCTTCTTTTTGTGTGTTGTCATCTTCGTTAACATTACCTAAGGTAATTTGCAAATTGATTGAGGTTGCACCGTCTTTGGCTTGTAAATACAATTTGTAGGTGTAGGTAAGGTCTGGGTCAATTTCGTCGGTAGTTACTTCAAGTAAGCCGTTATAAGCAGTTAAACTTAAATGTGCGTTTTTGCCGTATGCTTCGATTGATAATTCGTAATAATTGTCTAAGGTTAAGTTATAACCAAAAGTGTTTTTAACTGTTGTTTTTTTACTGTCGATATTTTCTAAAGTTAAGCCTGTTGGGGTAGCATTGCAAGCGAATTGCTCGTCACTTTGCCAAGCTGTGTTAAGGCTTAAGGTATTAGTTAGGTCAATTGCAGTTGTGATAGCAGAGTTTGAAGCTTCTTTGTTTGTACGTACGTTATCAATATAAGCATAACCTGTGCCAGTCATAAAGAAACGTAAATAGTAATTGCGTGAACTTGCAAATTCATTTTCAGTAATTGCAAATTCATAATGTTGCCAAGCACCGTCATTGATTTCGATTGTTTCGTTGAAAACGATTTCTTGAGTAAGATTGCCGTCGTTATCAGTTTCAGCTGTTAAAATGTATGCTTTTGTATTTGTTTCATTATTACTGTAAGCGTCAAAAGAAATATATGTAGTGGAACCAACAGTTGTTGTTAAAATTGGACTAGTTAACATATTGTTGGTCGGAGTAGTGTTGTGCATCATATAAACGTGGTTGTTTTCGTTACTATTTTTTGGTAAGCCTGGGTGATTTGTGCCGAATCGTTCGTCCCACAATGTAGGATGTAAGTTAACAATTCCATTATCGTCGCTGTTTGTTTTCCAGCTGTCTGCAACTAATGGATATGGATAGCTGCTGTTTTCGATATTAACAGTGTTAGCAGCGCTGCCTAAATCAAAATTACTGTTCGCAATGTCTAAGGTTGGTGCTTCAGCATTTTGGTCATAAGTGCCGTGTACACCAAGTGCACTAGCGTTGTCGGTTGCATAACTGCCATTGACTTTGTAAATTTTAAAATCATCAAGACATACCCAGCCAGTAACTTGTGTCGTGTTGCTGTCACTGAGTGTAAATTCTAAGTCATATTCAGCGTTAAGTTCTTGTCCGGCAATAAAGAAGACGGTATTCAATTGCCAACCATTATAATATGGGTAATCAGTTAAGTTTGTGATTTGTTGTGGTGTGTCACCAATTTTAAAATAAAAACTAGTAAAGTCTGATGCTGTAGTTGCAATTGAATAAAATTGGAACATATAAACTTCGTGTGGTTTTGGTTGGAAACTATAATTATTCAATGTTAATGTTGCGTTTGAATTAACGGCTCTCATTAACATTACGCCATTGCTATTGCCATCTTTGTTGTGAAAATAATCTTGTGTGTTTTTGAAATTTAATTCAGTTGGAATATCGGTGCTGAAGATTTCTTCATAACTAGCTGCGTTGTTAGATGGTTCAGATGGTGTGAATTCTGTGTTTGAAAATGTATCAACAATGACGTAATCGTTTGTTCGTGTAAAGTCATATACTTCACTGGTGCTAAAATCTCGTTCGTCTTTCAATTTATTAAATTCTTTTTGGTTAACTGCTGAGACGGTGAATTTATCAAAATAGATACCACCTAAAGCATTTCCGTCACGTGAACGTGAACCAAAATATAATTCCGGAGTAACGCTAGCTTCTTCTAATTTATCAGTTGTTACATAAAAAGTTGCCGTAGCCCATTTGTTTTGTTCAAGTAAATCAATTTTTATATCATTTAAATAGAAAGTACCAAATGCATAACTTTTGCTGTTGGTATCTTTATTTTTTTGTTCAATTAGGTAATATTTAACAGAAATGATATAGTAAGCATTTTGTGATAATGAAATTGCACTGGTGGTGTAGCAGCCTCTAGTTGAAACGTTAGGAATATCATTGATAATAACATAAGGTGCATAACCTTCTGGAATTTGAGCGTCGGTAATTGTATTGTCTTTGTGTTTTTCGTGGAATTTGGTATTTGTACCTGTTGTTCCAGTTGTTACTTGTTGTGATACTAATCCATTATTATTTGGCTTAGTCCATGTAGACAAGTCATAAGTCTCTGAGTCGAACTCAAAGATAGCTTTCTTTTGGCTTGGTGCTTCATGTTGGAAAGCGTTAGTGCCCATTGGTGCTAATTTTAATAGGCCATTGCCGACCATAGTTACTCCTGGTGTAAGCATAATGAAAGCCATAATTAAGATGATTGTTAATACTTTACAAATTTTTTTCATTTTGATTTTCTCCATATACAATATATGGGGTTAGTTTACACTAAAAACCCCCTTTTTAGCAAGGAAAAAACTTTTGTGTAAGCCCTATACAAAAATAAAAATTTATGTTAATATCGCATTATGTTGAAAGTTGCAATTATGGAACTGGGCACAAATCAAATTAAATTGTCGATTGTGCGCATTGAAGAAAATAAATATTTTGAAGTGGAAAAGGAGTATGCAGAAAGCGTACGAATTGAACAACATTTACAAGAAAATAGTGAGTTAGTTAAGACAGTAAAAATTAAAGAATGTATTAACATCTTGCAAATGTATAAACAGATTGCCATTGCCAATGGTGTGACAAAATATCACTGTGTGGCTTCAGCCAATATAACTAAAGCAAAAAACTATGTTTCTTTCTTGGAAGAGATTAACTCAGATTTGGATTTGGAATTTAAATTGTTAACTGAGGAAGAGGAAATCAATACACTATATACAGCAGTTGTTAATACAATTGATATTGCTAAAGGGTTAATCGTTTCAGTCGCTTCTTCAAGTACTCGTTTGGTTTATTATTGTCGTCGTGTTGTGTTAAATAGTGCGACTGTTCCGATGGGGGCAGCAAACTTTACCTCGCTTGATGAGTTTAATAATCTTTTAAAAAGTGCAGGGGAATCATTCGAACAAATTGATCCGGAAATTCCAGTGATTGGTTCCAGTGAAATCTTTACTGGATTTGCACGCTTGTCACGTAAGAAAACTAAATACCCTTTTGATTTTGATCATAATTATAATAGCGATAAAAATCACTTTAATGAAATCTTAAATTTCTTAAAAGGTTTAGATGTTGAACGTGGGGCAAAGTTAAAAGGAATTACAGCAAATGGAATTGGCTATTTGATGAATGGTATGTCTATTGCTTTGGCTGTAATGGATTATGTAAATTTAAGTAAAATTGTCATTAATCGTTATGGACGTAATGTTGGAATTGCTTATCGTTTGACAATGCAAGAAGATGAACGTCCAGTGAATGATGTTTGTATGAGTAGTTTAGAGAACTTAATTTGGGCAAATAATTTGGATTTGGAAAATGCTAAGTATCAATATCTTTTAGCAAGTACTTTATACTCACAATTAAAAGTCTTACATAAATTGCCTCGTGTTTATACTCGTGTTTTGAAAGCGGCGACACTCTTGTTTAATTTGGGTGCAAACATCAATAAACAAAATTTTGGTAAAATTACATATTATGCAATCTTGAATTCAAATCTGTATGGTTTAAGTCATAAGGAAATTGTGATGGCGGCTTTTGTGGCAAGTTGCCGTAACTGGGATGATTTTATGTTGTCAGAGTGGGTTAAGTATAAAGACTTAATGAGCGATGAAGATTTGATGATTGTTCGTAAATTAGCAGTGATTGAATCAATGGCCTATATAATTAATTTACGCAACCAAAAAGTCGTTAAAGATATTTCCTGTGATGTTTTGGGTGATAGCGTTATTATTAAGTTAATTACTGATACTGATATGAAAAATTTAAAAGTGGATATTGACGCTGCAAAAACTGAAATTTTCCAATTGCAAAAAATCAGTAAGGAATTTACTCGTATTTACCAAAAAAACGTGGAAATTTTGTAATGGAACAAACACCACCAATTTTAGAATTTTTTGACGATGAGCCAGTGATTAGCCCGTTGACGATGCAGGATAAGCCTGTGATTTTAGCACCACAGATTAAAACTGCTATTTGCACATTCCTTTGTGAAAATATTGATCATACAATTTTAGAACCTATATTGGCGAATTCGCACTTGTTATTTTATGTTTATGGACGTACTGGAAAAATACCTGTTTTCCAATATAAGGATGAATGCTTAATTGTTTTAATGACTGTGGGAAGCCCTGTGGCTGTTGCTGTGGTGGAGTATTTAAAATGTATTGGAATAGAAAATATTATTGCTTACGGAACGGCAGGTTTGTTGGATGAGCGTGTGCCAGATACGGCGTGTGTTTTAATAGAAAAAGCAATTCGTGATGATGGTGCTAGTTATCATTATTTACCAGCCTCTGTCTATGTGGAAACTGATAAGCATTTGACAGATTGGCTGGAGTGTTTTTTGTGCAATCGCGAAATGCAAGTTGTGCGTGGAATTACTTGGACAACAGATGCAATGTTTCGTGAGACTTCGGCACAGGTAGCAAGGCGGCGTCAGCAGGGGGCAATAACAGTGGAAATGGAATGTGCAGGTTTCGCAGCAGCTTGTCTGCGTTTAAAAATGCGTTTTGCTGAATTTGTATTTTTTAGTGATACGTTGGTTGATGTTAAGAATTGGCATATGTTTGGCGATAAAGAACAACATAATGAACGTCGCTCGTTAAAAGTGGTATTATTACAATCTTTATTAAATGATGTACAAAAAATAGACTTGCCTAATTGAGTTAATTCCAATTATTATATAATGTATGCAAAAATTGGGGAAGTGGTTGTTTATTATCTTCGGTGGTTTAATTCTGACTGCCGTTGTGATGTTGGCACTTGCTAATATTCTGGCAGGTCGCGATGCTTTTAATACATTGGGATTTAGCGATAGCATTTTTAAAATGGGAATGTTGCTTGGCCCTTTGGCAATGCTTGCGTTTATCTTATTTAAATATTTGGATGCCGACGGTAAAAAGAAAAAGAAAGGTATTTCACAATACTATTCGAACCGTTGGATGACAAACGAGGAACGTGATAAAATTTACATCTACACCAAAGCTTCACAATTAGCATCTTTAAAAAAGACTGGACCTTTGGCGCGCTTTGAATTGATTGGTAGTGATATTCATATCAATATGGTTTCCAAAGATTTTCACTCGATTATCTTAGGAACAACGGGTGCTGCTAAAACACAAGGTTATGTTTTCCCTTTCTTATATACATTAGGTTTTTCAAATCAAAAGCCAAATTTGGTTATTACAGACCCTAAGGGTGAAATTTATCACACCTTGGCTGAGAGCTTGCGCCACCAAGGTTATGATGTTCAGATATTCAACTTAAATGACCCGATTCGTAGTTCGCGTTGGAATCCGTTTGAAAAACCTTGGGATATGTTTCAACGTGCACAACGCTTAGAGCAAGAAATTCAACGTTACGAAAGCGCTGATCCTGTTAAGATGGGTTTGCGTGTGATTGCTAGTTCTTATCCACCTGTTTGGTATGCTTTTAACGGTATTGCTTTCCCAACCAAGGAAATGGCTGAAAATGAAATGCGTACTTTACGTCAACAATTGATTTCGGATTCTGAAGCTGATATTAAAGATATTTGTTCTGCAATCTGTCCAATTGAAAACGAAAAAGATCCTAGTTGGGAGCAGGGTGCACGTGATTTGATTCAAGGTACTGCGATGGCAATGCTTGAAGATAGTTTGAATCCGAATCTAGGTATGACACGTGATAAATTTAATTTCTATAATATTTTTAAAATTCTCTCAATTCGTGATAACGATCCACAAGCTGTATTCAAAACGATTAAGAATTATTTTGAAGGTCGTGATAAGTTGTCTGTTGCTGCTGCTTTAGCGCAAACAGTTACATCCAATGCTGAAAATACGATGCGTAACTTCTTTGGTGTTGTAACTCAAAAATTATCAATGTTTAATGATAAAGGTATTTGTTATATTACCAGTGGTACTGACATTAAATTTAAAGATTTTGCGAAAAAGCCAACAGCATTCTTCTTGATTATTCCGGATCAAATTAAAGTTCGTCACCCATTAGCTACTTTGTGTATTTCGCAGTTATACAAATCATTAGTTGCCAGCGCAAACGAACGTGGGGGAAAATTGCCATGGCCAACGTACTTTGTGCTTGATGAATTTGGTAATATGCCAAAGATCAATGACTTTGCAACTGTGATTACGGTTTCTCGTTCGCGTGGTATTTTCTTTACACTTGTGTTGCAAGATTATAAACAGCTAGAAACGACGTATGGTCAAGAAACTGCCGTTACGGTGCGTAATAACTGTAACCACCAAGTTTTTGTTGGTGTTAATGATACCGATACACGTAAAATGTTCTCTGATTTAATGGGTGATATGGAGATTACAACGGAAAGTACTACGGTTAGTACGAATACGGGTAAAGCAGCTAAGGAAGATCCAAAGGGTGGTAGTAAGTCAACTGCAACTAATACGGCAAGTCGTCCTTTGTTACCACCGAATGAATTGTTGGATATTGTGCCTGGAAATATCTTTGTTTATTGTTTTACTTTCCATCCGTTACGCAGTAAAGTTACTTTGTTCTATGAATGTTTAAACAAAGGTGTGATTAGATTGATTCCAACACCAGATGCTTATGTCCCAGGTAAATATTTTGATGAAGCAGCTATTTATTACGATATTCGTCGACGCAATGATATTGTTATTCGTCGTGTTAATAATGCTGAACGCAAAGATTTGTTTGAATGGTAAGCATTGTGATTTGATTTGACGATATCAAATATTAAAATTATAATTTAACCATACTATGTTGGGGGAATACAAATGAAGTATGGCCGTGGTAGAGTTATTGCGCTAACTGTTTTGAGCATAGCGATGGCTTTAGCTTTGTTTTGTACTGGCTATATTATCGATTTAAGAAATTTTACTTCACGAGCTGTGAATAATGAATTGTTTATCGATAATCCAAATTATGTTCCAACTTTTGATGACTTGTATGAACGTGTTCCTTTTTCGGTTGTTGATACGGGCTCAGTTACTTTGGGGCAAAGTACTAATTTAACTTTGTTAGAAGAGCGTTATTCTCGTGGTGTTTTGACCGAGTTCTTAAATGCAAGTTCTAAACTTTCTTACCAAGAACTGCAAAAAAAACGCAACGAAGGTTATCCTCGTCCAATTTTTGATGCGAGTGAAATGCGTACAATTGCCAATGGTAAGGGTAATACGAATGAGATACCAGTAGTAATGTTAGATCCATATAATTATGACGATATTGTCTTGTTTGAATTAACTAACCTAGTTGATGTGCCAACAAATTTATCAATTACACGTGATGGTGTTTCTTTAGAAAATTTAATTTGTACTGTAGATGCGACTTTGGCGGCTGACCAAGTATATGCTGGAATTCCAGATCATTCTTTAGTGGGAATGAGTTCAATATTATCGGACGCAGATGGCAATGACTTATTGAGTATTGTTTTTAAACCAAGTACAAAGGTTGCTGCTGGTTATGTTGTTGAAATTAAAGATTTAGAAAGTAACTTCTTTTATCGAATCAACGAAACAATGCAGTTAGAAGAAATTAGAACGATTGAAAATGGAACGACCGAGCTTTACAATGATAATGGTGTTTTAGTTTATCGTGTGGAAAGAAATAATAATGAAGTAAAAGTATATATAAAGAATACAGCTGATTTGTTGGGTGCAGTAACTTATAAAGAAGAAGAAAATCAACTCATCAATTATGGAATCGGAGCAGTTGCCTACAATAGTAATGCTTTGCGTGGTATGTTCCAGGAAGAAGGTTTTTACCAGATTACGTTTAAGCAAAAAATTCCAACTGGTGATGGTATTTTAACCGAAATCGACGTAGCTTTTGCTTTTGTGATTGCTAATAAAATGAATTATATGGACTTTCCACGTTTTAATACAGAAAATCGCGTTCGTGGAAATGCAGAAATTTACAACTATTCTTATGAAGGTGATTTTCCTGTCGTAGAATATTCATCTTATTATTTCGATGTCCAAATTCAATCAACAGAAAAGTATGGTCAAAATGATCCAACGTATGGTGAACGTGAATTGCGTTTTTACAATATCGGTGAATACCAAATGGTTTCTCAGTTGCAATGCTATAATGCGTACCTTGCAGGTCGTGACCAAGAATTTAACAACCGTGGAGTTAGTAAAGGGTTTATTTCTTTAAAACGTTATTTGCCATATTCAAGTGTTTTAAATATTTTGGGTTTTCAAGCTTATTACGGTGGTCAACATACTAATAGCCAATATAATGGTCCATTACCATTTTACGACGATGAAGATATAAATAAAAGCAGTGATATTTCCACAGTGGTGCGCAATGCTGGTATGCTGGCGATTGATGCTGGTTTCGATGTGACGAGTATGACAGAAAGTGACGCATTAAATTATTCAAATCAATTAGCAAATTATCTAACTTCAAAAGAAATTAAACCAGTCAAAACAAATTTCCCACCCGTTAAAATGTATGGAAATGTACCACACGCAACTGGCCCAGGTTCTAATGGCGAAGCGGCTGTTGTTTTATCCAGTGTTGCTTATAAAGCTGCGTATGGTAAAAATGCAAATGAATGGCAAAGTTCTTTAATGGAAGTTGGTGCTCCCTTTGAAGCAGCAGGACAATATGTAGTAACAGCTTATTTCAAAGTTAATAATCAAATTTGTCAGCAAATTTTCTTTTTTGAAATTGTTAATTCTGTAAATATTGTTTTTGACGTAACTGATGCTCTTGGTAATACAAAAACTTATTATGCCGGGGAATTAGAATTAAATCACGTTGAAGGAAATAAAGTTGCTATCAGTTATGATGGAAACCATAAATTAGGACAATTTGAAGTACCTCCAACAATTACCTTGGCTTATGCGCCTTTTGGTGAATTAGTTTTTGTCGAACAAAGTATTCCAACACAAGAGGGTGGTGCTTTTAATTTTGATTTAAATCCTGGTCAGTATCGTTTAACGGTTAAATATGGCGCACACAGTAAATCGGTAACAGTATTTAGTATTATTGTTGATGACACGTTGGCGACTGGCATAAAGGCAAATACGAGTGCAAAATGTTTAACTGGGTTGCCAGAAAATATTGCAGTGGTAGGGGCAGGTAAGGTTAATTTAACTTGGGATCATAAAACAAGTGGCGTTAATTTTACTAACGTGCTTTATGAATTTTACGAAATAAATTTAGAAAATGTCGGAATTGATCCAAATGATGATCGCAATTATTTTACTGCAACTAACGAAATTAATTTAATGAAAATTTCTAATTTGTATTCGGCATATGCATTTTCGGAAATTGCTTCAAAACCAAATAATGGTTTTGTTCCTGTGAAGACAAATGATGGTTGGACGATTGAAGAAACTTTTGATGCTGCTGGTCTTCATCGCTTTACATTCATAGATGATGTTGGAAATGAAACTGAATTTATTTTAATCATTGATGATAGTACACCAACTTTTGTCCAAAGTGGGAATAAACCTGGCATCAATAGTAATGTTGTTAATTTTGATTCTGATGTTGGTGTTTATGTTGGTTTTGGTCGAAAGAAATTGATTCCTGGTCAAGATATGTTTAATGATTTGGGTAATGATATTAAAAATCATTTTACCAATGCAAATGTTTTGACAGTTGATAGTCGATATATAATGGGTGTTTATCGCAATATAACTTCGCTAGGTATTGGCATTGAACGTGTTGAATGGAGTGTGTCGGGTGATCTTTATCAAGATATCAGCAGTGAAGATTTTAATAATGGTTATGTGCTTTTGAAAGAAGAGGGTACTTATTTCTTCCGTGTAACTGATGCATTAGGTAACGTGGGTGAATACTACATTATGGCTACTCACGATGGATGTTTGGGTAGGGTTTATGCTGAAAAGGCAAGACCAAAAATTTCAACCGAAAATAATCTCAATGGACGTGGTATAACGACGGAACAACCAGAAATTTACACCAGCCTAGTTACAAGTAGTGGTGGTATGACAAATCGTCCATTTGTTACTTTTTCGTTTGAGCAAAAGGATTATAATGAACCTTTCTGTGTTGATAAAGTTTATTTACAATATTATCCGATGACTTATCAAACGATGTCCAGTATTGATCCAACAGAACCAAACCCAAATTATCCTTTTTCGGACAAGCAATTAAACAATCCTATTGAAAAAGGTATACATGTTTTTGCTCATCAAGATAATGAAGATGGGTTAATCTATACTTATGAAGATTCAGATGCTGATAATACAATTCGTTTAGTTTTATTTAACAACAGCACAACGACACCGTCTGGTATGTATATTATTACGCGCTTGTATCAAAGTACACAAGGTGAAGATCCAGTAGCTCGTGACTATTATTTTATCGTTGATAATCAAAAAATGCTTTATTATGCAGAAGGAGATAATCCTTATCAAACAACAATGAAAGTTGATTTTGCGAATGCGCAAAATGATCCCAAAGCTAAAAAAGCTGACGCAAAATACTTTTATCAAAATAATAATGAAATTAACAGTGATCGTACTGCTTGGGTAACAGGTTTCAAGAGTAAATATTCGTATAAACACGACAGCACTGTTTATAGTTTTGAAAAAGATAAAGCTAATTTCAACTTTATCGCAGATAGCTTAATTCCGAATGTTTCAACTTGTGACTTTGTTTTCCCATCGGTAACACCACGTTTTAGTTATATATATGACAATCAAACATTCGATTTAGGCGCAGGGGAAGGTACTTGGGGTGTTGGTGATCCAGCAATGCACGGCGACAGTTCGCTTTATAAACTGGTGATTACAGATGATGCACGCAATATTTCGTGTATGTTGACAAATGGTAATGTTACAGAGTTAAAGGATGATGAAAGTGCTCCGACAAGTGCAAACTTTGATTATTTGTTATTAAATTTAGATTTAGGTCGTGGGACAAGGGCTGAAATACAAATTAGCGATGATAAAATAATTACCAATTCAAAAATGCAATATGATGGTCAAAATTATTTTTATGTTATTGATCCTATGGAAATCGAACAATTAAAATTTAGTTTTGTCAGTGATCCAGAAAGTATGTTTGTTGACGTAAATATAGCTGAAACTGTATCAAGTTGGACTTCAAGTGGTTTTATGCAACCAGTTAGTTTTAGAATTCCAACACCAATTGATAATCGTTATACTTTTGATATCTTGAATGATTATTTAAGTGGTAGAGTAATTGAAAATGGTGCAAGTTTGTCAGTAACCTTGAAAACAACAGAAGATCCTACAAAAGATCCTACAAAAAATAAATATGCAACCACTAAATATATGATTTTATTTGATACGGAAAAACCAAACTATAATTTAAGTCATATTAAAGATGGTGATAACTTGGCATGTACAATGAAGGATTCTGAGTTGCCAGGTGACTATGTATATGGGTTAAGTAACACTTATGTTTTTGCTTCGGAACAAGGTTCTAATCGTTATTTAGACACGAAAACAATTACTTATCGTGAAGTTGATTACAGTGGAGATGGAACGCAATCGGCTGTGCCATTCAAATTATACACGGGTGCAAAAAACGAAAAACCAATTCCATTTGCAACTTTGGTTGGTTTGCATGATAACGAAATGAAATATTTTATTATTACTGAGATTGACTATACAGGACACACTGTAGATTATATGGTTCAAGTTCAAGGTGATAATTATGTCAATAATATTTCTTTTATTGGTGCAATTACTGACGAAAATGCAGAAGTCCAGATTGGTAGTGAAATGCACGCTTCGGAATCTAGTGTCCATCAGTTCTTTTTAAATAATAATTCATTTAAATTTGTTAATGGCGACGATTATTATAGTGTTTTAGGAAGTACAGCAAGTTGGCATATTGGTAGTGATATTGGGACAGGGGCAAAGAGTGAAGCAAATTTAATTAAGGCTTTAAATAATTGGATCAATATTGCAACCGAGAATGGTACGAAATGTTCGTATACTCTATATGACCGTATTGGTGAAGTAGAGGTTTTTGAGTTTTACAATATTCGTGAAAACGCAGCACAAATTCAACTTGATTGTTTTCAAGCTGGTGCAAGTAGTACAGTAATCACGGCAACGGTAACAAACTATAATAGTTTGCCAAAAATTTTATTCGATGAAGGGTTGTCTTCCTTGTTTAAAATGACCGTACAAGACATTACAACACCTGAAGTTTCTTCTGATGTTTATTTCTCGTTAGATGGTACATCTATTCAGGGATTTGACGTTTCTCACGATTTAATCATTACGCTTACTGACCCATTTGGTCGTGTCAGCATCACGGAATATCACCAACAAACGAAGAGTACGATTAACTTCAAAGTTTATGGTAATACAGTAAATCAAGATAATGTAATATATCTTGGTGATGAACGTGGTGTTGAATTTAGTTATTTACGTACAGCATATAGTGTTTTGATTTATAATGCTGGAACAGGCGAATTGTTATCTGATTTACAATCCTTTATTAGTAACGATATGATTAGCTATCATTTTGTTCCAACTAAAGGTTCGACAACAATTGAACAATATCGTATTGTCGCAACTGGGCGTGCAAGTGGTGCAATTTTGTTTGACCAAACATTTGTGTTTGATACACGCTTACCAATTGTTGATTGGAAAAATGCAAGTGACCAATCTATTGATGTAGAAGGACAAACTTTTGTTAGTGATGTCTGTTTAGATATTACCAATAGTTTAGTGGCGACAACTTTCCCAGTTACCATCTCTTATACACGTACCTTTGATGATAAAATTGAGTATGTTACATTAAAACCTGGTACGACTAAATATACTTTCAAAGAACCTGGTAAATATGTTGTCACGTTACGTAATATTGTTTGGGCAAAACAGGTTATTGAATTTGAAATTGCACAAATTGATGATACTTTGATTTTAGTTTATGATGACGGCGAGCAAGTTAGTGCTAGTTTAAGTGATTATAAATTTACGCCGGATAATACGCATCCAGAAGAGTATATCAATATTACGCGTTATATCTTTACGACAAGCAACAATGGTAATTTAATCACAGAATATCAATCTCACGGCTTAGATATCCGTGTAGGACAAACTAATCGTATTTTGGCAGGTTTTGATGCGAATACAGCTTATTATTATTTTGATAATAAGAACAATACGTTGGTTTGGCGTTTGGCTTTCTTACTTGGTGTCGATAAAGATGGTAAAGCGATTTACGATAATCCAATTTATTTTGCGACAACAGGTGTAGCCGAAGGTGAGTTAAACAATTCTCCAATATCTTTACAATTAAATGGTAATCCTAGTGGTATTGTTTCAGGTAATATGAATTACGTTGTTCCTGCAGCACAAACTACTTATCACATTATTGATGATAATTTTATGAAAGCACATGATAATAAATTAGAAGTTAGGTTATCGTGTGGTTCGGGTGTTTTGCGTGATGAGAATGGTTTACCATATTATATGGTAGCTGGTAATGTGATTGTTGTTGATTGTTATTATAATGGTACATTAGTTAAAACATTGTATGGTGATGCTGCTACTGAAGTATTTACTATTGGTCGTTATGATGCTGGGTATTATGAATTTGTGGTACATGATTTAGTTGGAAACTATTTATATTTTGGCTATAGTGATGACGAAAACAATATTGCTTATAAACAAAATCGTTATATGTTGATGGTAATAACGAAACCTATGGTTTTAATCAATGATAAACAACCTATCAACGGAATGATTTATAACGATGAAGTACAACTAAAATTAGTTGATTATGGTAATCAATTCTTATCTAAGTTGTATGCGAATGAACTTGCAAAAGATAAGGATTTCTTTACGAAACGTTTCTGTATTAGTAAAATTGAAGGAACATATAATGGTGCAAATGGTACAGTGCCAATTGAAATGAATGTTAATGGAATGCAATCATCATTCTATTGGAACCAAAGTGGTACTTATCGTATTAAAGTAACTTATCGTATTAGTGATAATGTTTTGGAAGATTTGCAAGCCGAATATCAATTCCAAATTATTCCATCTTACACAATTAGAGAATCGTTTAGTATGTCAATTTACCCAGACGTTCAAGTTGAATCTGTGACTCGTGATGGTTATAAAATTCATGATTTTGATGATGTCAAAGTCAATGATTATATGGAATTTAATGCAGATAGTAATCCAGGTAGTTATGTCGTTACTTTGAAAACTTACAATACAATCTTACAAGATTATGTTTTACACGAAGTAAAATTTAACATACAACATAAGGCTAATAGTGCAAGTAACTATTTTGTTTTGAGTAGTGGTAGTGGTACTGAAACAACAAATGCTGTAACATTATATTACAATCCATATTGGTTATATTATTCACAAGGTAAGGTGACGATTATTTTGTATAAAAACTTTGTTGAACAACAAAAAATAGTTGTAGACCATAATGTTTTGAATAGTGAAAATTTCAACCCTCAGGCTTTGTTTACGGTTTCAGATGCAGGTTTATACAGTGTTGTGGTTAAGGACAGTGATGAAGACCCTGTGTATATGGATAGCTGGACTATTAAACAAAAAGAAAGTACCTTTGGCTATGTAATTTTATCAGTAGTTTTAGGTATTGCTGGTGTTGCTGTGTTAATCTTCTTACGTATGCGTAATAAAATGACAACAAAATAATTATTCAATACAGTAACAGTTACCGATTTGACTTTGGAGAGCAACATCAATAAAGATGTCTTTACCTTCAATAATATTTTGTGTTTGTAGGTATTGCTTTACTGTCTGATAAGCAAGTGTTGGTGTATTATTCTTTTCACTTAAGTGTGCAAGAATAACTTGTGAAACATTCGCTTGGTAAAGCTTTGCAATTGTACGGCCACAATCTAAGTTGGAAAGGTGTCCACGATTGCCAAGAATGCGACGCTTTAACCAATCTGGGTATTTGGGATTTGCAATTAATTTTTGAATGTCGTGATTGCTTTCAAGTATAACAATTTGACATGTCGCCAGATGAGAAATAATTATATCAGTCATCTGACCAATGTCGGTGGCAATGCCGACACTTGCGTCGCCACATTGAAATGTATAACCTAAACAGAAATTACTATCGTGAGGAACAGGAAAACAATTAACTGTAATATCACCAATCAGGAAAGTATTTTCGGTTTCGATAAAGTGGTGTGGGGGAATTTTTAAACTACGCTTCAATGTTTTCGTGCTCGTATGATGACAATAGATAGGTACATTGTATTGAGTTACGAAATCGGCAACGCCCTTAAGGTGGTCACTGTGTTCGTGGGTGATGACAAGCCCCGTAATGGAGTTTGGTGATATATTAGCTTGGCTCATTAGTTTTAATATCATTGATAAAGGTAATCCAGCATCAATCAAAATGCCTGTTGTGGAATTTCCAACATAGGTTACATTTCCTGCGCTACCACTACTTAACGTTTGGATTTTTAGCATTTTAATAATATACTAGAAAACATGCTAAAAGTTAAGGATAATTTACGTACTTTATTGTTTTGTGTAGTCATTACTTTTGGCTGCCTGTTTGGTTATTTATTATTACAGAATTTAAGCGTTGAGTTATTCGTGCGTTTGGGGTGGGAAACCCGTGCAGACAGTGATTTGTTTGCTAATGGTTTTTGGTTAACATTTTTTGTGGTTGGTTTAATTGTTCCAGTATGTGAAGAGTTAATATTTCGTTTTGTAATTTGTCGTTTGTTAAAATTGACCAAAATGCCGGAATGGTGGATTATTGTATTAAGTGCGTTTGTTTTTATGATTTATCATACGTCGTGGTCGCAAACTATATATCAGTTTTTAATGGGAATTTGGTTTGCGTGGATTTTTTTAAAAACAAACAAAATTGGCTGGACAGTTTTGATGCACATCATCAATAATATTTTTATTCTAGCATATACATCGTTGGTAGGTAATGAGGTTAGTGTTTTTGCCTTGACACCTTGGAATATAACGCTGTCGCTCGGCTTGGCAATAATAACCACGATCATAGTTAGTTTATTAATTAAAAAAGGAATTCCAAAGTATGAAAAATAATCGTTATTTAGCAACTTTAATTATTTATGGATTAGCAATTTTATTGTTAATGTTAGTACAAATTTTAGGGTCACTTGGTTGTTTTAATAGCTTATCAGATGAAGCGATGGAAGTTGTTGGCAGTGTGCTTCCTCAAGTTATTATAATGTTTGGGATTCCATTCCTTTTGTTATTGGTAACGCAAAAAATTAATCATCAACCTGTTTCTTTAAAGCAAGTCTGTTGTGATGTTGGCTGGCGTCGCTTATCGTGGGGTAACGTTATGAAGTGTTTTGTTTTAGGTATTTGCCTCTATGTTTTTAATATTTTTATTGCTAGTTTGTTCGCTTCGATTTTGCAATATTTAGGGTATCAGTATCCAACTAACGATAATGTTTTTGGTGGGTATTGGGGTTTGTTGATTAGTCTTGTGTTGACTGCTGTTTTGCCTGGGATTTGTGAAGAATTTTTACATCGTGGGGTTTTGTTAAATGGAATGACAAAACAGCTTGGTATTAAAAAGGCTTTAGTGTGGAGCAGTTTATTGTTTGGTTTAATGCATATGAATGCAGGTCAGTTCTTCTATGCAACGATTCTAGGGTGGTTTATGGGCGTGATAGCGCTATCGTCAGGTTCATTGTGGGGCAGTGTCATTGTTCATTTTACCAACAATGCATTATCAACTTATTTGAGTTATGCTGAAGAATTAAACTTACCAGGTGCAAATATATTCTCTTATTTATTCAGTAATGTTTTTACTTTAGGTTTAACTGTTTTAGTTGTTGTAATCGTGATTGGAGAGATTGTTCGTCATATGGCACGTGATAAATTTAAACGTAATATTGATGCATATACTGTGCGCTATTTAGCTTCACAAAAACAATTTGGTGTTGAAGATTTTGACCGATTGAAAGTAGCCCTGACACAGGCAATACAAACCTTGCCGACCTGGAAAGCAACAGCTGCCTATATTGAAACTTTTGATAAACCACAAGAGTTGCGTCCGATTGAAAAAGCTTTCTTATGTGTTATCTTTTTGATGGGTTCTGTAATGACAATTCTTTCGTTTATTTGGGGGACTTGGTAATGGATTTTATGCAGGAGGCGATTAAGCAAGCTCGTATTGCTGGGCGACGTGGCGAAGTTCCGATTGGCTGTGTTATTGTGAAAGATGGTAAGATTATCGCCAAAGGTTATAATCAGCGTGAACGCAAACGTAACTGCTTATGGCATGCTGAGGTGGTAGCACTAAATCGCGCGTGTCGTAAATTAAAATCTTGGCGTTTGAATGGTTGTGATATGTATGTGACTTTAGAACCGTGTCAAATGTGTATGGGGGCAATTTTGAATGCACGTTTGCAAAAAGTGTATTTTGCCGCACAATCGACAACCAACTTAAATTGGCAGACTCCTGTCGAGTTACACTTCAACCAGGAGGCACAAAACATTTTAGTGGATTTTTTTCAAAAAAAACGTTAGACTTAAAATATGAAACGCGAATTATTAAATTTTATCGCTGCAGTCGGTTTTGTGTTGTTGGGTGGTGCGCTAGTTTTAATCGTTTTAGTAACAACGCTGTTTATTTTTCCTGATTTAACAATCTTTGGTGCGAAAGCCGTTAAAGAGCGTGATACACAAATTGTTTATCGCGATCCTGATTTAACAGAGGCTTTTGCTAATGGTAAATTTATTATCGAAAGTACAGGAACGCAGATTGAAGTTAAAATGTCAAATGATGGTTATAAAGGTGCGGGAACAATTGTTGTTAATGAGTCGGCAAGTGGGATTGCTTTTAATAGTTTAAGTCGTACTTTGGTGGAATGGCGCCAAACATTATATAATGATGAAATTTATTATCGAATAAAAATCTTAGAGCCATCGGGTATAGTTTTTAAAGATAAACCAACGACCGTAACAATCAATTTACCTCATCGCGCTCAATCGGATGAATTTCGTCATGATTTTGTTTTAGAAAATAATTACAGTACAGTAAATTTTTCCTTTGTGGATAATACAGTGGGGCAGGTTGATGCTTTAAAAATTGATAACTTAGTTGTGAAAAGCGCAACCAGTGTTAATATACCGGCAAATGAAAATATTTCTTTGAACAATATTGAAATCAAAAGTAATAAAACTAAGTTTATTTGTCATTCGAATGTATTGGGAAATGTAAATGTATCTGGTTCGAATGGCGCACAAACCTTTAATTGTAAAATTGGTGGCGACGTTAATGTTACTGGTAATTATAATGATTTCCGTGGTGATGAAGCTGGCAATGTTACCTATAAAAATAATAAAGGTCGTTTGACAATGAACGAGATTGGTAAATTAAACGTTGAGACATCTGATGCGACAGTCTCAATTGGGACAGTTGGGAATGGGGTTACAATGACAACTGTTAACGGTAATTTAAATGTTTCCGAAATTACAAGTGGTGGTTTGAACTTTACGGTTGGTGGTATTACTCAACCAAATGCCAAAGCAAATGTTGACGTCGATAGTATTGTGGGTGATGTTTTGGTTAGAAATTACGGTTTAGGTAGTATTCAGTTGTTAGATATTGTCGGTAATGTTGATGTTAAGAGTTCGGAAGTTGGTGCAGGTAAAATACGAATTGGTTTTAGCGATGAGGCAAGTAATTGCAGTGTTAAAGTTCTTGGTTATGACGGAAACATCATTGTGACAGGAATCAATGGTCAAGCAGACATTACTGTGCGTAACTGGGAAAATGGGGCAGGAGCAGCTAATATTGAAGCTCAATTTAACAAGGTTGTTGGGACTGAAAATGTGATTAGGGCTGGTGGTTATTTAAGTGGACATCACAATTGGGGAAATGTGGATGTCAAGGTTGATAATGATTGCAATAACTTTGATTTGTTTGTTTTTGGCGCAAATTCAGCCAATAGTAGTGCTAAATATGGTTTTGATGAAGAAAATATGCATATTATCGGCGAAGGGGAACAAGAAAAGGCAAATAAAATTGCAATAACGCAAGGTGATGCAAGCAGTGGGGCAGTGCGAGTTTATACTAAGCAACGCTTTTATCTAAGCTAGGAACTGTTTTTTGCTTGACGGTTAGTCATATAAAAAATATAATTTAGACATACTAGAAGAGAAGAAAAACGTTGGGGGAATCACATTTGAAAAAACGCGGTCTTGCAAGTTTGTTGATTGTTAGCATCATTGCGATTGCAGCTGTTTTTGGTGTGGTTTTTGCATTTCAAAACTCTGGTCGTGATAAAGATGTTTACGGAAGTGCGACCATTACTGTTGATAAACCCAATATTGAATTGGAAATTGAGTTAAAGAAAGATGAGACTGCTGATAAGAAATTTACAATAGTTGAAACTGATATGTCTTCGGCATATTTTACAATTACTGTTGGTGGTTTGCCGGAATCAGCAGACCGTGGTGTTGAATTAAACGAAAGTTCAATTAGTAGTGGTGTTGTTACTGTTTCTCGAGTTACTCCACGTGACGAGTCAGGTAAAACTGGAATTAACCAATTTAAAGTTACTGGGCAAAACGGTGGTGCGCCTGTAACAATGGTTTTTACGGCTGTTGGTGGGCGTACAATCAATGTTAATGTAAATGTAAAGTTAGTTGCTCAAGATATGAAAATTGCACCAAAATCTCATTTTGGCTTACGTCAAGGTGGTGACGGTTTAAACTTAATGTCTGCTGATGTTTTAAACAAATTCATTTTCTTCGCGCATCCTGATGACGATGAACGTGTTTTCACTCCTAATAATTTTCCGATTGAATATAAATTAAAAGAACAATATCCTGGTGTGATTTTACAACAAGGATCAATTGCCGTCAGCAGTCAAGCTACACATACAAACCAATATATTTACGTACAAGCAAAATTGCCAGGAATGACAGAATGGTTAGACATTCCTTTTTATGTTTTTCCTGAAGTAAAAAATATTCTTATAGATACTAATGCTACAGAAACCACACGCGATAAAGTGTGGGATTTAATTGCGAATCGCACTGAGTTCTCAGCTGCGAATTTTTCGTTTGCTTTGGATTGTGTAACAACAGAAACATCGGATTATGGCTTTATTATTGAAAGTTCGGATACTCAAGTTGTTCGTGTTGATTATATTGATCAATATCAACGTTCATTGTCGACGGTAAAAAATCTTGGTGAAGTAGCGATTAAAATAACTGCTTATCCAATCATTAAAGTTAATAATAATGAAATTGCTTTCTCAGGTAGTGGGGATGCTAATGTGCAAGTCAAAGATGTTATTTACGTTCGTGTTCGTAATGAATTTTATCTTGAAAGTGAAGCAGATATTTACGGAAAAGAATCTTTTGTTTTGGCGACTGACAAAGAATCGGTTAATGCTTTCTATTACGAAGGAAAATTCTATGATGGTGTCTCTTTTGATACCTTTACGTTGGATACTGCTAATGGTAAATTAGTTAATGTTGATAATGATGTTGAATTTGAGTTAGAAGTTGTTGATGATATTGGTGATAGAACAGGTGTATATGGCTGGAATGCTGACAACAATCCTGGTAAGGTTGGTTTGTATAGTATTTTGCAAATTGGTTATTGGTCAGATGAAGTTAATGATTGGGTAATGTTGTCTGGGACACCGGAAAATTATTATGCTAATTATCACAACCGTTTTTGCATTGCTTTTATGCAAACAGGAGATGCGGAAAATTTCTTGTCTGATAATATGACGTTGACTTTACGTATTAAGAGTGTGAGTGAATTAACAGTTGGTGGTTATGCGTCTTGTTCAGTTAATTTAGATGTTACCAGTGCAATTGATAAATTCCAAGTTGAAAATTTAGCACAATTCGATGATGGTTCTTTGGGCGTTGCTTTGGTTTATGATGTTAAGCATCAAGATTTTAGTGTTGAAGAAGTAGATGTTTTTGGTATGTTCGCGAATGCGAATCCAAATGGGGAAGTAGTTTATTCATATAGTAAAAAATGGAATACAGCTAAAGTTACCGATAATAGTAAAGATTTGCCGTTTGTAATATCTGCATCTGATTATAATTCTGATGAGTTAAAGTCTCACTTTGTGCGTTACACAATTACAGCGAATGATGTTAGTCCAATTGAATATTATAAAGATTATCCTTTGACCATTGGATATCCAAACGGTAAGTCATACACTTTAAATATTCGTGTTTATCCAACGGTTGAATCATTATCTTTATCGGTAATTAGTAATAGTAAGGGTAAGATTTACCATTCTATTATGGATTCGGAAGATACTGCTTATGACTATGTACGTACTGCATATGTACGTAAGGGTTATACTTATGAATTTGCAGTTGACACACAGGGTGTAAGTGTTGGCGCGTATGCTGTTTTCGAACAAATCACTGATGCTAGTGGTAAAATTATTGCTAACACCACAACATCTATGTTTGATGCACGTAGATTGCAAGAAGGTTTGTATGAATGTCTTGTAAGTTTACATGCTTACAGTGATTCTGTGTTTGCTGAAAATGAAACTGAAATTACTGTTTATTTAATTGTTGTTGAATCAGTTGGTAACGTCATTTTACCATCTGAGATTGAATTGGAAGGTATTACAGATAGTGCAGAAATTGCTCTTGGTTTAACCACAATGAATAGTGAAACAATTACTGATTTTAATTATTTACGTATTGAAGTCGCTGAGCCTGTAAATAAAAATGTAATTGTAGAACAAGGTACTGGTGAAAAATATAACAGTTTCAATATTACTGCACAGTATTTAGTGGAAAATACTTTTAAAGTTGGATTTAAAATTTACAAAAGTTATAATTTCCCTGCTAAGTATGATTTAGATGGTTTGTCTTGGACAGAAAATCTTCCGTTTGAATTATATTATATTGGTGGAAATTTAGTTACCGTTGATGTAAAGATTAAAAATGAGAATCCAAATAAAATTGAATTGGTTTCTGAAAAAATAAAAAACATTGACGGGGTCGGCAATTACTTAGAGTTAATTTCAGAAAACGGTAAAATAGTTGAACAGGAAATTGATGTTAAAGTTGATAGTAAAGCAAACTATCAAGATTTTGGTATCGGTTTTGCAGAATGGAAAAATGGTCAATTTGTCATATCAGCATTCTCTGTAAATAATAATGAAATAGCAATTGCTAATTGTGCTGTTGCGCGTTTCGATGCTGAAAAAAGCAAAGTGTATATCAAAGCAGTTGAAGGTGCAACAAGTCTTGGTGCGTATGCTTTGGTTGTTTATGCGAGTGATAGCTTGCGTTATGTGGATGTAAATCTTGATGGTGATGATTTAGTTTTACCTGATGTATATCAAATGGTTTCATTGTACATTGGCAGCAAGGAAACTGTTGAGGAGACAGTTGAAGAGTTAGTCAGTGAAAATATTCACGATGCAAATAGTGGAAATTTAAATACGCGTGGCAGCTATAACTGGATCTTGCCAAGTACAGAACCTACTGATTTATATGCTGCTTTATTTTATACAGATGGTCAGGATGTTTACGGATCATCAATCAAGGCTAACGTTTATTATATCGATGATTTGTATACAGTTCTTGGTTGGAATGCATTAGCAAAGCCGGAAAGAATGATAATTACTAAATATGTTAACAATGTAGCGATTGGCTCGTTAACTAAGACTGATAGCGAACGTTTAAATCTTGACTTGAATTACGTCTTTAATAAAGACACAAACGATGATGACAATTTTTACAGCAGAAATGGAACTACTGTACATTATACAATAAGTGCTGCTGGTCGTGTAATGACTTTCTATATTGTTGAAAGTATCGCAGCTTTTGATGTTAGTGTTAAGAGCGCAAGTGGTAGTGGTTTGGTTTCACGTAAAGTATTAACGCCATCTCAAAATACAAACCGAATTGATTCAGTAACAATGCAACGTGGTAATGAATTTTCATTTACTTCTAACTTGAGTGTTTATTCCGGTTGGAAAATGCAAAATAAAGACTTTGATTCAAGTAGTACTGCTTATGTATCTTATGCTGGTGGTTTGTATTCATTCTATCCATATATTGAATTTACAACAACCAATGGAACAACTCACTGTTTTAATTTAGATGCTTTAACATCAAAGGTACAAGTTAAAGTTAAGGGTGGTGTTAGCTATTTAAATATTGCGCAAGATTCAATTGTGTTGGATGGCGTTACGACAGCAATTTATGATTTAACAATGCGCGTGGATCAAGAAAATTGGTCACCAAGTATTTTGAATTACAGCTTCTTATATGATGGTATTTATTATAATTTATTTGAAGATAATCAAACAATTTCATATGTCAATATGGAAGGTGGCAAATCAAAATTAGAATTCAAATTAACTTGTTTGAATGCTGATAGTCCAGTGTATTCAAACTTGTATTATACCTATTATTTGAAGATTGAAGTTGCTGTTGTAATTTTAGTCCCAGATGTTAATCCTTTCTATAACATTTCAGGTGCGCGCTTAATTATTACTGAAAACTTGAATAATTCACCTTTGTTAGATATTAAAACACCAGCAAGCGATTTTTCAGCATTAAGTTTAACCAAACAGGGGATTAACAATGTTACAATGGCGCATTTTGCTGATACTGAACCAGTTGCTGCTAATCGTAGTGCTGTTACTTTGGTTAGTGGACAAAGTGACGCTGGTATCATTTATTTAGATGAAAAATCTGTTGGTGGAATTTTGGTAGTTTATCCAACTCTATATTACATTAACGTTTCTAATATAAATTTATGGACTTCACAACCTCACACTGAAAAAGTTTTAATTGGAACTGATTTATCAGGAAAACCAATTTATGATACTGTGGTTTATACAATTGGTTTTACTCAAATGATTTATAACCAAGATGATAAATTCTATCAGCCTTATGTAAGTGGTAGCTCAATGCCTAAGATGGTATCTTCTTGGTCGAAAGCTGAGGGTTATAAATGGGATGGTAAATATTATTTTAAAACTTCAATTATAAGTAACTCTCAATTTTCACACCGTTTGCCTGACGGTACATCTTTTGGTATTAGTGTTTCAATTCAAGGTGAAAGCAATGCGAAAGCGATTGTTGAGAATATGAACTTAGTGGCAAAATACCGTGACAGTTTTGTTGTTACTCCAGATGACAATGTTGGTGATTATGCAGTTTGTACAATGACACAAACACAACATCAAGCAATTGGTACGACAGGTGTTTATGATATTGCTTTCCCATCTGATTGTATTCCAAATTATGCTGATTTCACATTTAATGGAATTAGTTCTACTAATAAAACGATAGATTCAAAATATGCAACAATAACAATTGACTCGGTTGCGCGTACTTTATCGGTTTATTTAAAAGGTGACGTTTCAGCAATTGGTGAATCTTTAGAAGTAAGGATTCCATATAAACGTCCGGGCGATTATGTTAATCCGTATTTAAGTGTAGTAATTGTTCCTGTATATTTTGAATTTGATGAAATTGAGGTTATCAATCATTATGAAACTTGTTTACAAATTACACGTGATGAATTAACTCAATTAAAATATCGTGCTTTATTTGAATACGACACTTCAATGTTAAGTAGTAGTATGTCAGAAAAAATGGCTGCTTTTAATTACAGCTTACAAACTTCTGATTTAGTTCGTTATAATTATGAGACTGTTGGAAAAGTAACAATTGAAATTGCATACAGTTATGTTAATGGTGTACCCGTAATAACAAAAAATGGTGCTTACCGTTATGCGCGTACCTATAACTATGAATTTAAACAAAATGCTTTAATTAAACGTACCGAATATTTGGCTGTTGGTACTGCTGCGACGTATACTTTTGAAAATTGGAATCCATTACATATCAACAATTTGTACTTAGAAGATGCACTAACAAACAGTAAAAATATTGAAAATTATTGGGACAAAAATTTAAAAACTCAAAATCGCAACACAGTTCTTATTACAATTAGTTTGGAAAATAAATCTAGTGATGAAAATAGTTTGGCATACGAAGAATTAGTTAAGGCAGGTAAAATTGTTATTAATGTGTTCTCAAATGTTGACGTAAGAGCTCCACAATTAGAGTTAACAATTATTCCAGTTTGGTTTACTTTTGATGAATTTAAATTACAAAAAAATCCAGTAAACCCATTGGTTGCTTTGTCGACTCCAACTGTTTTAACTGTTGAGGCAGGTAATATTGTTTGTGTTGAAGATAGTAATGTAACTAAAGCTTTAAATGCTTTTAATGTTGAATTAACAAATGCTCAAAACTATTTATCTGACAATAATGCTTTGTCTTTCAGCCGTGTTGCAAATGAAGATGGTATTTTGAATTTTAGTTTCAATTCTAATACTCGTGCAATTACTCGTACTGATGCGGCAAATCCAGTTACAGCAACCAGTTATTTGTTGGTTTCTGCCGGTATTTCCTATGTAAATGGTGTTCCTACTTTAGATCGTAATGGAACACAAATTTCGACATATTTCCCAGTTCGTACTTTTGGTAATGATGTTGGCGAGAGTGATAATTTACTGCCTGATTTAGAAGTAGCACCAAATGGACGTACTCGTACCGTTGCTCAAGCAATTGGAACTTCTGTTCGTTATAATATTTCACTTTCAGGTGTTGCATATGATTCTTTATTAGATAAATATGAAATCCGTGCAGATGGAAACTATGTATGGTCGAAAGATTTTGCATGGGATGTTGTTTTCAGTTTTAAAGAAAACATTATCACTGTTAATTTAGACAAAAATACAGAATTATTCGATAAGCTTCTATCAATTAGGGCTTATGACCGTAATGGTGCATTAGTCTATGTTTTAAATATTATTCCAGCTTATTATACTGTAGAACAGATTTTATTGGCTGACCATATTGATGAAAATCCAATAATGATTAAAAATACTGATAACTGGTTAATGGATTTGAGTTTGGATTTTGCATCAAGTCATAGCAGTGAAAGTTTCCCTGGTTTTGATTTAGAAAGGTCGAAAAGAGAATTCTTGCTAACTTTAAATAGCTCAAGTTTAGTTTCAAGACTTGATGATGCTGGTTTTGTAACTGTTTTTGCTGGTGTTACTTATGAAGGTGGTATTCCTAGTTTAGTTAATTTAGTTAATGCAAAAACTGTTGTACAAAATACTTATCGTTATTTATTAGTTGATGGTGTACCGGAAAATACCAAAGCACAAGCATTAGGACAAGAAGTAATTTATAATGTAAATCGTACTGTTACTGTGGGTGCGATTAAAATTAGCACGGGTAAAGATAGTGAAGGTAACGACATTTGGGAAGTTTATGATTCAGGTAATTATCAAAATTGGTGGATTGAAAATGATACCAACCCACGCCGTATTAAAGTTGGTTTGAATGAATCGACTGATTTGATCGGAAATTTAATTCGTATTGGTATTTGGGGGAATGTTAATGACGATGAACCATCATATATTTTGAACATTATCCCGGCATACTTTACAGTTGATGATTTGACGGTAGTGGGACAATCTACCGAAGATCGTGATATTCATTTATATTATGGTGAAGAAAAAGATTCACCAAGTGATGTTGTTTTTGATGCAGTATATGGCAAATACTCAATGAGTTCAGCATTAAACGTACCTGCATTGTTAAGTAGTTTTGTGCAAGAATTACAAGATACAAAATCAAATTTAATTGAACGTCAGTATGATACGAGTTTAGCTTCAGGCGATTTACACATTGTTGTTTATTTAGATTATCAAAATGGAAAACCGACACTGGTCGATTCAGCAACCGAAAGTGAGTTTATTATCCGTATTGATGTTGATTTTACATATACAATCTATGGTAAACCTGCACCAGAAGGTGACTTACCACCAATGCCATCTGAACCACGTTCACGTACAGAAGTGCAAGCAATTGGTACAAAAGCAACTTATATTATTGACCTTGATCAAGATGTTAGTTTGGATGTTTCAGATTTAAGGTATGATGATGCAAAATTACAAGAACGTGGTTGGAAAGTAACTTTAGAAGACAATATTGTAACAGTAGAATTACTTGCTGATGCAGCAGAAACGTTATTAAAAAATGACATTGTTTTGAATTTCTACTCAAGTTATGAAAGCATATTTATTTTAACAATTCAACCAGTTTTGTTTGAAGTTATTGGTGTTGAAACAATATACCCAGAACAACCTATTGATTTAACTGACCGTAATGTTAACGATATTTATTATCGTGCAGTTGCTAAATATAATGACGCAGTTGAATATAATGGTGACAAAGTAATTGAGTTTATTAAAGCTTTTAATACGAAATTGAACTCAGAACGCAATGGTTTGCTTGAAGTTGAAACGGTTGATCAATATTTGAAAATCAATATTGCTCTTGATTATGGTGTAACTGGTTCTAATTATCGCAGAGTGCCATCTTTATTAGAAGTTGAAAGTTATCCATTAAATGTTGTTGAAAGTTATGTTGAGTTTAGTGTAGCTACTGAACGCAGTAACGTTGCATCTCGCTATCAAGCTGTTGGTACGACAGAATTCTATTATTTAGGTGTAGAGTTTGACGACATTTCAGAGCTTTTCGTTAGTGTTGGTGGTTCTATTGTTACTGATGGTTCTGTTGTTGCTCAAGTTATACCTTATGGTAATAGTTTTGCGTTGAAGGTATCAATTGCTCCAAGTGCAAATTTGGTCGGACAAAATATTATTGTCGCAATCAGTGGTTCACGCAATTTTACTATGACAATTAAGCCGGTTTGGTTTGTAGTTGAAGGTTTTGATGTCATCAACCATCCAGAAAGACATTTGTGGTTAATTACATCTGATACATTTGCAGAAAAAATTGATAATTTAACTTTCCGTGTTCGTGCAAGATATTCATTTGATGGTGATGCAGATTTCCAAACTGCGTTGCGTGCTCAAATCGATTCATTTAATCAACAATTAGTAGAAAAAATTTCAGATTTGGAAACATATACTGTTGGTGCAGAATATCTAGTTGTTCGTGCTGGAATTGATTATCAAAATGGTGTTGCAAGTATCATTAATATTGAAAAAGCAAAACCAACTCAAGTAGTGCGTGATGTATTTAAATATGTTCGTTATTCAGATAAGATTGCTGGTACAAATATGGCACGTCCAAATATTCCACGCAGTCGTACAGTAGAAGTTGCAATTGGTAAAAGTGCTACTTATACGGTGGATTTCCCAGACTTGGCTCAGGGATTCACCGACAAAATGATTTCTTTGTACGAAAATACTGATAAAGAAAAAGCCGATGACGACAGTGCATTGGTAAAATATGAAAATGGTACAAATGGTTGGTCAGTAAAGGTTGTTGATAATCAATTGCAAATAATCTTAGAACCAAATGCAGATTTAGTAGAACGCGAATTGAAAGTTTTCATTTATTATGACAAGAATCACGTTAAAGATGCGCCAAATAGTTTTGATAATGAAAATGTTGCCTTTATTTTGACGATTCATCCTGTATGGTTTAAGGTAGTAGATTTTGCATTAAATGGTTATGTTGATGACGTTATTAACGTAGATTCTATCGACGACTTTATGGAAGAGTTAGCTCAATTTAATACTAATACCTATTTCATGCCTGTTTATGAATACTCGAATGATGTTTTGAACGATTCGGAAAGTGGTGCAATCTTGCAAGAAAAAATGCATGCATTTACTAAAGATTTTAAACAATCTACTTTCGTATCAAGAACACGTGTTAGAGAATCTGCAACTATCTATCATTTCCAAGTTTCAGCTTCGGTAAATTACCAAGCTTATGAAGGTACTGCAAAATTATCATCTGATTTTACGACACATCTTTCAAGATCATTTAAAGTAGTTGTGGGTGACACTGCTGTTGAACAACGTGTTGAATCACAAGCAATTGGCACAAAGAAAACTTATTACATTGATAGTTCAATTATGGACGCAATTACAAGTATTCCTGATGGTTCGAATTACAGAGTAACTTGGAATTCAAAAGAAAAAAATTATGTTACTGTTGAGTTAACCAATACAGCAAGTGTCGATGTTCCAGTAAACGTTGTCATTAGCAACAACTTTACATTGAAGATTAATCCTGTTTATTATGAGATACTTGGATTTGAAACAGTTGATCATCCAGAACGTGCTGTTTGGGTAATTTCTCCATTAACGACTAAAGATTTACGTTATCGTGCGATTACTACTGAGATTGAACAATCATTGAGTAATGAAGTTAAAAACGAAATTAAAAACAAAATTGAAGAATTGAATTTAAGTTTGAATAGTGGTAGTGCTCCAATTTCAATAAATGTTGATAGCAATGAAAACATTGTAATTGATGCTGCTGTTAATTATGTGGATGGTTATCCGGAAATTGTAGAAATTACTAAAGATAAACGCAATGTTGTAGAAAGTATAATTCCTTATCGTATTTGGTCAGTAAATATTAGACCAATTCCAGATCGTCCAACGGTTGTTGGTTCTACTGCGGCTAACCAAATTATTGGTGGAACAAAAAAATACACTTTAAAGAATATTCGTGGTCAAGTTTTCTATCAATTCTTGTGGGTTGAGAATGCCGGTGATATCGTTACTTCATTTAGTAATTCAATCAACGGAACTTTACAAACTTATGAAAACTTAAGCATTTTGGTAGATCCAGTAAAAGGAACTTTAGAAGTTCAATTAGTTGCAAATACTGATTGCTTAAAAAATAATATTCGTATTTGCATTCCTTATTTAACTACGGTTAATGGTAAAGATGTTTGGTACAGTCATTGTATCGAAATTACTCCTTTATTGTTTGAATTAAAAGGTTGGACAATTCAAGCAGCCGATGAAGGTGTTGCGGCTTCACAATTGATTCAAAATGAAAATAACGAAGATTATTTGTTATTAACGAATACCAGTAACTCAATTACGGTTATTAAATATGTTGCAAAAATCAAGGCAAGTGAAACAACTGACCCGAGTGTTTTACGTTCAATCAATTTAGCAAAACAAAACATTGAAAATGCTGCTGCGCAATACATTACACCAACAGTAACAAGCGAAAATATTGGTTTTGGTAATATGACATTGCGTCGTAATGTGGCTGCTAATGTGAAAACAGATAATGTTGTTGGATTGTCAACCTATATTGTATACGAAAATGGTGTACCTAGATTGGTTGAAAAGAGTAAAACATTAGTATCAAATCAAATTTTGATTTCAACTGGTTACGGAAAAGACGAATGGAATGAAAAAGTTGGCGATACAATTTTAAGTTCTGGTTTTGCAAATGCAGTACAAGTAATTGGTACTTCAGCCGCTTATGTAGTAGAAATTGCAGATGCTGGTAAAATCTTTGCTGACCAAATTACTGTTGTTGATCAGATTACACAAGAGAAAATTGTTATTGATGGAGAACAATCTGATTTAGTTACAGTTAAAACTGAAGTTTCTGATGATAATTCAAATATTGTTTTATATGTAGATTTAGCACCAGTAATTGCTTTACGTAATTATAATGTGGAAATTAAAATTCCGTATGCTGATGAAGAAGACGCAACCAAAGCAAATTATGTTTATTCATATTGTGTTACTCCAGTATTATATACAATTGACGGTTTCTATCTCGATTATGCTGAAAATAATTATATCGACTTGGCAAATAAAGATATCCCATTAGTTTTACACGTTCAAGCAACTTATTCGGATGATGTTAAAGTCCGTAATATGGTAAATTTATTATTACAAGATTTCGAGTTGGCACTTAACAGGTCAATTGTTAATGGCCAAATTGAATTTGTTGTTGAAAATATTAATGGTGGAAAGAATGTTCGTATAGAATCATTTGGTGGTAATGTTTGGATTCAAAAAATTGCAGATAAAGATGTTGATACCTTAGATTACATTAAGAGTTCAATTGAAATTGGATACAACGGTGGTGTACCACAAATTGGTAGTGTTAATCCATTAACAGATTCTGTTGTAAACATTACCTTGCAAGCAGGTACACAATTTAGTCAGGCGAGTGGTTTCCCTGGTTGGGAGTATATTGAATCTCAAGATAAAGGTTCTCAACATTTACAATCAATTGGTACTTCACGTAATTATCCAATTGATGTTACAGCTGATAATAATATTACTTTATATTACGAATATATTGAAGTCTTTGATGGTGGTTTGAATAGTGGTGAAAATGAATATGAGTTCTTTGCTGTTAATGTTGTAAATCCTGGTCGTCAAAACTTGATGTTAGGTTTCACTCTACGCAGTAGTGCAAGAATATTGACACAATGGATTGATGTACGTATTCCATACACACAAGATGTTGATGGTAAAATTGAATGGGGTTATTATTCATTAAAAATTAAGCCAGTATTGTTTGAAATTAAGAGCTGGAAACTTAAAGTTGATGGTGAATTGGTAGATTCAGTAACTTTGGATGATGCTGCTGTTGAATTGTATTTTTCACCTGAAATTGTGAGTGGTCCATTGGATCAAATCCATTATACGTTAGATGAATTGAATTATATCAATAATGCAATTAGGCGTTTGGAATTAGAAATCAATACTTATGATCCACGTATTAGTGATGGTTATACTTATATGGTAATTAACAACACTGCACAAGAAGGTCATCAAGTTAACTATACAATTTTCCGTGAAAATAGTACTAATACATCGTATTTCTTACGTGACAGTTCGGATGAATCAACAACTGTAATGCAACTTTCTGCGAATATTGCTTATGGCGTAAATGATTTCAGTAAAGAGTTTGTTGAAGGTGCGCAAGCAGTAACTTCATACTCGAATAGTGAAAATGCAAAACGCGTAACTGGTCAAATTTCGGTTTATACCACCAAACAAAGTAATTCGACTACGGCTAGTGACCGTTCGACTGTGTTTATCACGCAAGATAATGCGTCACTTTTGATGAAATTAAATGAAAATGTTGACTACATATTGATGAGTGATATTTACTTGTTTAAAATTCCTGGATTAACTAATGGTAAATGGAAACCTGTTGATTTCCCAAGTAACGCAACTCTTGATGGTAATAACCATAAAATTTATTTCAATAATATTGGTTTTGATTTGAGCGATAATCCAAATGAAATTGGTTTGTTTAAAATAATTCCAACCGATTCAGTAATTAAAAATGTTCAGATTGTTTTAGAACACGGTGTTGATGATCCAAATACTGCAAGTATTAACGAGGGGATAACTGTTTTAGAAGCTAATTTGGAAAACTATGGTGCAGGTGCTGTCAATGTTGGTCTTTTAGCTGGTATCAATAATGGTATTATTACGAACTGTGCGATATTGTCAGAATGGCAATTTACTATGCGTGATTTATCTAAGATTGTTAATCCAACACTTGGAAATAATGAAAAATTCAAGAGTGATTTACCATTTAACAAAGATGGTTATATGTTCGATGACAAGTATTTCTATAAATTAAACGCAGATCATACGGCAGTTGAACAAGTTTATAATGAATTTGGTTATGGAATTACTAAAAATGAGACAACTGGTGTTTGGGAAATTGAGTATGACCAATGGCATAATGTTAAAAATTGGATTACTCCAGATCGTACTGTTGTTGCCCATTATGATGATTACAGTCCAATTATGCAAAAATTCAACCCATTAGAAAATAATCAAAGTGAAGGGGATACGACTAATAAATTTGCAATTATTGATAGTGTTTCAGCAGCTAAATTCTATGTGTATGCTAATAATAAAGAATTGAGTGTTACTCTTGGTGGTTTAGTTGGTACAAACTCTTATATGATTACCAATAGTCGTGTTTTGATTGACGTTGAATTATATGGTCCAAAAGATACGACTAATTCAAGCGCAATGGATGAAGTTAACGTCCTTGATTCAATTGTTGGTGGTATAGTTGGGGTAAATATGGGTACAATCACGACAAGTTATTATCGTGACGGTACTGTTACTAACAACGCAAATGCAGATACATTACAAGGGCATACAAGCTTGTTGGGTGGTTTTGTTGGTCAGAATAATGGTATCATTCAACAATCTTACGCAATGGGACGTTCAACTGAACGTGAACGTTCAATTAACCATATTTCAACTGCTGGTGCTGTTAAAACAATTCGTAACTCGCTTGGTGGTTTTGTCCACCTTAACAGTGGTACAATTACTGATTGTTTGGTTAATATGGTTATTTACAAAACTGGTACAGAAGGTTCAGCTGGTGGTTTTGTTTATCAAAACACATCAAAGGGTGTAATTAGTAATTGTATTGAAAATAACAACATCATTTTACAAAGTGGTGGTACTTTCGATTACTATTCACCGTTTGTTGTTATCAATGGCGATAAAGATCCTGGTAAAATCGTAACCACAAACTTATCGAATTTGATTTATGCAGGTAATGCAGAAAGTATTAGTTTTAGTGCTGACTGGGATGGTGTTTTAAAACATTTGTCGAACAATAGCACATTAAAATATGACCATATAGCAAACTATGAAGGTTTCTCAATGGGAATGGATAACAGTGATGTCATTTCAGCAGATAATACAATTTGGGAAATGACAGAACTTGGACCTGTTTTACGTGCAGCAAATGAAATTGCGATTAGTTATCGTAAGTACACATGGAACTCTTCACCTTATCTTTACAATCCAGGAACAGAAAAAAATCCTTACCTTGTTTGGACAGAAGACCAATTTAATGATTATGTTTATGGTGCAACACCACAAGCAACACAAGCAGATAAAGAAACAAGAGTCACAAATATTGAAAAAAATCGTCAAAATAACCATTTACGTTTGGTTGATAATGTTACATTGAATGGTATTAAAGATACATATAAAATTATTTATACTGGTACTTTTGAAGGTAATGGCTTGACGATGGATGGTATAGGTTTGGATACCGTTACCAATGATTTAGCTGTAATGGGCTTGTTCGGTAAGACAGAATATGCGACAATTCGTAACATTAACTTTGGTATAGGTAATATCAATTCAACGGCTCGTTATGTTGGTGGTATTGCAGGTATTGCTATCAATACAGACTTTGTTGATGTTAAAGTTTCAAGTTCAAAATCTAATGAAGTAATTAAAGGTGCAAATATTGTTGGCGGTTTTGTTGGTTTGAACGTTGTTAATGACTCCGAAGTTGAAAATTATAATCTTTATGGTTCAGTTTCGGTAACTGCTAATTTCCACAACCAACAAACTGATGTTGGCGCAAATCTCTTTGGTTCAGGTAAAGAATATTGTCAACAAACATTGTATGCTAAAGTCGAAGGTGCAGATATTTATTATGAACAAGGTTTTGGTACAGCAGGTGCAATTTTCGGGTTTGTTACATCTAATCCAAATAATTACCGTATAGTTAATTCAAATGGTACTGAAGAAATTGTAGCTCGTAAATTTGAAAAAGAAATTATTAAACAATCAGCAGATGGTGAGATTTATTACCAAGACAAGCCACATAGCTATAATACAGAAAAAACATGGTTCTTAAAAGATCGTATGGGTAAGGAAATTAATGATACCAATGTTTATTACAGAGATATCATAGTCTTACAAAATGTCGGTGGTGCAGTTAAAGATGTTTCGGCTAATGTTGCTGGTGGTTTAATCGGTATTATGGATGAAACCATTCACTTGCAAAAACCAAATCTAGTTAGCTTGAATAGTTTGAGTGGTAAATATTACTTAGGTGGTATCGTTGGTATTAACCTTGGTAAAATTTCTGGTGAGGTTGCTAAGAATAATGAAGGTGTTGTAACAAGTACGTATTCGACGGCAGATTTAGGCTCAAAATGGACAGTTTTAAGTTCATCAGGTGAATCATATGTTTACCGTGATAATAACTCAGTTGAAAATGCAAATAAAGTTTGGGGTATGACAGTTGGTGCAATTGCAGGTTCTAACGATGGTTTCTATGGAAATATTAACAGTGGTGTCATTGAAAATATTCACGTCAATGTTAATGTTTTAGGCGCAAGCAGTAGTACTAAACAATATGTAATTGGTGGTGTTGTTGGTGCTAATGGTAACTATGGTTTAATTGATAATGCAATTAACACCAATAATACGGTAGCCTTAAACACAGTTCGCGTTAACGCATCGCAAGTACAAAAAATTGGTTATTACTTTGGTCAAATTGTTGGTTACAGTAGTGTTACAAACAGTTCATTTACTGGTACTAACACAACTCGTATGACATTGTTACAAGTTTTAGTTCCAGAAAATTTAGGTAAATCTTATGTTAATGCTGAAGATTTCTCAACAAAAAATTACAAAGGCGAGATTTCAAATGCTTTTGGTATTGTTGATGGTGAAACCTTAAAAATGCAAACAATGACTTTGGAAGAATATAAAAAATATTTATTAACAACCATCACAAGTAAAGATTTGGCTACACGCGTGGAAATGTTAGAACCATGGTTACGTAGCCTACCAACAGTAGTAACTAAACGTTATATGTCAGATGGTCAAGAAGTTCGCGTAGAGTTGTTTGACGAAAGTGCTAAACAAGAATTATTAAATTGGATTACTGAAAATCAAATCTTCGAAAAATGGGATTTCCAACATCAAAATCTAACAGGTAAAGCAATGTCGAATTATAAGAGTTACATTGCTTACAGCTCTGTCAGTGACAAATTATCAACAGTTGAGAGTGAAAATGACTTTATTGATAACATCAATAAATATCGTCAACAACGTTATAACAATGCTTATGAGTTCTTCACATATCAATACCGTGTCAGTGGTGGTATTTCAAGCGCACATAATATTGATTTCACATGGGATCAATATGAAAAATATTTATTATTCAAAAAATATGCAACTTCAACAGATGTTGCAACAGGCAGTGATTTATATATAAAATTGAGAGACACGTATAATGAAGATTTTGCTAATATGGTTTATCCATATAATGTCTGGGCTGAATATGCAACGGTTAAAGATAAAAATGGTAACGATACAAACCAAAAACAAGTGGTCATTATTAACAACAATAAGATTTTCTGTGAAATGGTTGCTGGTTTAGAGAAAGATAATAGCCTTAAATTTACGAACAAAGACCCATTGCAAATTTACATTAACTATACTGTTCAATCAAGATTGGAAGAAAACCCTTTTGCTCAAATGCAATTAGCACAATATTATTATTATATGGGTAACTTGTATGGTCAAAGATATGAAGATTATGGTTACTCTGTTCCTGGTAATTTCGAAGCAACAGGTGGCAAAGGTTACAGTTCATACTTGTCTTTGAATGCATTGTTTGAAGGAAACACGGCAGCATTATTAACCGTTTCAGAATTTATTTATATGATGGATCACGAAGAAGAAATCGTTGTATCGAACGAATTGGCATGGGTTAAAACAGGACACTTAGGTGGTGGTAACGCTCGTATCAGCAGTATTGGTGCGTTAGAACTTGGTTGGGTAAGCCAAACAGGTTCTTACAATAACTCTGAATTGAATTGGAAAGATAATTATCAAGATATTCAAAACGCAATTACAGAAAAAGATGGCGTAATTTCATATACAAATAACAGCAATACTACGTATGAATGGAAGGCTTTGAATAATTATATAACTGCAAAAGTTAGTGCTGGTTTGACAATTGCCAAATATAAAGAAATTATTACTTTGGGTGGTACTTTGTATGACTTGATCAATAGTTATCAAAATGACGGTACAAATGCTACAGACGAATATATTTTTGCTTTGAAAGCTGAACAATATAATTGGACACAACAACAAGCTAGTTTTGTTAAAAATAATTATGCTGTTTCAAATGGTACAAATGTTACCTATGATATGCAATATGCCTTGTCGGCAACCACTTATGGTAATGTCATCACAACATTGGCAAATGGTAACGTCCGTGCTGTGTACAAAACTGATGCTCAACATCTTGATGTTAATAATAATTGGTTTACTGATAACAATGGCGACGGCATCCAACAAGCTGGTGAGCCAGTTGGTATTTATGCGTTCCCACCTTATGACGGCAACACACAATTTGTCAATGGTGATGGTCAAGTCTACTATTTCTTCAGAGCAGAATCTTATGTTTTGGGCGCGCATGGCAATATCGGTGCAGCAATATATATCGACACAGACGGTAATAAATTATTCGGTGAAGTTGTTGTTGATGAAGGAGCATCGCTTTCTACAGGAACATTCAAAGCTGGTAAAGACATATTGATTTTGTATAAAGTGGAAGACAGTGCAGGTGCAGATTTCAGCCGTCGAGAAAAAGTTAATGATATCGAAAAAACCGTATACTACAAAATTGCACGTCAAGTGACCCAATGTGAGCGCGTTGTTACATCAGATGGTGTTGAAGCGACAGATAATAATTCCGATTATTTGGAAGAAGCGCTTTGGTGGAAAAATGAAGGCTTCAGCGCGACAGAATTTGATAAGATTAAAGCACACGCGATGACAAAATCTGTACCAGTGAGTGGTCGAGTTGATTCAACATACACGAATCGTGCTGCTGGTTACACATTGGCAGATGACTGGAAATATGGTAGTTTTGGGTTCAAATCGGACAAATTCACCACGGCAGAATATGTGGAAATTGTTTTGGGCGCACAATACCAAGGCGAAACGTGGAACAGTACCTACGCCGACTATTTGATTTTTGTTCAATTGTACAATGCGCCATCCAATGGTGTTAAAACGATTGATACGTCATTTGGTGGTAAAAAACCGAGCACAAGTCATTATGTTAACCCATTTAGTATGTATGGTGATGGTGAAAGTGATTATTCTCCAACTTTCATTGGTCAACTTGCTACCGAAAATGATTTAGCCGAAGCCATTGAATTTGCTTCAGACCGTGCGGCATTCTTGGCGTTGTTCCGTGCAAAGCATACAGCAGCAGATTATATTCATTGGGCACATGACTTTAAATATCAAGTATGGGATAATAAGGATAAATTATATTTAAATAAATTCTTCCGTTTGAATCATTACATTTATTATGTCCAACAAGGTTTGGATGAAAAATTGGGTACGTACAGTCAAGAAGCATTTGCGCCAGATGACTTCAAATGGGTATTGAACCAAGAAATTCGTAGCGATATTTTCTATAATGGCGTTACGCAGGAAGCACGTACCACGGATTTGGTGGAATACCGTATGAATTGGTACAATAACGGCGAACCGTTTATGACATACCGTGATTATTGTGAATGGATCAATATCTATGCGTACAATGATGATTACAGTAATGACCGTGGTGATATGCCGGAAGTTGATGTGGGTACTGGTGAACCCACGGAACAAAAATCAACCGAAGGTTGGTTGACCATTGATGCGTTTGCTGTATGGAAACGTATGGAAAAATACGAAAACAATGTGGAATATTTGGCAAAAATTGGTGGCACAACCGACCAATCCGAAATTTTTGCACCGATTTTGAAACGTCAAATCAGTACCACAGTTTTCCCAAAAATTAAAAATAGTGGTGAACGCGAAAAAGACGAAAAAACATATGTCGAAAAGGGTGATTATGTGTTGAAACAAATCACTGAACCAAAAGTGATTGATAATGTTGATGTAATTGAATATGAGACTACGGCTGTAAAATATTATGATTGGGATGATAATTTAAGTAAAGATGACTATGATGCTAACCGAATGGATCCTAACCATCAACGTCATTTCCTTGATCGATATGAATATAACGAAAGGTATAATATCAGAGAAATCAACCGCGGTTCAATCGGTGATGATTCCAGTACTTCGAATATGTATAGTAATGCTACAAACTATATTAATGATGCAAAATTTGCCAAGGTTTGCGATCATGAATGTGGTGGTAAAAGTGGTATTGACCCAATAGAAACTCCAACGCTGTGTACCAATTCGACGCACGCAGCGTATCAGGTTATCCAATGGAATACACGATATGGTGTTGGACGTTGGAGTGGAAAAAAACATAACGGTGAAGCTTCGGTTATGTATGTTTTAAAACTTGATGAGTCTAAAATTACATCAGAAAAAATTGATCAGTATACAACAGGCATATGGTGGTGGAAAGAGACACATGAAATTACTATGAACCATCCAGAGAAGGAATATGCACAATTGTATATACCATTTGATTACTTCAAACGCGCATGTCAACAAATTAAATCCGTTTATTCGTCAACCAATGGTTATGCAGGGTACTTTAATTATATGAAATTCTGGGCAAGAAATGGTGGTTATAATTGGATTTGTGATTTCAGCGAATATGACGGTCCACGTACCGGTGTGCACGAAGTTTCGAAAACTTATTTGGAAACGGCATTCTGGAATAGTTATGATGGCACAAAAACACCATTGAAAGATCCTAACGCAAATACAAAAGCCATTATATGGCACAAAGAAGACAAATAAAAAAGGCGTCGAAACGCCTTTTTTAATTTAATTGTTTGGTGTTATTTTGACATACCTTGTTGTTGTTCGGCTTGATACATTTCACGAGCAACTTCTTGCATTACTTTTTTTATGTTTATTTCAGCACTGCAAGATGTATGTTTTAAAGCCGAAGTAGAAAGATCATGCATAGCTGCTAAGGAATTTGATGTCATGGCAATGTTAATTACTTGTTGAAGATCACGTACGGTAATGTCATTGCCCATGGTTTTGACCGCTTTGTTTAGCAAACGATCCATCTCGTTGGTTGTTTGTTGACAATTTTGTTGGTCAATGTCTTGGTTTAAATCAAAGGGGTTATTGATAACGCCTGTTGTCCAAGCGTTATTAATATCCTCTCTGACATTTTCGTATGTGTTCTTTTGGCTACTGGGGACATTTTTATAAGAACCCAAACCGTATCCAAATGCTTCATTACTTAATGTTTCGTAACAACGTCTGAAAAGGTGACGTTCGCGGTTATTATCAATATTACGAATAATGTTTTCAAAAATATAAACTGATGGTTGTGCCACACCTTTGATGGTCGAGTCAAAGCTGTATGGATTGTCTGATGTTTCATTCAAACGTTGGAATTTATTATTTTTTTCTTCGTTAATGAATTGTGCAAAATATGCTTCGGCAGCAGGGCGGTCCTTTAATGAATCACTGAATTTATCAACCAAACCTTTCACATAGGTTTCGCCTTTGCCTAAGTAGTGGTTAACGCCTTTTGCCATATTTCCATTGATGCGAAAACTATCTTCACCAAAGAAGCTGTGCACGGTGTAATTTCCATTGCCCATAGTTTTATCACTTGGAATACCATATTCATCTTGTTCTTTACCTGGTTCTGGTTTTTCAATTCCTGGTTTGTCTGGATAATCAGGATTTTGTGGTCCATTTGGATTTGGACATCCTGTAAACATCATGGTGCTGGCAGCCAATGCTGTTCCCATGACACCGATTTTTACGCCTTTTTTCATGACGTTTTTCAATTTGTTTAATTTTTCCATACTATATTATAAAAAATTTACACACCAAAAGTCAATAAATTATCATAAATTCTTTAATAATTTTAAAAAAATTAAACAAGTTTAACGTTCAAAACCTTGTTGCCTTTGTTCCATCATCGTTTTTTGACGGTGTGCCGTTTCCATCATTTGTTGAATTTTATTTTCAATATTGCAATCACTATGTTTAAGTTCTTTGGCAGTGTAGTTGTCCATTGCGTTCCATGAATAAGTAAGTAAAGCAATATTGATAAGATTACGTAAGTCACTGATAAACACGTCAATATTTGACTCCGAATACATTTTGTGGCTGGCGAGGTCGAGCAACCCATCCAAATGACTGGTGGTGCGACGGCAATTACGCTCATCAACGTCTTGTGCATAATTGGTGCTGTTTAGTCTTTCGTTGCGATACCAAGCATTTTGAATACGGTTACGTTCTCGGTAATATTGACCCATTGCAGAAGTGGAATGATTTTTATCACGATTTTTGCTGAGTCCTTCAAGGTAAGCTTCGTTAGCAAGGGTAGCGAAACACAACATAAAAGCTTCACGGTCGGTTGTTGTATCTAAGTGACGGATGACATCGGCTAAAGCATAGGCGCAGGGGATTGCAATTTGGTCGTGCATACGGTCGAAGATTGCACCTTTAGTGATTTTAACATCGTTGATTTTAAATTTACGCAGAGTAAAGCCGCGGAAAAAATTGGCAACACTGCCACGATTGGAATATGTCTGACGAAATTTATGATAAGCATCTTCAATGTATTTTTCACCTATATCATAATAGTTTTGAATATCTTTATCGGCAGTGAAGTGGTCAATCTTTGGTTCTTTGCCGATAAAATTGTGGACAAAGTAATTTCCATTGCCTAAACGTTTATCGTATGGTTTTGATGCCATATCTTGTGTTTGTTCTTCGAGTGGAATAACAATTTCTTGATTGTTAGGCTGGGTGCAACTGGTGAAAATAGTATTTGGTGTTACAAGTATAGTGCTTAAGATTCCGGCTTGAAAAATTTTTTTAATAACACTTTTACGTGGGGTTTTCATAATTTAGCATAAATCATTTCATTGCCAATGTCAATTTGGGCTTATATAATAATCTAAGATGGAAATTCAGGGCACGGTGTCGGCAATTGTTTTTGCAAACGAAGAAACGGGGTATCACGTCTTGCGTTTAGATAATAATTTAACTGCTGTTGGTGTTGCGCCGATGGTGTCTGTTGGAACGGAATATAAATTTATTGGCGAATTCGTAAATAATGCAAAACACGGCAAGCAATTTGCTTTTAATGAAATGATTTTAATGCCACCAGATAGTGAAGAAAAGATTCTCGCTTTCTTGGGTGGTGGTTTATTGCCTGGTGTTGGACCTGCGACAGCACGAAAAATTGTAAAAAAATTTGGCTTAGATACAATAGCTGTGATTGAGACACGTCCTGATGATTTGACGCAGATTAAAGGTATTTCGCCACAACGTGCACAAAAAATTGCGACCAGTTATATGGCTGTACGCGAAATGCAGTCGGTGATGATGTGGTTGTATCGTTTTGAAATAAGTTTGAATTTGTCTTTGAAAATTTACCAGCAATACGGTAAAGATACGATTGCGACGGTTACAAAAAATCCGTATCTCTTAATTGAGACGATTGATGGAATTGGCTTTTTGACCGCCGACAATATGGCTAAAAAATTGGGTGTGAGTTATAATGGCACGTTTCGTGTCCGTGCTGGGGTAGTTCATACTTTAAAGGTGAGTGCTGAAGCGGACGGCCATACTTATGTAACATTACCGGATTTGATAAGTAAGGTTTGTCATTTGCTCAGAATTAAAATGGAGCAGTTGACCCCGACCTTTAATACAATTATTAACGAATTATGTATTGACCGTATTGTTGTTGCTGGGGACGTTGACGGTGTTCAAGGGTTACAGTTGATTCGATTCTTTAATGCAGAGAAGGCAATTGCTCAAAAGTTGCTTTTGCTAATGCAAGAACCTAAACAACTTCCAAATGTTGATGCTTTGATTGAACATTACGAAAAAATACAAGGAATTACCTTTCACGATGCACAAAAAATTGCCATTAAACAAGCCGTATCTGGTGGTGTTACTGTGATAACAGGTGGACCGGGAACGGGAAAAACGACAATTATTAAAGCAATTTTGTATATAAATCAAGCAAACGAAATAAGCACTCAAATGTTGGCACCTACGGGGCGTGCCGCTAAACGAATTGAAGAAACAACTGGTCAGGCTGCAATGACGATTCATCGTTGCTTGGAAAAACTTTCGCATGATGTACACAACGGTTTTATAACTCAAGATATGATTATCGTTGATGAAGTTTCTATGTGTGATTGTTTGTTGACGGCGTCTTTGTTGAAGAAGGTCTTGGCAGGGACAAAACTTGTTTTTATCGGGGATAGTGATCAATTGCCGTCGGTTGGAGCGGGGAATGTCTTGGCAGATATTATAGAATCTGGCGTTGTGCCTACGATTAAACTAACTCAGATTTATCGAACGGGTGATAAGGCAACAATTGCGATAAATGCGCATCGTATAAATCACGGCGAGATGCCTTTTTTGGATAATAAAAGCTCTGATTTCTTTTATAGTTGTGCTGAAACGCCGGAATTGATTAAAAACAATATATTGGGGTTATGTTCATCACGAATACCACAATATCTAGATGTAGATAGTAGTAAAGTGCAGGTTTTAGCACCAATGAAATTAGGTGTTGCTGGCGTAATCAATTTGAATAAATGCTTACAAGAAATACTTAATCCACCGGCAGAAAATAAGGCTGAATTGTTGTATGGTGAAACTATTTTTCGTGTTGGTGATCGTGTTATGCATACTGTGAATAACTATAAACAAGAATGGATCAGAAACAGCGAAGAAGGTAAAGGGATTTTTAACGGTGATATTGGTAAAATTGTTGAAATAAATAAGTTTAGTAAGGAAATTACTGTGGAGCTTGAAGATGGTCGCGTGACAATTTATCCTGCTTCGGAATTTTCAGCGCTAACTTTATCTTATGCAATTACTGTACATAAGAGTCAGGGGTGTGAATTTGATGCAGTAATCATTCCTGTGGTGGCTGGTGCATATATGATTATGACACGAAATCTTTTATATACTGCCGTAACACGTGCAAAGCGATTAGTAATGTTGGTTGGGAAACAAGAAAACGTACAAAAAATGGTTAATAATACTTTTACTAAGAAGCGTAATTCTTGCTTGAATAAATATTTACAATATTTTAAAGATATGCCATACTAAAATTTATATGGACGACATAGAAAAAGAGTTAGAGCAAATTCAAACTGAGGCTGATTTGGCTGTTTTCCACAAAAATTATCTTTCAAAAGCTGGAAAATTGACACAAATGATGGCAAGTTTGAAAGATTTATCGCCGGAAGAACGCGCAGAAGCAGGGAAACGTTATAATGAACTGAAGCGTACGATTGAGATAAAGTTTTTCCAAAAACAAGCTGCTTTGCGAGCTGCTGCTGTAAATGAAAAGTTGAAAAATGACCCGTTAATTGATATTACCGTACCTGCGATGAATCAATTACAGGGAAGTTTGCATCCGATTACTTATTTAACTCGTCGTATCTCTGAAATTTGCAGATCAATGGGTTTTTTAGTTGTTGATGGGAATGAAGTTGTTACCGAATTTGAAAATTTTGATGCTGTAAATATTCCATCTGACCATCCTGCACGTGATATGCAAGATACTTTTTGGCTGACGAATGGTAAATTATTAAAGACACAGACTTCGGCAATGCAGAATGAAATTTTGAAAAAATATGGTCCTGTTGTGTCGGCAATTTTTCCAGGGCGTTGTTATCGTAACGAAGCAACTGATGCTAGTCATGAATTTTCTTTCTTTCAATGTGAAGGTATGATGGTCGGTGAAAATGTATCAATTGCTAACTTGATTTATGTAATGAAGACAATTTTGTCTGAAATTTATGGCCGTGAAATTGAAGTACGATTACGTCCAGGATATTTCCCTTTTGTTGAGCCAGGTTTTGAATTAGATGCAAGTTGTCCTTTTTGTGGGGGCAAAGGATGTAGTGTTTGTAAACAATCTGGTTGGATCGAATTTTGTGGTTGTGGAATGATACATGCTAACGTTTTGCAAAAAGCAGGGGTAGACCCTCAAAAATATCAAGGTTTTGCGTTTGGTTTTGGATTGACTCGTATGGCAATGACGCAATATGCAGTAAATGACGTTCGCTTGTTTAATTCAGGAAATTTAGAATTTTTAAGAGGGTTAAAACGATGAAAATTTCAGTAGATTGGTTAAAGGAATACGTTGATTTGCAAGGAATAACTGCACAAGAAATTGCAGACAAGTTAACACAAATTACTTGCGAAGTTGAGGAAGTTGTTAAAGTTGGTTATGGGCTGGATACAGTTGTTGTTGGTAAAATTTTAACTTGTGATGCTCACCCACAAAGTGACCATTTGCATTTATTAACTGTTGATATTGGTAAAAAAGAACCTTTAAATATTGTTTGTGGTGCTCCTAATGCTAGGGCAGGTATTGTGGTTGCTGTTGCGACTGTTGGAACTGTTATGCCGGATGGAATGGAAATCGTACCTGCAAAAATTCGTAGTTGCGAAAGTTTCGGTATGTGTTGTTCTTATGCTGAACTTGGCTATAAGGCTGATAATGAAGGAATTATTGAGTTGTCTAGTGATACTAAATTAGGTGTATCGATTACTCAAGTTTTACCCGGTTTGCAAGATGAAATTATTGATATTGATAACAAGAGTATTACGAATCGTCCGGATTTATGGGGACATTATGGTATCGCTCGCGAATTATCGGTAATTTTTGATCGTCCTTTAAAGAAGATAGATACGGCTATTGTTCATAAATATGATGATTTAGAACCTTTAAAAATTAAAATCGAAAATGATCATTGTTTATCTTATGGAGCAATTAAGATTGCTAATCTTGGTGGGGTAATTTCGCCAGATGTTATTCAAAATCGTTTGTATAAATTAGGTCATAATAGTCACGGCTTTTTGGTTGATTTGACTAATTATGTAATGTTTGCTTACGGAAATCCATTACATGCTTTTGATGCTGGAAAGGTTAATGATATTTCTATTGGTAATGTTAAGGCCGGTACTGAGTTTGAAACTTTAAAAGACAACAAAATTACAGCGAATGACGATATGTTGTTTATTAAGAGCAATGGAAAACCGATTGCTTTAGCCGGGGTAATGGGTGGCAAGAACAGTGAAATAACTGAAACGACTACTGAAACAGTCTTGGAAGTTGCAACTTTTGATGCTGCAAATATTCGTCATACTTCGGTTGCTGTTGGTATTCGTAGTGATGCAAGTATGCGTTACGAGAAGTCTTTGGACCCAGAATTGAATTGGTTGGCAGTGGCTGAATTTTTACGTTTAACCAACAAATTTGCGCCACAGGCCCAAATAAAGTCTTCATTTACACGTATGGTAAGTAAAAAGGGACAACAACCTGTGCGTGAAATTGTTGTAACTAAACAAAAGTTAAATAGTTATACTGGTGTTGATTTTAGTGGATTGGACGCAATGATAAGTCAAAAATTAACTGGCTTAGGTTTTCAACCAAAGATAGACGATGAAAAAATTGTGGTAACTGTACCTTCGTGGCGTAGCTGGAAGGATGTAACAATGCCGGCTGATGTAATTGAAGAAATTATTCGAAATTATGGTTATCAAAATATTAAGCCTGTTGCTCCTGTTGTTAATGTTGTGCCTGTTCCTTTTGCGCCGATTTCTAAGATTAAAGATACGTTAAAAGATATGTTGGCGTGGAAATATGCTTTCAGTGAAGTCCATACGAATATTTGGTATGATACAAAAACATTAAAACATTTGAAATTGGAAGTTCCGTCATATGCAACAGTACAAAATCCATTTAACAAAGATGATAATCGTATTCGTAGTATGATGTTGCCGAGTATGTTAACTGTTGCTTCAAACAATAAGATGCAATCAAATGTTCGTGTATTTGAAATCGGTCGAGTAATTAACGAAGATGGTAGTGAGACTGAAAATTTGGCTGGTGTAGCAGTGGGTATGGGTTATAAAGCTTTGAGTGAAATGATTACATCGATATTTACTCATATTGGTATGCCTGTTTCGTTCCGTTTAGAGCAGTCTGCTTTGGGTGTGTGGCATCCAAAAAACAATGCACAAATTCTTCAAGGTGATAAAGTTGTGGGGACGATTGGAATTATTCATCCACAAGTAATGGCTGATGCTGTTGGTTTTGAATTGAATTTGTCTGCTTTTAATTTTGAGTCAATTGCTCAAGAAGTAGCTCCTATTTTATCAAAATTCCCAAAAACTGAATTAGATTTCACATTTATTTGGAATGGGGTATTTGCTGATTTAGATGCGATTTGGCGTAAGTATCATAATCCATTAGTGACTAAGTATTGTTTGTCGGGAGTGTATGAAAATAAATTTACTTTAACGTTTACATTGTCAAGTATGGAAAAAACGCTGGATAAGGCCGAAATTAACAAAATTCATCAAGAAATTCTTGACTTTGCAACGCAAAATAGTGTACATCTAGGATAGTGAACGAGAATATATTTTACATTGACGCTAAGACGAAAATTGTTGATTTTTTAACAACAGAATTTTCGGGCACTTTCCCTTTAAAGTTACAGAATCGCTTCTTGAATTTCTTCCCACAAATTGCGAATTATGAAGAAGAAGGTCATAAATTTAAACCATCGATTTTTTTTACAAATAATATTGACTCTGTGGTAAGGTGTATTCCTAACGCGTCAAAGATTGTTTTATTTAATGATGATAACGAAAATATGTTTGCTTCTCGTTTGAAAAGTTTGATTCCTTTTTGCAATTTGAACTGGTGTATTTATATTTCGATTTCTGATGAAAATATTGAGTATGGAATTTTCCGTATTATCAATAGTATTAAAGATGAAAATTTGGAAACGGTTTTGTTTAAATCCGAAGCTTTGCAAGAGAAGAGTAATAAATTGTTTGGAATTTTAGTTTACGCAGAGAATACCTGGACGATAACAATGCGTAGTTTGAAAGGGCGAGTGGTTAATGTTAACTTTGCCTTAGATATTCGTGTTGTTAATAACTGGGAAGATGAAATTAAAGAATTTGTTGATGCTAGTTTTTCTAAGTTGCGTACCAGTGCAAAAAAGTTGCAAGAAATTAAAAATATGTACCGTAACATCTTCCGTAATGTATCACGTTCTGTTGAAGGAACAATTTGCGTCGTGGTGGACTCTGATTATGAACCAGATGCATTTTTTGAAGACGGTATTTGGTTGGAAGAGCCAATTAACTTTTCCAAATTATTTGCGCAAACCAATCAATATAATGAACAAAAATTAGCAACAATGTCTAATGTTTTTGTTGCGATGTTGAATTTTGATGGTATTACTGTTGTTGATAATAAAGGTCAGATTAGGGCATACAATGTTTTTATTGAAACAAATATGAAAGTGGCTGGTAATATTATCGGTGGTGCACGTAAAAGAGCGGCGTATACGATTATCAATAGTAAACGTCCCAACATAATCGGTGTTTATTTCCAAAGTCACGAAGGTGAAATGTTCTATTCGCCAGTTAAAAAATAATCAATTATTTTTGTTAAAGTTGATGTTATTTGTGGTAATTGTTCTTCGGTAATGGGATGCGTGAGACTGTCATCGCCGAGTTCGATTGTAAGGGATGGAATTTTGTAGCGTAACGCAAGGTAGTCGGTTAAACCACCGAATGAATTTATGGAAAGAATTGCTGGAAAGTTTGTTATTTTTGAAATTTTATTAGCAATTTGCGCGTCGGCAATACGACTGTAATAGATTAAATTGCCTTTTGTGTGAAGGGCGATGCTTTGGTTTGGCTTGGTTTGTTTAATTAGGCGAAGCAGTGCACGTGTTTCGGGTTCACTGTGTGGCTCGGGTCCGATATAATTAGCAGGTGCTGGTGTAAAAATATTGGATTTTCCATGTCCCCAACCGATATCGAAATTGACGTTAAGATCAACAGCATGAATATTGGCTTTCCATAATTTGAAGTTGGTAGATTTGTGATTGATGCGATAAAGAAAGTTTTGACGATGTTTTGTAAATGATTCGTAACCTGTGGTTGCAAGTTTAACTCCGTCTGGATTACAGCAAGGTACAGCAATGATGCAATAATTATTGGGGATTGTGTTTGTTTGTTCTAACCATTTTGTTAATGCGATGGATGTAATCCATTCACGTGCGTGCATACTTGCTGTAATTAGTAGGCGTTGTGGTGCAGTAATATTGCCGATTTGATAAGCAATTATTGGCAGTTTTGCTACGGAATATCCAATGATTTGTGTATTAAGTAAGTGTTTGATGTCTTGGTAGTTTGAAATCCCTTGTGGAAGCTTGTTTGTGCCGTAAAAATCTGTTCCAAATAAGATTTTTGTTGAATTAAAATGCCTTTTAAAGTATGCAATATGGTTTATTACGTCATAAATACCACAATATGTAGTATTTTGCGTTAAAAACTTTGGTACAAGTGCTAAACCAATGAAACCACCTGATTTAATAATAGTTTTAATTTGTTTATTGGTTAAATTGCGTGGATGATGACAAATTGCATCAAGTGCAGTATGTGTACAAATAATTGGACGTGTGGTAATTTTAAAAAATTGCCAAAAACTGCGTCGGTTAAGGTGAGCAGTGTCAATTTGAATGTCGGCGTTTTCTAATTGTTTAATAATTTTGTAACCTAGTGGTGTAATCCCTGTTTTGCTATGTGCGCCGCCTGCCAAGTTATTGGGATTGTTCCATGTTAAACTAACACTATATGGTTTTAAATAGATTAATCGTTGGATGTTTTTTTGAGTTAAAAACCAAACATCTTCAATGTGTAAACGACATATAGGGTATTGTGGGTCACCATTAATTTTATCAAGTAGTTTTCTTTTGCGTGCAATTACAGAGAATGGATTTTTGAGTTCGGTTGTCCAAACGGATAACCAAATTTCATTAACACCTTGTTTTTTTGCATTTTTTAGGTATGGTAGTAATTTTTTCGGTGGTAATGCTAAAAGAGCATCATTGTGTAAATCTATCACGGTTATATTTATGCAGTCGTTTGTTGCAATGTTTTTAGAAATTTGATACACTAAATAGTGGACTGTGAAGTCTAACACGTGGGGGCGATTGGCTTCGACGGGTGGCGGACGGTTCGTTAAGCATACCGGTGGGGTAACCATACGTTAATTGGTTGCAAAAAATTAAATGCAGATAAAAATGCAAACACCTTTGCTTTAGCTGCTTAAGTGCAACTAAGTGCATCGGCCGACGACACGTTTTCACTCTTTCTAACGATCGTCTGCAAACAAAGAGTCAACGGTTTATCATAACCACGGCATGACGGTGATGGTAAACGGCTGCAAAAGTCGGCTTTGAACGTCGCAACCTGTCGTTAGGTTAGCGTTCAATTTTAAATAACGACTGTGTATGGAGAAGTACGAACAAGATTCCATTCGGACCCGGGTTCAATCCCCGGCGTCTCCACCAAAAAATATGCACGGCATTGTTAGTGCATTTTGAAACTAGCGGAATAAAAAGAACTCTACTGTTTAGTTGGGTTCTTTTTATTGTGGGGTAATATTGACTTTCAATAACTTTATATGTTATCATTACAGTCAAATCAAAAAGGAGAATCATAAAATGTCAAACGAGAAAAAAGGTGAATTGATTACATCGGTCAAATCTGGTAATGGATTAAAAATATTATCTGGTTTAGAAGCACGAGCCAAAATGGATAATTTCGGATTTGATAATTTGTATTACTTAGATATTGATTATAAAGACCAGGCACAAGCTGATTATATGCAAGAAAAATATGGTAATAAATATAGTTATGGAAACAACGAGTATATGCAATATTGGGGTTGTGTTAATGCAGAAACTGATAATCAAAAAACTGGAAGTTTTATAACCACTGATAAAATGTTATTTAAAAATCTTGTTTATCACTTCATTAATGACGAAAAAATGACTGTATCAGCGTGGACAAAAAAATTTACCAATAGTTATAATCCACAAGAAGATTGGAGCAACCTTCTTGGATGTCTTGTTAAGGATATGGCAGAAAGAAGAAATAAAATAAACACGGAATGTGCTAGTATAAACAAGTAATTATATAATAAAAATGACCCGCAGTAATGGGTCATTTTTATTTGAATTAGTTGTTAATCGCATTGACCAAATCGCTATGGATTTTTCCGTTCGTTACTAACATGGTATCGATATTTTCGCGTGGATTGCCTGCTAGATTGGTAACTTTGCCGCCGGCTTCTTGCACCAACAGTTTGCCTGCCGCCGAACTTAAACCCACACTGGGTTTTACATTCAAAACACCGTCTGTTTTACCCGCAGCACACCAAGCCAATTCAATTGCTGAAGAAACAATTAAGCGTAAACCACGCACTTTGGGTGCCAGTTTACCTTCAATATTTAATACGTCTTGAATGTGTTTTTCGCTATAATGTGAAGTTAAACAAAATGACACAATACTGTCCTTTAATTGGGTAGTGCTAGAAACATGAATTGGTTTTCCATTGCAAAACGCGCCTTGTCTTTTGATACATGTGTAAACATCGTTTTGACTGTAATCATAAATCACACCTAAAATTGCTTCACCATTTTTACGCAAAGCAACAGTAGTTGAAAACAATGGAATGCCAGCGGCAAAGTTAATCGTGCCATCAATTGGGTCAATTAACCATTCGTATTCACTGTCATTTTTAATTTGTCCACATTCTTCGGCTAAAATCGAATGGGTTGGAAACCATTGTTTAATAGCATCAACAATTTTCTTTTCCATAAAAACATCAACATCGGTAACTATGTCGTTCAATTCTTTGTTCTGGATATTTTTGTTTTTAATTGTTTGTGATTCTTTATAAGCATTTTTAATCAAATTAGCTAATTTTGTAGTGAGTTTGAAATCAATTTCCATATTTAATGATATCATGAAATGATTATTAATCATAATAATTTTTAATTATGGCAGTTAAACGTGTGCTTGTCTATATACAAGTGGCGTCGCTTCGCTCTGCCATAGACAAGCACAAAAAAGTGCGTGCTTCTAAACAAGCGCACGCACTTTTTTCTATTCTTTGTTTGTTGGTATAAACGGATATTCTTTGTTATCAAGGTTAAAGTGAATGCCAAATATTTATAATATATAATCATCACGGCAACCTATGACAACGGCAGAAGTATCCGTTTAATTGTTTTGACAAGGGCAAAAAAACACCCTAACCAAATTGGTTAGAGTGTTGATTATTCCGCTAGTTTCAAAAGTCAGTGACTATTGCTGTGCTTTTTTATTCCCAATCAAAATCATAATCAAGTCGTGATTGATATTTATTTAGCATTATTAAAACAATATTCTATAATCTTTTCTTTGTTTGATAAATTTGTCTTTTTGTAATCAGCACCAAAAATACATCGACGATAAAAGTTTAATATTTTTTTCATCCATATTTCGAATATACAGTACTTATTTAATTAAATAAAATAATTTTGTATAAAGTTTCAGAAATTATAAACAATAATGTTATGGCAAATATTAAAGATAAAAATCAAAAAGAAGAAAAAAACTTACAAAAACAAGATGTGGCTGTTTCTACGGATTATGATTGTGGTAATGCGTATGAAGGTGGATTACTGCAGTCTTTTTGGAATGATTTATTTTGGGATAGACCTTTTCGTAAAGAAATGAGTAGCCTACAAAATTTAATGCGTACGGATATTGAAGAAACAACGAATGGTTATGAATTTAAAGTCGAAGTACCAGGTATGGAACGTAAAGATTTAAATATTGGTTATGAAAACGGTTATTTGACAATTGCTGCTAATAAAATTAGTGGGCTAAGCCAAAGTAAATATTTACGTCGGGAAAGGGTGGCAAGTGCATATTCACGTAGTTTTTATGTGGGAGATGTTGAACAAGCACAAATCAAGGCAAGTTTGCAGGATGGAATTTTGACGGTTAGTGTGCCTAAAGAAATTAAAAGCCAGCGTCATCAAATTGAAATTAAATAAAAGTAAAGGAGTAGTTATAAGAAAACCCTGCCGGAGAACAGGGTTTTTTTGATAGTGGTGGGAGTTCACGGACTTGAACCGCGGACCGACCGGTTATGAGCCGGTTGCTCTAACCAACTGAGCTAAACTCCCATAGCTGTTTTGGTTAATAATTTTAGATTAACAATTTTGCACAATGTTGTCAATGTGATTTGTCTTTGACAAATAAATTTAACTGGTATATAATATAATTTGTAATCGGCCGGGTGGTGAAATTGGCAGACGCGTCGGACTCAAAATCCGATATCGGCAACGATGTGTGGGTTCAAGTCCCACCCCGGCCACCAAAATAATACTAAATTTAAATTTTGTATAATTTAGAATATATCTAGGACAAAAGAAAATTAGAAGTTTAAATTAAAAAAATAATACCAAATTTTACAATTAATATTGACAATTTAATATTAAAAAAATATTATTAAAACAGATGAAGTTATCCAAATTAGCTTGGAATATTACCAATAAATGTAATCAAGGCTGTCGTTATTGTTTTCAATTTGATGATAAGAATATTCTTGATAAAGAAAGTCATTTTAATGTAATAAAGAATGTTAAAAATCTAGGTGTTAAAGAGCTAACTTATTCTGGTGGAGAATGTTTATTAGTTCCACATTTGACTGAGCTTTTAGAGTTTTCACAAGATTTAGGAATCAAAAATTCATTAAATACTAATGGTAAATTGTTGAATGATGAAAAACTTAGTGAGATTAAAGGATATCTAAAACAAGTAAACCTTTCTCTTGATACTCTAAATGATAATACTAATAATAAGATTGGTCGATTTGGTGATCATCGTGAAACGATTCTTAATCGTATAGATTTGTTAAAAAGTCAAAATCTTGACGTCGGAGTGACTACTGTTGTAATGCAATGCAATAAGGATGATATCATTGAATTAGGTCAAGAGTTATCTAAGTATAAACTTAAAAGATGGAAATTGTTACAATTTACACCGTCTCGTTTTTTGTCTAAATTACATCAGAAAGAATTTGAAATTTCTGATAATGAGTTTAATAAAGTCGTGGAGCAAGTAAAACATCTTTTTTCAAATGAATTATTAGCTTCTGTTGAATCTCGTTCTCGTAATTATTTTAATAAAGATTATGGTGTAATTACACCTGATTGTCGTTTAATAGTAATGGGACAAAATTGTGATCATGATTATGGAGATTTATCAAAATGAGTGAGCGTCATTTAACTTTATCGGCAGCCCAACTTTTTCTTATTGATGGAAATAAAGTCCTTTTACATCGTCGTAAGGGTGGTTGGGGTAACGGCATGTGGGATGCAACAGTAAGTGGTCATGTTGAAGTTGGCGAAAGTTTAATTGATTGTTTGAAGCGTGAAACTAAGGAAGAAATTGGCGTGCGTATTAATCGCAAAGATATTATATTTATTAATATTTGTCATGATAATGGTGGTTTGTCATATTATAATGGTAATTTTTTTGTAAATCGTTGTTCTGGCATTCCGAGAATTTGTGAACCTGATAAATCTAGTGAATTAAAATGGTTTAATTTAAAAAGGTTGCCACGTGATTTATTGCCAAATCGCCGACAAGCAATTAAGGATTATATTGCCGGAAAAACTTATAATGAAATCGGATGGTAAATTTTGATATTTTAGCATTGTTTTTTTGTATGAGTATTAGTGTTTGATATAAGTTGTACTTTTTGTCAAAATATTGTAAAATAAATCTCACGGGGATTTTATGTTACATAAAGATTTTATGCATGGTAACGTTGGTTTAGTTATTAAAATAATAGTTGAAGTTTTTTTAATTTTGCATTCCGTTTTTACGGCGTTAGCTTGTTTTTATTGTTTGTTTAATGGTTGGTTTATTTGGATTTTATGGCTTGTGCTTGAATTGATTGGTGCTTGGATTGTGGCATTGTTGGTTTATGGCTTTGGAACAATTGTGCAAAATACCGAAAAAATTGTTGAAAAAATCGAAAAAGATGGTGAAGCTCATAAAAATGAATTGAATCTTGTTAAGGTCAAAAATGAAAAAATTAAAGATTCGCAAAAAAAATTAACTCGATGGCAAAATGAGATTCTATCTCTTTCGGATGAAGAATTAGCCAAAAGATTGCAAAATGAAGAAGACTGGCAAATTGAATATATTGATTTGTGTCGTGCTGAACTTGAATTGCGCCAAAAAAGTAAGTAATTTTATAATAATAGTTAATTGATTGTTAATCGTTTAAATTAGACTGTTGGTGGTTATAATCGCACTTAGATAAAAGGAGTGTGAAAATGAACCCATTAGAAGTAAAAACAAAAAAAGTAGATGAATACTTTATGAGTTTTCAAAAGATGTACCCAAAGGCGTATGATAAAAAAACAACAAATCCTTATACGAAAACGCGTGTGATTTTAATGAACGGTACTGAATATGAAAGTGTTTGGTTTTTGCATCAGTTCGCAAGACATTGTGATGAACAAGAAATTAAAGATGCTTTGGCTGTTGTGCGTAAACAAGAGCAACAACAACAAAAAATGATTGCGTGTTTGAAACCTTTGGATGAAAGTATTTTGGAAACAACTTTGGCTTATGAGCAATTAGCTATTGATTTAACTGCCACTTTAGCACAAACAGATGTGAGTAAGAACAATGTTGAAGCATTGAATTTTGCTTTGTTAGAAGACTTTGACCATTTGTATCGTTATAGTAATTTGATGATGTTAGATATGCCGAAGGCTGACCCGGCGCAATTAGTAGGGGAATTTACCGAAATTATGCCTGGGCGTCCGACTTTAGCACATCACCGTTATCCAAAAGATGATTTACGTAAAGCAATGAATGCCGAAAAAAGCGACCTTTATTCTAAATTAGTAGCAAATATTATTACGGCTGCTGAACAGCAAACGATGAATTATTATATGAACATTGCGCAATGGTATAAAAATGACTTGGGTCGTCAGTTGTATGCTGAAATTGGGATGGTTGAAGAACAACACGTCACGCAATATGAAAGTTTGAAAGATCCAACCTGTACCTGGTTAGAACAATGGGTTTTGCACGAATATACCGAAGCTTATCTGTATTGCAGTATGGCAGAACAGGAAGTGGTACCTCATATTAAAGAAATTTGGGAACATTTCTTCGAAATGGAGTGTGCACACTTACAATTAGCTTGTAAATTGTTGGAAAAATACGAAAAAACTCAGCCAAGTAAAGTGATTGGCACTGGTGAATTTCCACAATTATTGCAATTAGGTACCAATAAAGAATACGTACGTGAAGTTTTGGAGCGTACAGTAATGTTAACAACTAACCGTCAACGCTATGTTGATGTGATGAATTTACCAGCAAATGCTGATTTCTTCCAGTATCAAGAAAAAGTAATTGAAGATGTAGCAACCACACCTAGTCACGTCGTGATTGCTGAAGCGATTGCGCAAGCTGGTCAAGATTATCGATATCAAGATAAAACTCATCCAGTTAAGGAATTACAAAATCGTAAAAAAGATAATACTGAATTAGGACGTAGTAACGAGAAAACAAAATAATGGTTGCATTTTATGAAATAAAATGTTAAGATAAAGAAGTGGGCCACAAGGTCCATTTTTTTAGACCTAAGGAGCGGCGAATGGAAAACAAATTTTATGATTTATGCCAAAAAACAGTTACCAAAGCAGGTTATGAGTTGTTACGTGTAACTTGGAAAAATCACGAATTATGTTTTTACATTAAGAAAGAAGGTGGAATTGACCATACTGATTGTGAAACCGTGACAAGGTTAATTGACCCAATTGTGGAAGCCAATGACCACGAATTAGGCGATAATTACAGTTTATCGGTAAGTAGTGAAGGCATTGACGGTAAAGATTGGGAATAAAAGGAGAAATAAAATGACATCAAAAGACTTTTTCGTAGCGTTGAATATGATGGCCACCGAACGTGGTATGGAAGTAAGCGAAATTATTAAGGATTTGGAGGATGCGTTGTCTGTAGCTTTCCGTAAAGCACATGGTGAAGCGATGAATGCTCGTGTCGCTTTGAACCCAGAACGTAACACAATCCGTGTTTATAGTTACAAAACCGTTGTTGCTGATGAAGATGAAAAATTAGATTCAAATGAAGAAGGTTTTGTTCCTTTTGATTACGATAAATTCATTACCTTAAGTGAAGCTCGTGAAGTTAAAAAATCAATCAAAGTTGGTGATGTTTTGGAACAAGAAGAAAATCCAAAAGACTTTGGTCGTGTAGCAGCAGTAGCTGTAAAACAAGTTTTAAATCAAAAAATTAAAGAACGTAATCGCAATGCGGCTTTACAAGAAATGTCAACTCGTGAAGACAAAATTGTTACTGCTAAAGTTAATCGTTACGAAGGTGGTAAATATTTCTTAGAAATTCCAGGAAGTACTTTAGAAGGAATTTTAGATGAACGTAATAATTTCCCTGGTCAAACCTTTAAAATTGGTGACTTTGTAAAAGTTTATGTTCCAAAGATTAAAGATATCGGTTATACAAACGATGTTTTTGTAACACGTACTCGTCCTGAATTTGTTAAAGTTTTGTTTATGCTTGAAGTGCCAGAAATTGAAAAAGGTGAAATTGAAATTAAAGCAGTTGCTCGTGAAGCAGGTTATCGTACTAAAATTGCTGTAGCATCAATGATTGCTAATATTGATCCGATTGGTGCTTGTGTTGGGGCAAAGGGTGCACGTATCAATGCTATTTTAGACGAAATTCGTCCAGAAAAAGTTGATATTATTCCTTGGAGTGAAGACCCACTTGAATTTATTGCATCGGCATTGTCACCAGCAACAGTTTTACGTGTTGAAGCAAACGAAGAAGAAAAACGTGCACGTGTTGTCGTTCCAAATGATAAATTGTCTTTGGCGATTGGTAAGGCTGGTATGAACGTTCGTTTAGCAGCTAAATTAACTGGTTGGAAGATTGACGTAAAGAGTGAAGAAAAAGCTAATGCTGAAGACGCAGCCTATATTGAAGAATTTACACTTGGTGGCGAATAAGAAAGTGCATACAATTGAACGCATTTGTTGTGTTTGTCGAAAATTACAACCTATTGCACAAATGACCCGTGTCGTTCGTGTTGATGGTTGTTTTTTCGTGCAAAAAGAACGCCGTCTGAATGGACGTGGGGCACATATTTGTCCATCTTGTTTAGGTAGTAATAACCTTCAAAAGTGTTTATCGCGTAGTTTTAAAGCGGCGATACCGAATGATGTTTTTGATGAACTAAAATCATTAAAGGGAAAATGATTGCCGTGCTGGGTAATCTAGTTTATTATTAACTAGATGAGTAAAGTTTTAATTTTAATGGCCGAACGCACTGGTACTGGGCATAAGTCGGCGGCGAACGCAATTGAGCGTAATCTCGTTGAGCGTGGCTGTACCGTAAAGCAATTAAATTGTTTTCCACTAATGGGAAAGATTGGTGTGAAAATGGAAAATTGTTATATTCCATTAACCACGAAACACCCCTTGATTTGGAAAATGGCTCACGGAGCACAACAAATGTTTCCTGGTTTTGTCCATAATATGGTTTATTCACGTTTAAAGAAAACTTTACTAAAAGAAATTCAAGAATTCCAACCAGATGTGATTGTTTCAGTTCACTGTATGATTACGAAGGCTGTTTCAAAATTGTTACGTAAAAACAATTTAAAAATTCCATTTTTTATTAACGTGATTGATTTGGTTAATCCACCTAAAGTATGGCGCGATAAACGTGCTGATATGAGCTTCTTGCCAACTGAGGTTGTTCGTCAACAATACTTACGTTTAGGGTTCAAGCCAGAGCAGTTACTTGTTTCGGGATTTCCTATTCGAGAAGATATTGTCATTCCAAATGAACCGAAAAAGGTAACAGAAAAAGTACGTATCTTAATGGTGAATCCGTCGATTAACTTAAAAAAGAATTTGGGCTTTGTTCGTGAATTAGTTCACATTGATAATGTTGAAATTAAATTTGTTTGTGGTCGTGATGAACATTTATTTCAGGCTTTAATGGAAGAAAAAAAGAGAAATCCGTTATTAAGCAAGGTTGAAATTTTTGGCTTTGTGAAAAATATGCCTGAATTACTAAATTGGGCACAAATACTGTTAACTAAGGCAGGTCCAAATATGTTGTTAGAAGGAACACGCAGTGGAACTGCTGTGGTGGTAACAGGGCACATTCCGGGACAAGAAGCTCACAACTATGAGTATATTACAAGAAACAAATGTGGTGCGCGTTGTGAAAATCCAAAGAAAATTCGTACTTTAGTGCAAAATTGGATTGATAACGGATTGTTACAAGAATATTTAGCAAATACTTTACAGGCAGGTGGTAATAACGGTACGCAAATTATTGCTGATTATATATTTGATATTTGTCAAAAATTCGTGTTATAATAAAACGTTTGGAAGGGTGTCAGAGTGGTCGAATGAGCTTGTCTCGAAAACAAGTGTGCCTCACGGTACCGCAGGTTCAAATCCTGTCCCTTCCGCCACAAAGCGTTTTACTAAACATTAAGTTGGTATTAGTTGCATAAATTACAAAGGAGTAAAAATGGTGGAAAATCATCAATTTGTCAATACGGAAAGTGGTGTACATTTTTGTACTTTTTGTGGAGCAAAAATGGAGACAACAGATGATATTTGTATGAAGTGTGGTTGTCGTCGTAAAAATTCTCCAAATACACGGATGAATGTGAATAGGGGATTACAAGTTGCGGCAGCTGTTTTTATGGTGTTGTCTTGTGTTTCTGTTGTTTTGTGTAGTTTGACTTTGTTGGGTGTGTTGCTGGTTGTTAATAATCTCTCGTCGTTGGTTACAGTTATGTTTGTGCCAAATTATACTGATATAATATTACCTGGTTATTTTTGGTTGATTGCCTTAATACCTTTAGTTGCTTTACTTTGGGTTGTTCCGATGACGGTCTACTATTTCAAATCAATGAAGAAAAAAGAACCGGTTGGAATGGCTTTTAAAGTTTGTACTTTAATTTTTGTAAATGTTATTCCAGGTGTTTTAATGTTGTGTGATACTACTAAGGCAAATATAACTGAAACAAAGGAGTTAAAATGAAGTATTGTGAATACTGTGGCAAACAATTGATTGATAGTTCGGTAACTTGTTCTGGTTGTGGTTCGCCTGTTCCTGTAGTTTTGGTAGATGAACAAAACACAGTTCCAACTTCGTTTGTAAAATATTGTGCTTATTGTGGAAATCAGTTATTAAAGGAAGCCGTAATGTGTCCAAAGTGTGGTAAGGCTGTTGACGACAAAAAGGTTGCTGTTGCGAATGCTGAAAAGGGGCGCATCTTAAAATTGGTTGTTAAAATTTTGATGTTGGTTGCGATTGGCAGCTGTGTGGTGAATTTATTAGAAACAATGTTTACTACGCCAACGTGGTTTGTTATCAATATTGCACAATTTGAAATTTCATACAAATTATTTATATATTCAATCCCTTTGTTTTGGCAGATTCCAATGACTGTTCATTATTTCAAAGTGACCAAGCAAAATCAACCAATTAAAATTGGTTTTAAAGTTTGTACATTAATTTTTGTTAACTTTGTTGCCGGTATTTTAATGTTGTGTGATACCGACAATCAAACGACTGTGCAAAAAAATAATGAAACGAGATAAATTATCTCGTTTTTTAAAGATTATCATTGAGTAATTCATCAACAGTTACGTGGAGTAGTGTACTCAGTTTTCGAAGCATTTCAATGTTAGGCTCGGTGCGACCTTGTTCCCAGTTTGCGTAGCAACTTTCGACAACCCCCAAGTGTTGGGCAATTTGTTTTTGTGTTAATTCATTTTCTAAACGTACACTCTTTAAATTTTTACAAAATTGTAAATCCATAGCATTAGTTTTTGCCAAACTACACAAAATGTCTTGCCACTAGACAAAATATCTAGTACACTGTGTGTGTTTCTTTTACAAAAGAAGAGGAGGAGTAATGTCTGAGAAAAAAAGAATTGTATTTTATAGAATTATATTTTTAACTATAATTTTAGTGTCATTTTTTTTACCAAGTATATTAACTCCTGATGAGTCGGATTTGGAATTGCTTGATAGTAATGTGATAATTGAAGACTACTCGGATTACTTTGATGAATCTACTGTATCAATTGAGCTTGCATTTAACTATGAAATTAATTCGGGGTATGTAACTATTGCTTATTATGACCAATTTGAAAATTTATTAGAAATAGAAGAAACTTATTGTTATTCATTGGGGGAATATGCAGAAAGTTATGTACTACGTATAAATGGGGCTGTTGATTCTTTTGAGATTATTGACTATGATTTTGATCCGGTTAATTATTTTACATTTATGTATTTGTTTTTAATTCTTGCAATCCCATTATTTATTGATTCTCTATTTTTATCATATAAAGAGTATTTCTATAATGGAATAAAAATATCTGTTTATGCAGGTTTTTTCCATCATACTTTACGAATTAATGGTATCAAACAAGATGAACATAGTGCCTTCTTTTTCATCAAAATATTTTTATCTACAAGTTTGGATGGGGAAACACTAGTTGAAGCGAAGATAACATCTTTTAATAGAATCGTAGTAAAAGTAAATGGTAAGATGATAAGAAGCAATTAATTGATATAATTGATTTTAGTGTCTAAGGTATTAAAGTCTTTGTCGAAGACAACTTCGCAATTGAAGTGTTTGCCTTTGAGAATTTCGGGAAACCAGATTTTATCGGCTGAGAACATTTTTTCGTAAGGTATTTTGTCAATTTCATACCAAAACGGCCGCATCTCCTCAGTTTCGATAATTTTACCTTCGTATTCCGATGCAACAAAAACTGTTGTAACTTCGGTTTCTTTGCTTTCAAAGCCTCCAAATCTAAAAGTAATTGTTGCCAGGTGTTGGCAGTTCAGTGGGGTAACGCCAATTTCTTCTTGCGTTTCGCGAATCATTGCTTGTTCAACTGTTTCGCCTTTTTCTAATTTGCCACCGATTCCGTTAATTTTACCAACACCAAAGCCACGTTTTTTTTCGGCTAATAAAATTTTGTTATCTTGGATAATGTATAATAATGTTGTTTCTTTCGTACTCATTATTTGAATTGTAAAACAAATTGTCGCAATTGCCAAATGGTTAATCATGTTGATGAAATTTTTGCAAAAGTAATGCTGCTGTAATAGGGCGTGCTTGTAGACGTGATAGTCCGTTAAGTTGATTGGAATTGATGATTAAACCATCTTCTTCGTAGGCGTGTGCGCCTTTTTCAAGAATATCGACCGCGAATAAATTATTTTTTACTGTTAAAAATTTGCGTAATTTATTTTTTGAAATCCATTCAACGGTGTGTTCGTCACTTTCTTTGGTAGATAAAACTTCGCTTTGGTTATCGTTAAGATGTCCAAAAACTATATGCAAAGTTGCATGGCGATTAACACCTTTATAATCGGCATAGAATTCGTTGAGTAACATGATTGGGTATACACTATCAATGGTGACGTGAGTATAGCCGGTTTCTTCGCGTACTTCACGGATGACGGCTTCTTGTGGAGTTTCATTGTTTTCACGTCCACCAAGAACAAAAGAACGACAAATACGATGTCGTGAGTTAACGCAAAGATATCTGTCTTCTTGCCAATGTTTGATAACAGCGATGACACTTTGGCGTTTTTGAATAGGAAGTTCGGGGCGAAATTTTTGTTTACCTGTACCCTGAAAAAGGGGAGTGACGACTTGTTGTATTGGTAAATGATGTTTTAAGGCAATATCAAAATGGCTTTGAATGTGTGCTGGAATTAAAAAATAAGCATGCTTGATTGATGATAGGATGGTTATGGTCGGTAGTTCTTCGTGAGTTAAAGGATGCAAAACCTGACCTTGTACAGGAAAAGGGACTATCACAGCGGTAGCCCCATAAATCAACTCTGGATACTTAATTGTACAAGTGAAAGTTTTCCCTGTCGTTGTTTCTACTTTGATGTTCATTAGCATAATGTAACATGGTTTGTATTAGCAAGGAAACTTTTTTTAACTAAACAATGCTTGAAAGGTATTAGGGCCGGCAATGCCGTCAGCTGGAAGTCCGTTTGCTGTTTGAAATGCACGAACTTGGTTGGCAGTGTTGTTACCAAAAATACTATCGAGTGCTGTTGGAAAGCCTTTTACGTAAAGTGCCGATTGTAATATCCAAACCAAATTACCACGACTGCCTTGGGCAATATTGCGAATTGCTGATTTGGTGCGTGAGCCAAAAATACCGTCAATAGTTAATCCTGAACCATAAGTTAAGTTTAATTCAGTTTGTAAAGCTCGGATTAGGGCTTTTTGTGATTGTGGTCCCCAAATTCCATCGACTGTCAAGCCTGCGCCGTAGCGAGCATTGAGTGTGGATTGAATATTACGAATAGTTTGATTACCGGTATTTGCCGGTGGAGTGTTGTTTTCTGGTGGTGTATTGTCAGGTTCGTTCGATGGATTGCAGTTTACACCAACAGATTGTGCTAAACTGCGTGCAATCACATTTGCGTAAGTATCAAATTTGCTGTCAAATAAAGCATTATCTTGTTCATTACTGATAAAACCGAGTTCCAAAAGTAAGGCTGGAGCTCTTGTTTCTCGTAAAACACTTAAATTTGCACGTTTTACGCCACGGTCGCTTTGAATCCCAGCTTGTGCAAGTGCTTGTTGTAATGCTTCGGCAGCACGTACAGAACGACTGGAAGCATTGGTATAAACAAGGGTTTCAACTCCGTTAGCGTTTGGATTAGTGGCTGAGTTACGGTGAAAAGATGCAAATAAATCAACATTACGGCTATTACTAATGCGACTGCGTTCTAATAATGAGATAAATTCATCAGTAGTCCGTGTGTAAATCACGTTAATGCCACAACGTTGTAATCTTTCACCAACTGCTTTGGCTAGTCTTAAATTGTCGTTTTTCTCGAAGCGCGAACCATTTACTGCGCCTGCATCGTATCCGCCGTGCCCAGCATCGATAACTATTGTTGCCATAGTTATTAGTTATGGTAGAAACATTTTTTTTGTTACAGCCATAGACTGGTAATAGTTCTATATGGGAAAAAGGAGAAAAAAATGGGAACAGGATTTTTAAAAATTTCAGCCACGACGGGAAATGGCGTGGGACCAGTAGCAAATGCTTCTTACATAATTAAAGATAAAAGCGGCGCTGTATTATATACAGGCTTGACTGATGAAAATGGAGATAGTGTGGTTTATAGTTTACCAGCGCCAGATGTTGAATTTTCACAAATGCCGCAATCACGTGTAACACCTTATGCACTTTATGATGTATCAATTCGTCAAAAAGATTTTCAAAGTATTGATAAAATAGATGTGCAAGTCTATGACAATGTTACCACTGTGGTAGCATTGAATTTAGAACCGTATATTACGGGGCAAGATGATGCTGACCAAAGTTTTATAACACCACCACCAAGTGTCGCTTTACCGACAACAACTAGGGGACAAATTGGAACAAATCAACTTCCAGATGGGCGTGTATTGACTAGTGTTATTGTGCCAGATTATATTACTGTGCATTTAGGAACACCGAATAGTCGTGTTAGTAATGTAAGAGTGCCTTTTATTGATTACATTAAAAATGTCGTTTCAAGTGAAATTTACCCGACTTGGCCGAGAAATGCGATTTTAGCGAATATTGCAGCGATTGTTACATTTGCACTAAATCGTATCTATACAGAATGGTATCGTTCACGTGGTTACGATTTTGATATTACCAGTTCAACAGCTTTTGATATGGCGTACGTTCCAAATCGTGAAATTTATGCAAATATTTCTGAATTAGTAGATAGTGTCTTTACGGTTTATGCGCAAAGAGAAGGTTTCCGTAATCCGTACTTTACGGAGTTTTGTAACGGAACGACAGCAACCTGTAATGGATTATCGCAATGGGGAACGGTAAGTTTGGCAAACAATGGTCTATCTGTTTTGGAAATTTTGCGCTATTATTATCCGAAAGATTTAATTTTGAGTAATGCGCCAACAGGTGTCGTGCAAAATTCTTACCCAGGAACGCCGTTGCGTATAGGTTCTTCGGGGACAGATGTACGAAGAATTCAAACTTATTTAAACCGAATACATCAAAATTTTCCGTTAATTCCTTTAATAACGCCAGTCGATGGTTCTTTCGGTACACGAACACAGGAAGCAGTTCGCGTCTTCCAACGTACATTTAACCTAACAAGTGATGGTGTGGTTGGAGTTGGTACTTGGAATAAGATATCGCAAATTTATACAGCAGTTACTGGATTAGCAGAACTTAATGGAGAAGGTGAAAGAATTGGGGTAGGTAATACGCCACCAACAACTGTTTTACGTCAGGGAAGTCGTGGTAATGATGTTTTACAATTACAATTTTTATTAAACTATATTGCGCAGTTTTATCCAACCGTACCGAGTGTTAGTCAGGATAGTGTTTTTGGGGCAAATACAGCAAGTGCAGTGAGAAGTTTCCAAAAGCAGTTCGGTTTAACACAGGATGGAGTTGTGGGCCGTGCAACTTGGAATAAACTATATCAAGTGTATCAAACGTTACAAAGCGGCGAAGCCCCATCGGGTGGTAATACAGGAAGTGGTAGTGGTGTGATTGCTTGGCCAGGTGTTTATTTCCGTCAAGGTAGTACGGGTGGCTATGTTGCGACATTGCAAAATTTATTAAATAATGCTCGTAATACTTATGCACAATTACCGTTTTTGAGAGTTGATGGCGTTTTTGGTGCAAATACGAATAATGCTGTACGATTATTTCAAAGGGCAGCAGGATTAGCTGTTGATGGAATTGTTGGTCCAAGTACTTGGAACTCTTTAGCACTTTTGGCTCGTTGATTTGACACTATGTCCCGAAAATGGTATAATAATGTATGAAAAATATTTATTACATCGGATACCGTCAAGGGGATGCAGAAGCAAGTTTCTACAATCAAACTATGGACGGATACTTCGCGGGTAGTATTACCGAATTGGGTAATAACAAACGTGGAAACATTGCGCACAACGCGACAACACGTATTCAATTAAGTCAAAATGTCGAATTTGACGAACGTAATACAAAAATTATGCGTGAATTCATTAATGAAAAATGTCGTGAAATTGTCGCAAAAGTACCAGATGCATACTTTTATCCTTATTCACCAGTTTATGCAAGTTATGTGCCGGAAGAATTAAAGGATCGTATTTTATGTTGTAATGACCCAAAAGTCTTTGCAATTTTAGATAGTAAATTCCAATTCCGTAAAATTTTTAAAGATATTTTACCGTTTGCGCCATACGAATATGTGGTTGGATCGGAAATTATTAAGCGTTTAAAAGATGGTACTTATCCAGAACAAAAAGAAGTTGTTATTCAACGTGATTATGGGGCAGGTGGTTTTGGTACTTTGGTCGTAAGTAAAAAGTATTTCGCTGATCCAAAATTTAAAGAACGTTCGATTCAAGAAATTTATCCACGTGAAACATATTTGGTAAGTGATTATATTGAATCAATTTGTTCAACCAGTTTGCATATGATTGTTTCAAATAACGAAGTGCATCTTTTACCTTCTTCATATCATCGTTATATTGATCATCATAAATTGGATTACGTAGAATTTAAGGCTTTTAACAAGTTGCCTAAGGATATGTTGGAACAAGCTTACGAATATGGGCATAAGTTTGGTGAATTTGTGCGTACCAGTAAAAAATACCGTATGCGTGGTTGGGTTCATATTGATTTATTGTTTGGTGTTGATGGTAAAGTTTATACGATGGAAGCAAATCCGCGTTTCGGTGGAGAAATTGGTTTGGAAAACCGTGTTTTCCGTGCGGCAGGATTGGAATCAGTGTTTGAATACAATTACCGTGCGTTCTATGATGAAAAGACCGATTTTGCCGAAGGTTTGAAAAAAGTTAAACCATTAGGAATTTATCGTCACGCTGTGGTTAAGCGTAACGCTGATGGGGAATTGGTCAGTGTTGAAGCTGATAATGTTAACCGTGAAGGTTTTGATATGACTTTGATTCGTGAAGAAGACGGTATGTATACACACTCAGTTTATGAATTACAAACCGATGACGAAGAATAATTAAAGGACCGTAACGCTCTTTGCTAGGTTGCGTGGTTTATCTGGGTTAAGTCCTAATGATAGTGCTAGGTCGAGTGCAAAAATTTGTGCTGGAATAATTTGGCTAATGAACGCCAAAGGATTTTCGAAGTTGATTGGAATATTGATGATTTTCCCACCACGTGCTTGAATTTCGGTAACAGCATTTGCTGTATCATCGCCAAAGGCAATAGCAAGGGTTGTGTTGTCAACCATTGATAATGGGCCGTGTTTTAATTCATTAGCAGGGTAACCTTCGCAATGAAGATAGGTTACTTCCTTAATTTTTAATGCCGATTCTAAAGCAAGAACATAAGCAAGCCCTTTTCCAATAATAAAAATCTTTTTAGGCTTTTCAAGTGGTAAGGGAAGAATGTGGCGTGCGTGTTGAAGTGTTTGCTGTGTCATTTGTCTTGTTTTGTTGTAAATATTTGGATCGTAGTCTTGCGCTAAAAGACAGCCAACTAAAACTGCGGCATAAAAGACTTTGGTGCTGGCAACGGCAATTTCTGGACCACAGAGTAGTGGAAATGTAATTTGGCTGCGTTTGGCAATGGTGCTAGTTAATACGTTGCAGAGTGCGATAATAGGGATGTGATGATGTTGGATGATATCCATACAAGCAAGCGTATCGGCTGTTTCGCCTGATTGGCTGATAACGATGGCAAGCGATGGTTCATTAAGTAGAGTTGTTGGTGTTAGTTCACTGCTGATATGAGCGATTGTACGAATTTTAAGTTCTTTTTCGTAGATTTTGGCTAATAACAAAGCAGCGTGGTAACTTGTGCCACAACCACATAGGTGGATGCATTTTACATCTTTTAATAAATTACGGAACTTTTGCTTGATGTGGATGATATTTTCTGTGTTTTGGTATTCGGAGATTATTCGTGTTGCGATTTGAGGGATTTCGTTAATCTCTTTTTCCATATAAGTAGAATAGCCTTGTTTGTCACTTGCGATAAATGTTTGATTAAAAGGTTTCCATTCTCTCGTAATGGGGTTTGTATTATTGTAAAATGCTAATTTTTGTCCGGTGATTTCGCAGGTGTCAAGATTCTCGAGTGTAATTACGTGAGTTACAGTCAATGGTAGGGCGAGAGTGTCGCTTGATATATAATAGGTGTGATTATCTTTCCCTATATAAAGGGGAAGGTTGCCTTTTTTTGCTAAAAATAATTTATTTTCGTTGAGTTTTATAGAACAAAATACATACTGACCTTTTAAAAAATTGTGTATATTGTGTTTGTTATGTTGTAATAAATACAACATATTGGGGATGATTTCGGTATCGACTGGTGTTTTGAGTTTTATGTTGTTTTGATTAAGATAATCACAACATTCCTGATAATTTTCAATAATTCCATTATGTACTACGGCAATTTCATCATTAAAAGAAGTGTGTGGGTGTGAATTAGTGGTAGTGACTGCGCCGTTTGTTGCCCAACGTGTATGTCCGATACAAGCTTTAATTTGGGGTTGTGTGTTGATTTTGTTGCTTAACTCATTGATATCACCGACGGATTTGATAATATTTAACTTTTTATTGTGGTTATAAGCAATGCCTGCGCTGTCGTAGCCTCGATATTCTAAAATTTTTAATCCTTCTAATGTTTTTTTGATAAGATTTTTGGGTTGTTGACTAATAATACCAAATATTCCGCACATAATTTTATCTATGTTGTGTTTGGTAAGTTAGTGCTTTGTTTTGTTTGATTTAAATTAAGGTTTTTGTTATATATCTTATATGGAATTTAAAACAGGCGATTATAAAGTTGAAATTTCAGCTCGACACGTCCATCTTTCGCAAAAGGACTTTGAAATTTTGTTTGGTGCTGATGCAAAAATGGAAAAAGTCAAAGATTTAAGTGTAAAAGGGGAATTTAAATCTGATAAATCAGTTACAATTCTTGGCCCTAAACGTTGTTTAGAAAGGGTTGTGGTTTTAGGACCATGGCGTAATCAGACTCAGGTGGAAATTTCGGTGACCGACAGTTTTAACTTAGGGGTGAAAAACGTGCCTGTACGTATGAGTGGCGATTTGAAAGATTCAGCTCCGATTACTTTGATTGGCGAAAAAGGAATATTGGAACTGAGTGAAGGGATGATTGTGGCTGCGCCACATATTCACATTAGCCAAGATGATATTGAAAAATATGGCTTAAAAAATGGTCAAGAAATCGATATTACTGTTGGTGATTTGCGCAAAACTACTTTTCACAATGTTATTGTGCGTGAGTCTAATATTGATTTCCCGGTTGTGCATTTGGACACAGACGAAGGCAATGCTGCAAATTAATGTTTGAAGTGTGGGTGATAGGTAATATTTATTTGGCGTTTTCACATAATTAAGTTATAATTATGCAAGCGTTGGGGGATGAATTTTGAACCAATTACACAAAAAATCAGTTTTAGTGTTGGTTGTTGCTGTTTTGGCATTGGTTTTTGGTGTATTTACGTTTTTACCTAAAACTGTTATGCAACCAGTTGTTGCTCCTGTTAAATCTGGTGTAGTTGCTCAGGGAGTTATTGATGTTTCTGTCGGTAATGCTGGTTCGTTTTTGAATTCTGGATTGTATTTAACTCGACCAAATGAGGTTTCTGCTGATAATATTTATCGTGGAACAATCAGTACGGAAAGTTTAATCGAAGTCGATGGCAAAACTGAGTTTTATCCGGTTTTTACAGCAATGGTAATGCATAATGACCATTGGATTGAAGCTGATTCAAATTTCTTTTGGAAGGAAGAAACTGATGGTACTAATTATAGTGTAGTATGGTGCTTAAGAGAAGATGCGCCGGCTGCTGTTTATGGAATTCGTTGTACTTACAATGAAGAGTATAATGGAATTGTTGAGTCTGAGTACGCTGATTTTAAGATTCTATATCAGGGTGATTGGAATTATGTTAATATTACAAACAATAAAGGTGAACGTCGTATCACAAACTTTGCTGGTGGTAGTGATTTAACTTTACCACTGAATATTAATTTTAATGCTGGGGCAGGTGAACCTGATCTTTACGAAAAAGGCGATAAGTTGTCAACGGGCGTAAGCAAGGGCGAACTTTATTCTAATGATTGTATTGTTACGACAAATGCGTTAGTGAAAAATATTGTAGTTAAAACGGTTTCGGGGAAGGTTTATGATGCTAAAAATATTGTTACAAGAATTGATAAAAATGTAGAAAATCGTGTTGAAGTTCGTTTTTTAGAGCCGTTAGGTAATGACGTTTATGTGGTACAATTTTCTGCTAATGCAGATAATCGTATTCTTGGACAATTTGTAATTGATAATTCTGGAATGAAAGGTGGAGTCAATTTGTCGCAGTTGTGGGTCATTTTAATGATATTTGGTGGTTTGTTGGCGTTGGGTGCTGCGTCTGCTTATTTAGTTCCTTTGTTTGTGATTAAAATTAACGAAGCAAGGGTTGCGAGTGAAAACGAACGTATTGCACGTATGAAAAACCCAGAAGCCTATGCTAAAAAGAAGAAAAAGACAATTAAGGAAGTTATTGATAAGGTTATTTATAATATTAAGACGCCGGTTTATAAACGTAAAAAAGAGGAACAAGCAAAAGAAGAACCTACCGAGGAAAAGGTATATACAAATCGCTTTACTGAAATGTTGCGTGAACGTCAAGAAAAACGTGATTTTATGCGTGAACATAACGTAACAAGTGCTGAGATGGAAAAAATGAAAGAAGCTGAAGCAGCACTTGCAGCTGATGAACTGAACAGTTTTGCTTCGTTACGCGATGATGACGATGACGAAATTGCAACTTTCCACGCAGCCGAAGATGATATTTCTACATTGGAAACTGGTGCTTATATGGAAAATGGTACAAGGTTTGCAAAACTTGACAGTATGACCGACGATAACGGAAATAGTGAAAATGACGGTGACGGAAGTAACTAAGCCTAAGGCACAAATAAGTTTGTACGAAAGAGCAGTTGCGTATATTTTGAATATGCCTAAAACGGAAAAACAAATGCGACAGTGGTATGCTCGTAAAACTGCTGACCAAATTTTAATTGATCAGGATATTAAACGTTTGAAAGAGTATAATTTTATAGATGACGTGGAATATGCTCGGATGTTTGTCGAGGCTAAAAAAGAAAAAATGGGTGTTGGTATGATTCGCAACAAATTACGTTTGAATGGAATTTTAACAGAAGTTGTTGAGCAGGCGATAAGTGTTGTTGGTAGTCAATTTAATTATGCTGTTAGTTGTGTTGAAAAATATATGCGCACAAAAGCCAAAACACCAGAAAATAAAAGTAAATTATTTCGTTGGTTGTTAGGGAAGGGAATTGCTTATGAATTATGTATGGAGGTAATAAATGAATATTGGGATTGATATTGTTGAATGTGAACGTGTGGATAACTTAATTAGTGATAAAGTTTTTAGTCAAAGTGAATTAGCTTATATACGCAAAAAGAATAGCTCATTACAAACTGTTGCTGGGATGTTCGCGGCTAAGGAAGCTTATTTTAAAGCAAAAGGAACTGGTATTATCAAAAGTAAATTGCCTGAAATAGTGATAGCTCATTCTGAAAATGGACAACCTTTTTACGAACAAGACCCACAATCAACTTTGTCAATTAGCCATACGAAAACGACAGCAGTGGCTGTTTGTATAATTTTTTAGGATTTTTCCTGTTTTTATCGTATATATAGGCATAATGCAAAACGAATATTCCCCAGAATTTGTTGAACGTGTGCGTAATGCGAGTGATATTATTGAAATTGCGCGCAGTTATTTGCCTTTGCGTCAAAAAGGGCAGGATTTTTGGGCATGTTGTCCTTTTCATAGTGAAAAAACACCTAGTTTTGCAATAAGTTCGCCAAAACAGTTTTATTATTGTTATGGTTGTCATGAATCGGGTAATGTTTTTAAGTTTATTATGAAAATGGAAAACCTTTCTTGGCCGGAAGCTGTAGCTATGTTGGCAAAGAGGGCAAATATTGAAATTCCACAAACCAATGATAATAGCAATTGGTTGAAGGTACGTCAAAAACGTGAACGTTTGTATCAGGCATTGAATTTGGCGCGTGATTATTACTGTCGTAATTTATATCGTGCACAAAATAAAGAAGCATTAGAATATTTACATCGTCGTGGAGTTGATGATGAACTAATTAAGTTATTTCATATTGGTTATAGTGATAGTTGGCAGGGAGTAGTTGAAGAGTTAAAACAACATGGAATAAGCGAAGACGTTATGCGTGAAGCTGGAATTGTAGCAAAACGTGAAGATAGTAATCGTGTGTGGGATGCTCAGTTTGAAAGAGTAACATTTGCAATTCATGATGTTTATGGAAATTGTGTTGGTTTTACAGGGCGCACAATGAAAAAAGACGATAATTTAGCTAAGTATAAAAACACAACGGAAACAAGTGTTTTTAATAAAAGTAATATTGTCTATGGTGTTGATGTTATGAAAAACCTAACACGTGGAAAACATACTAATGGTTTAATTGTGGTAGAGGGAAACGTTGACGAGATTGCGATGATTAAACATGGGTTTGTTAATACAGTGGCTTGTATGGGAACAGCGCTAACAAAATTCCACGCTGGTGTGATTAGGCGATTTAGTCAATTGGTCTATTTATGTTTAGATGGTGATAATGCTGGTCAAAATGCAACATTAAAATCTATTGATACATTGCAAGATGCTGGTTTAACTGTTAAAGTAATTGTTTTGCCGCGGGGACAGGACCCGGATGAATTTTTGCATAAAACAGGTGCAGAAGGGATGCAAAAAATGATTGATAAGAGTATTGGTGGTTTAGAATTTAAGCTGGAATATATTAAAAATCATAGTGATTTGAATGATAAAGTTGGAAAAACAGAGTATTTAAATCAAATAGTTAAATTATTGGTGACAATAGATAGTCCGGCAGAGCGAGAGTTGTACTTAAAGGATGTTGCAAATGCTTTAGGTGTAGAAAAAGATGTTATTCGAAGTACGATTGACTTAAAAATACCAAAAAAGATGAATGAAAATGGTCTGAACGATAAAAACACAATATATAGTGGTAATATAACACATAACAAACACAAGAAGAGCGATTTAAAAGGCTTGTTGAACGAAAAAGAAAAAGAAAAAGAAGCAATAATTATTAAAGGTATACTTCACAATCAACCATTTGCCTGTGTTGATAAAAACGAATTTTCATTTTCTAATAAAATTTATCAAAAAATATTCGAACAAGGCTTGAAATTAAATGAAATTGATGATAAATTAACTGAAAGTGAATTGCAAGAAATTGCACCTTTACGAACTATTGATACTTCTTTAACACAGCAAGATCAAGAGATAGTTTGGAAACATAGTTATTTCAGTTTGCGTATTGATGCGTTACGGCGTGAGCTTGAGATAGCAAAAAAGGGTGAAATTGCAAAAGTTATACCTTTGAAAAATCAAATTTTTAAACTAGAAGAAGAGCGAAATTTACTTAATAAAATTTTGGAGGAAAAGTGAGATGGCAGTAAAAGAAACGAAAGAGCAAAAAGCAATCAATAAAGTTAAAACCGTAAAAAGTGATGATGTTAAAAAAACTGATAAAAAGATAGTGTCTAAAACTGTCGTTAAAGTTGTTCCTGATGTGAAAAAAGAAAAAGCTACTGTGAAGTCAGTCGTAAAAGAAAATTCTAAAACAGTAAAATCAGCAAGTGGTGTTGCAAAAGTGTCAGAAAAAGCCGTTTCAGGCGCTAAGGTAGTTGCAAGTGCTTCTAAAAAAGTGGCAACAACTGCAAGTGAAGTCGATAAAAAAACTAAAACTGCTGTAAAAACCGTTAAGGCAGTCGCAGTAACGGAAAAGAAGGAAGATAAAAAGGTTGCAAATAAGAAAAATACTGTTGAAACAAAAGCAGAACCTAAGCAGATTGCAATGTCATTAGGGGGAGCAATCAACACTCAGGAACAAAATCAGGGTGATGGGTTGCGTCCAGAAATTAACGTTTTAATTAGACGCTTTTTGGAATTAGGCAAAAACCGTGAAATTAACGAAGATAATTTAACAATGGCGTTAATTGAGCACGATGCGACTGCTGTTGATGTGGAAAAAGCAAAGCAAATTTTAGCTGCTGCCGGCGTTGTGATTAAAAAAGTTAATGAAGACGAAAAAATGCGTACTGATGCAATTGAAAAATTGATTTCAGAGGCTTCAGTTGATGACCCAATCAAAATTTATTTACGTGATATTGGTCGTTATAAATTATTAACTGCAGAAGAAGAAGTTGAAATTGCAAAACGTATGGCTGTTGGTGATGATGAAGCAAAAAAAATCCTAAACCAAAGTAACCTACGTTTGGTTGTACACATTGCTAAAAGATATGTCGATCGTACGCCATTAAAATTACTTGATTTGATTCAAGAAGGCAACCTGGGCTTAATGAAGGCCGTAGAGAAGTTCGATTATAGTAAAGGATTCCGTTTTTCGACTTATGCAACTTGGTGGATTCGTCAATCAATTACACGTGCAATGGCTGACCAAAGCCGTATTGTGCGTTTACCTGTGCATATGGTTGAAACGATTAATCGTTTGTTGAAGACAACAAAAATTTTACAACAAGAATTAGGTCGTGAACCAAGCACTGCAGAATTAGCTGAACGAATGGAAGTCAGTGAAGATAAAATTGAAGAAATTCGTCGTATCAGTCAAGACACAACAAGTATTGATTCTCCTTTAGGTGATGAGGGTGATGGTACAATTATGGACACTATCGCTGATCCGACGATTATGTTACCAGAGGATGAAACTTATAAAAAAGGTTTAAAAACTCAGTTGTTGTCAATTATTGCGTCATTAACTCCACGTGAGCAAAAAGTTATTCGTTTGCGTTATGGACTTGATGATGGTCGTCCACGTACTTTGGAAGAAGTTGGTCATTTGTTTGAAGTTACTCGTGAACGTATTCGTCAGATTGAGGCAAAAGCGTTGCGTAAGTTGCGTAATCCAAACCGTACTCGTCGTTTGAAAGATTTTGTTGAGATGTAATCTTTTGTATTTTTAATGTTATGATTGCTTAAAAGTGTAAAGTATGTTACGCTGTCTTTATGAGTAATCAAAGTATTGAAAAATTGTTGTCAGCGCAAAAAATCGATAAAGAACGTTTACAATTGCTTCAAAATTTAGAAAAGGGCAAAGTAAAAAAAGAGTTAGATAAAACTACAAAATTAATTAATGATTCGAGAACGAATGTTTTGCAATTAGATTCTGATGCTAAAGTTTTACAAGAAAATTATCAAAAAATTAGCAAAATTATTGCAGAAACACTTACTTTGGTTGAAAAAACGAATACTAATCAAAATGAAGATTTAGAACTTTACAGTAATTATTTGTCAAAATTATCAATGTTGGAAAGTCAATTGGCAGATATTGAGCGTCGTATTATACAAAGAACATTAACTTTTAAAAATATAATTAACGATCTTGGAAAAATAACCAATCAACAAAAAAATTATTTAAAAATGTATGAAGAAGAAAAAGCTGCCACTGCGCCAAAACTTCAAGCATTAGAAAAACAATTTAATGAAAATATTAAAGGAATTGATGAAAAGTTAGTTGCCAAATATAATGCTGCGCGCAAAAGCAAGGGTGGTGATGCGAAAGATGTAGTTGTGCCTTTTGGCGATAATCGTTGTCAAGGTTGTTTTATGGATGTTCCAGTTGCAATAGTGAACCAAATTAAAACTAATGGTTGGGCAATTTGTGAAGAATGTGGCAGGATTATTTATCAAGCATGAGTGATTTAAAAGATTTTGAAGTTTTTTATCAAAAAATAACAGGAACGACTTCACGTTTAGATAAAGAAGCAATCTTGAAAAGTTATCAAGATAATGTTGTAATTAAAGAAATTTTGCATTTTTTGTTTAATCCTTTTATTGTAACTGGAATTAGCGAACGGAAGTTGGCAAAGAAAGTTGCTGAAATCAAGTGCGATTGCCAAAATTTGTTAGCGTTGTTGGATTATTTTAGAGTACATAACACGGGTCGTGATGAGGATATTGCTGTTTTGAAAAGTTTTACAGCGACATTAAGTGATACTCATACTCAATTGGTAAATGGTTTAATTAAAAAAGATTTAACCTTAGGTGCAAGTGAAAAAACTTTGAATAAGGTTTTTGGTGCTGGTTTTATTCCGTCGTTTAATGTAATGTTAGCTGAAAAATATGTGGAAAATACTGCTTTTGTTGAAGGAAAAAAATTTATTATTACAGAAAAATTTGACGGTGTTCGTTGTATGTTGATTTTTAATGATGCAGGAAAGCCAACATTTTTTTCGCGAGCTGGTAAGTCTTTTGATGATATGAATGAATTAGCACAAGAAGTTATGCAATTAGATCCACAGTATGTTTATGACGGTGAGTTATTGTTGGGGATTGAACAAGAAATCAATAGTGCTGATTTGTATCGTATGACAGTTAAAGTAACGGCTAAAGATGGTATAAAAACAGGTTTAGTGTATAATGTTTTTGATGCATTACCAAAAGTTGATTTATTAAATGGATGTTGCTTAACTGCGTGTGAAGAACGTAAAGCTCAGTTAAGCAAACAATTAGAGCAGTTGTCATTGCCTCACGTCAAAAATGTACCGATTTTATATGTCGGTAACGATATGAAAAAGATTGATGAGTTATGCGATGAATACACAGACTTGGGTCGTGAAGGGGTAATGGTTAATATTGCAGATGCTCCTTATGAATGCAAAAGGACAAAGAATTTATTAAAAGTTAAACGTTTTAATACGGCTGATGTGCGTGTGTTGGATTGGGAAGAAGGTACAGGTGCAAATAAAGGCAAGCTTGGTGCTGTGATTGTTGAGTTTATTGCACCAGATGGTCAGAAATATAAATGTAAGGTTGGAAGTGGTTTTGAAAAGGAAGAAAGGGAATTTTTCTTTGCTCAACCTGAGAAAATTGTTGGTCATATCATCGAGATAGGTTATTTTGAGCTGTCAAAAAATCAAAAAGATAACGCTTTTTCATTACGTTTTCCAACTTTTAAGTGCTTACGTGATGACAAAAATGAAATATCAATGCACTAAAATAAAAATGTGCAAAATTTGGTTTGGTGACTGATAATAATAATGATATAATAAATATTATGATTTATCCCAAAATTGAAGATTGTATTTCAAGAGCAGAGCAAAACAAATATGTTTTGGCAACAATGGTTTCAAAGCGTGCAAAAGACTTAGTTACTCGTAATGCTAGTCAAGCTGTGTCTGGAAAAGAAAAGCAAATTTCTTATGCAATGCGTGAAATCGTAGATGGAAAAATTGTTCCAACAACAATGGTTAATCAATCTTCACGTACTAAGTAATAATGAAATATGCAAAGGTAGTTATTGATGCAGTTTTAACTGATGATGTTTCGTGGGATTATTTGATACCCACGAATTTAAGTGTGGTTCGTGGTTCTTGCGTTATCGTACCTTTTGGTAAGCAGGAAATTGTTGGATTTGTTGTGGATGTTTGTGATCATTCGAACGTAAATCCTGATATATTAAAACCGATACTTGGTTTAGGTACTGATTTTGTAATTAAAGATGAGTTATTAAATTTATTACCAAAAATTTGTGAAACTTTTAAGTTACGTGCGATTGATGTTTTGAAATTATTCATTCCTAGTGCTATAAGAAAAGGAAAACCGAAACGTAATGGGGTACGACGTGTTCCTGTAGGGTTGCAAAAAAATGATAACAAGGTCGTTTTAAATCTGGAACAACAGTTTTGTGTTGATACTGTTTTAGCACATCCGGAAAAAGTTTTCTTGTTAAAAGGTGTGACAGGAAGTGGTAAGACTGAAGTTTATATGCACATTATCGAGAAAGTATTAGGAAAAGGGCAGACGGCTTTAGTTTTAGTTCCTGAAATTGGTTTAACACCACAAGTTCTCGCGAATTTTAAAGCTCGCTTTGGTGATGTGGTTGCAATGCTGCACAGTAAGTTATACGGTGGTGAAAAGTTTGATGAATGGTTCCGTGTTAATTGTGGAACAGCTAGAATTGTGATTGGTGCTCGTTCAGCAGTTTTTGCTCCGTTGGAAAATATTGGTGTAATTATAATTGATGAAGAGCATGATGGTAGTTATCAAAGTGATAGTAATCCACGATACTTAACACACGACATTGCAATTATGCGTGCACAATGGCATCATTGTCCTGTTGTTTTAGGTTCGGCAACTCCGTCAGTGCAAAGTTTTTATTTAGCAGAACAAGGTCAATATCAATTGCTTGAATTGCCAAAGCGTGCAAATAATGTTCCTTTGCCAAAGATTGAAATTGTCGATATGGCACACGAAATTCGTTCGGGAAATGGTGGTGTTTTTGGAACTGAGGTTTTGACTGAGTTAATTAATACTTTGCGTAATGGCAATTCTGCAATGATTTTTTTAAACCGACGAGGATATTCACAAACGGTACGTTGTTTGCAATGTGGTTGGAATGCTAAGTGTGATAATTGTGATGTTTCAATGGTTTATCATAAGGATGATGAACAATTAAAATGTCATTATTGTGCAGCGCGAATGCCTTTCCCAGCAAGATGTCCACAGTGTGGTAGTACTTATATTAAACACGGGGCAATGGGAACTCAAAAAATTTGTGCTGAACTTGGTAAATTGTTAACACAAGCAGGATTAGTTGTTCCCGTTTTACGAATGGATACTGATAACACGCAAGCCAAAGGTGCTTTGATTAAGATTTTGGAAGAATTTGCAAATACCACGCCTTCTGTTTTAGTTGGTACGCAAATGATTGCGAAAGGGCATCATTTCCCAAAAGTTAGTTTCGTAGCTATTGTCAATGCTGATGGAGGCTTTGTTGCTGATTATCGTTCGGCTGAAAGAACATTTGCTTTGTTGACCCAAGTTGCTGGACGAGCTGGACGTGAAGTTGGTAGTGCTGGTAAAGTTTATTTACAAACTTATATGCCAAATCATTATGTTTATAAATTTATTCAAAACTATGATTACGTTGGTTTTTATCAAAGGGAAATTACAGCGCGACAAGCGACTAAATATCCACCTTATTCTACGATTGTGCGTATTCTTGTTTCGGGGGTAGTGTATACTAAAATCATTGAAGTTATTAAACAAATAATGGAGCCTTTACGTGAGTTTGACCGTGAAAAACAGGCTTTTATCTATTTAGGTGCAATGAAATGTCCGTATGGGCGTTTGCAAAACAAGTTCCGTTATCAAATTTTGGCACGTATCAAACAAGATATTGCTGAACAAACCATTAATAAAATGAATGAACTAATTAAGAAAATAGAACAAAAGCCGATTGCACGCAATGTAAAGATTTTTTTTGAGATAAATCCATCCAGTCTTTCGTAAATATAGATATGTTAGCTGTTGCTGACGCATCTTCAACTGTTCGTATTCGTCGGAAAAAGGCAAAACAAAAACGCCGGCCTAAGAGTTTAAATGTTGTAAAAATATCTAACTTTTGGAATAAAATTACTCCAAAATTTTTTGATTTGAAGCTTTTTTTTGTGGTGTTTGGGTTAATTATTTTTGGTATTTTTATGATTTATTCGGCTTCAAGTTATAATGCAAAAATTTATTATGATGACCCATTTTACTATACCATAAAGCAACTAGTTGGATTTGTTTTAGGTATTATTGGTTTGATCTTGATGTATTTTGTTGATTATCGTTGGTTGCAGCGTTTAGCTTTTGTAATTTTTGGAATTTCTATTGCTTTGTTGATAGCAGTTTTTATTCCTGGTATCAGTATCTCCAAATTGGGTGCAACACGTTGGATCGGAATTGGTAGCTTTTCTTTGCAACCTAGCGAAATTGCCAAGTTTGCTTTTGTGATTTTTGCTGCCCGTATCTTTGTTGGTAGATTTCAAACAATAGATAAATCTCTAATTTCTCCACGTCTTACAGCTCCTAAATGGTGGCAAACTTTGCTAGTTTTGTTGGGAGGTGGAGTAATATGTGGCTTGATTATTTTAGAACCAAATATGTCAATCACAGTTACGGTTGGTATAATTATGCTGGTAATGTTGTTTTTGTGTGGTGTACGTTTAAAAACAATGGCTTGTATTTTGTTACCAGCTATTGCTGTGGCTGTTGTAATGTTGGTTGCTGAACCTTATCGTCTTAAACGTTTATCGGCTTTTGTTGATCCGTGGGCAAATCCTAAAGATGAAGGTTTTCAGTTAATTGAAAGTTTATACGGAATCGCAAATGGCGGTTTTTGGGGCGTTGGTTATGGAAATAGTGTCCAAAAAAATATGTTTTTACCTTTTTCGGAAAGTGATTTTATTTTCGCAATTATTGCTGAAGAATTTGGTTTTTGTGGTTGTCTGATTTTGTTTTTTGTATTTGCTTGGATTATTTATCGTATTTTTAGTGTTGGTTGTCAATGTCAGAATTTTTTTGGTAAATATCTGTGTTACGGTATTGCAACTGTCATTATGGTGCAAACAAGTCTAAACTTTGCTGTTGCAACAGGTTGCATTCCGCCGACGGGGTTACCTCTGCCGTTCATTTCTTTTGGCGGTACAAGCCTGATGGTTTTTATGATGGCGATAGGAGTTGTGTTAAATGTGGATAGGCAGAGTAGGAAGAGTAAAATGTGATTTTTTGTTTAAAGTGTATACAAAGTGCAATCATTTTGTATGCACTTTCATTTTTTATGCTACAATGATTTGTGGGAGAAAAGAGATGGATAAAAACATTACAATAAGACCAGTTAAACCGGAAGATGCGGAACAGTTTGTATTGTTAGAGAATTTAATTTATAGAAAAACATATGAAAAAATCCTTTCGAGTGAAGTTATATTAAGAAAAGAAGAACAGACTTCAAATCGTGTCCTGATGTTTTCAGACACTCACAAAAATGACAAGGAAAACATATGTTATGTTGCCGAAATTGACGGGAGCTTAGTAGGATATTTTTGGGGGAAACTCCATTCTTCGTATGAATATTATAATTCGAAAGGATATGCGGATTTAATTGCTTTATATATTCATCCTGATTATCAAGGTTTAGGTATCGCTAGCAAATTAAAACAAATTTTTATAGATTGGGCAAAAATTAATGGAGCAACAAAATTTGTTATTGGCGTTTTAAAAGATAACAACAAAGCGAGAAAAGTTTATGAGAAGTGGGGTGGAGTATTAGATAATTATACTTCTGAGTATAAGGGGTGCGATGAGGTTTTTTATACTTATGATTTAGAAAAGGAACAATAAAATTTGCTCTTTTTTCTTACAAAAATTTATAATACAATAACTGATGTTAAGAGGTAGTATTCCGTCGACGGGATTGTCAATCTCGTAAATCTAAAATTTAAATTTTTTATAAAAAATGTATACAAATTGTAATCAAAGTTTATACATTTTTTGTTTTTTTTGTTAATATAAATATATGAAAAAGAAAATAAAAATTGGAATTGATATTGATGATTGTGTTTGCAATACACTTGAGATGGACTATGCGTGCGCATATTATATAATGAAAAACAATCTTCCAAAAGAAATTGATAAATTTTACTATGATGTTGCAAAGTCATTTAAAATGGAAAATGGTGATTTTTTCTACATAAAAGAAAAAGAATATATAATGAAACACAATAGTATGTATCCAAAAGTTTTTGTTAAAGAGGTTATTAGAAATTTAAGAAGAAAGGGGTTTAAAATTGTAATTATTACTGCAAGACTTGACAAGTATTGGAAGGGTAATGCAAAACTATATTTAAAAAGGTGGTTAAATAAATTCAATATTCAATATGATGATATATACACAAACATAAGTAATAAAGGAGAATTTTGTAAAAACAATAAGATAGACTGTTTGATAGAAGATAGTTGTGAAAATGTGAAACTTGCGAATAAGAATGGGATAAGGTCTATTTTAATTAAAACCAGTTATAATGAACATTATGGGCATAAACTTAACGAATTCGCTGAATCTTGGATAGAGGTTTACTCATTACTTGCTAAATATTATAATTTTGACGAGAATGATTTAATTTGTTTTAAATAACATTTAATAGAACAACATTTGTTTTTATTTATTTTAAAATTTATAATGCAATAACTCGTGGTGAGGGGTTGCATTCCACCGACAGGGTTACCATTGCCTTTTATTTCATTCGGTGGCACAAGTTTATTAGTTTTTATGATGGCGATTGGTGTTGTTTTAAACGTGGATAAGCAAAATAAAAGAAGTAAAATAAAAATTTTATGATATAATCAAATTGATGATTTATCAGGTTGGAATGTTGTGCAAACATTTTAAAGGTAAAAGTTTGCTGGAAAAAAACATTTATTGCATTAAAAGTTTGGGTATCTCTGGAAAAGATATTGATGCAAATAAAATTACTTATACAGGCGATGGGCAGTTGGAAACGGCAAAAAATCTTGTTGTTTATGCTAATGTATTTCAAAATAATAAATTGTTTGCAAGGGAATATGAAGATATTTCTGCTGAATTAACCTTAGAAAAACAAAAAGAATTTGCTCAAAAAATCAAAGTTCAGCCGCTTACAGATGCTGAAATAGTAGTTGTTAATTCTTTTGAATTTACTAACTTAAAGAAAGAGTGTTTGCGCGTGGACAATTTAAAAAGGTGGACAATTTAAAAAGAAAGTTATAAAATATTGTAATGCCGTCACAAATTACGCATTTAGCAGTTGCGAAAAGATATTTAGAAAAACATCCACAATTAGTGGAAGATAGACAAGCTTTCTTGGATGGGAATGTATTACCAGACTTAGCAGATAATAAAGCACAATCGCATTGTGGTGTCCGTACGGAAAAAAATAGTTTAGTTAAAAGAAATGCAGAAAAGATAAATTTAGAGAAGTTTGTTGCTACGCACGACTTAAGTGACTCTTTGAACCAGGGTAAATATTTACATTTATACGTTGATTATTATTTTTATAATGATTTTTTGTTGGGTTATTTTAAACAATCAACTTTTAGACAGTCGGCAATTGATATGTTTGAAACTTCACGCCGAGATGATAAGTATTTGAAACAGAAGTACGGAGTAGGTTACGAAGATAGTTCATTGGTTGGTGAGTTGCGAAAAATTAACGATCAATGGGATCTTGAATATGTCGAAAAACGCCAACAGGCGGGGTATTCTTTTGTTTTTCCGTATGATTTTAACGCTTTAGATGCTTTTATTGAAAAAATGTCTGACATTACAATTCCACAAAGTTAATCGTTTTTAAGTTTGTCAATGAAAAGTATACCATCCATATGGTCAATTTCGTGACAGCAACAAACTGCATCGATGCCGTGAAATGTTTTTGTATGTTTTTGACCGTTACGGTCTTGATAATCTAGGGTAATTAAATGTGGGCGACGGACTCGGCCACTGATGCCGGGGCAGGATAAACAACCTTCGCTGTCAATACGCAGTTTTTTTGCTGATGTGATAACTGGATTGATGATTTCAACAATACCGTATTCTTCAGTTATGACAATCGCCATACGGTAAAGAATGCCAACTTGCACGGCTGCTAAGCCGATACCTTTAGCGTGAAATAAGGTTTCTTGCATATTGTCGAGAATTTCATGTAGGCGTGGTGAAAAGTCATTAACAACTTTACTTTGTTTACGTATTAAAGGATTATCTTTTTTTACAATAGTTAATCTTGCCATATAAAGTAGTATATCAAAAAATTTTAAATTTGTCTAACTACTATATGTTGTGTATGTGATATATTATATATATACTATTTATGCCATTTTGTGTTTTATGGCTCGAAATAAGTTTGTTTCTTTCTCTATTTATGATATATACTTTTTATTGTGAAAGTTATATTTATGGGATCGCCACAATTTGCTGCAGATGTGCTTGCTGGGATTGTGGACAAACATGATATTGTTTGCGTTGTGACGCAACCAGATGCAGTTGCTGGTCGTGGACATCAAGTGCGTTTTAGTGCTGTTAAACAGTTTGCAATTGAAAAAAATATTCCGATTTTGCAACCTGTAAAGATTAGTCTTGAAGCTGAATTATTGAAGCAATATCAAGCTGATATTATTGTAACGTGTGCGTTTGGTCAGATTTTAAAGCAAAGTGTTTTAGATGTGGCACCACATGGTGTGATTAATGTTCATGGTAGTTTATTGCCCAAATATCGTGGAGCTGCGCCTGTACAATGGTCGGTAATCAATGGAGATAAAGTAACTGGGGTTACGATTTTACAAACTGAATTGGGGTTGGATTCTGGACCAATGATTTGTTCGGAATCACTTAAAATTGAACCAACAGCAACTTCAGGTGAGGTTTTACAAGCAATGGTACCAGTAGCTGTTAAAGCTTTGTTGAATGCTTTGGAGCAAATAGAAAAAGGAACAGCGAAATTTATACCACAAAATTCTGATGAAGTTGTTTTTGCGCCAATGTTAAATAAAGAGATGGCAAAAATCGATTGGACAAAAAAAGCTCCTGATATTGTTAACTTAGTTCGTGGGTTGAATCCTTGGCCGATTGCTTTTTTTGAATTGAACCAACAACCTGTAAAAGTTTATCAAGCTACAGCGTTAGATGGACAAGCAAAGCCTGGTTTAATTGTTCAAGCTAATGTAAAAAATGGTTTAATTGTTGGTTGTGGCGAGGGGTTGTTAAAAATTGACAAATTACAATTGCCTGGAAAAAATGTTATAAGTGGTAAAGATTTTTGTAATGGGCGTCATTTAGAATCAATTATTTTGGAGTGATATTTTGAACTATATATATGATTTAACTTTTGAAGAATTAAAAGAAGCGTTAATGGTGTTAGATTTACCACAATATCGTGTTGGTCAAATTTATAGTGCTTTACATCAAGGTTTGTCTGTGGAAAATATTACTAATATTCCAAAAGATTTACGTAACTGGCTGAAAGAAAATTTTGATTGTAATTTACCGGAAGTTGTCACGGTAAAAACATCAAAAGATGGGACGAAAAAGTATTTATTGTCTTATCGACAAACAGATTTGATTGAGTGTGTTTTATTAACACAAAATTATGGTAATACGTTATGTGTTTCGACACAAGTTGGATGTCGTATGGGATGTCGTTTTTGCGCAAGTGGAAAAAATGGTTTAGTGCGTAATTTATCGGCTGGTGAAATTTTGGCACAAGTTTTATTGATAAATCGTTTAAATTCAACAGTTGAAAATCGAGGCGTGACGAATATTGTTTTGATGGGTTCGGGTGAACCTTTAGATAATTATGATAATGTAATGCGTTTTTTACGTTTAGTTACGACTGTGCCAAATGGAACAAATGGACTTGCAATAAGTGCTCGTAATATAAGTTTGTCAACATCGGGTTTAGTTCCTCAAATTAAAAAATTTGCAGATGAAAAAATGCAAGTCAATTTATGTATTTCGCTGCATGCACCGAATGACGTTTTACGTCAACAAATTATGCCGGTTGCAAAAAAATACAGTATTCGTGAATTGATTGATGCTGCAAAATATTTTTTCGAAAAAACACATCGTCGTGTGATTTTTGAGTATTCTTTAATGATGAAAGATGGTGAGCCTTTTAATTGTAAGGTTGAACAAGCGCGTGAGTTGTCCAATTTGGTGCGTGGATTTCAATCTCATATTAATTTAATCAACCTTAATCCATTAAATTTTGATAAAAATGCTGTTTTAACTCCACCAAATCGTGAAGTGGCAATGGATTTTATGGATGCCGTAATTAAAAGTGGTGTTTCGTGTACAATGCGTAAAAACAAAGGTGATGATATTGATGGTGCTTGTGGGCAATTACGTCTACGTCATTTGTCAAATTTAGATAATTAAATTGTGATAGATAAATCCAATACCATCATAATAATAAAACCAAGTATAAAACCTAATACACCTAAGTTGCGATTTTCGGGGGCTATATCTGGAATAAGTTCGCTGACAACTACAGTAATCATTGCGCCGGCAGCGAATGTGAAAAATAGTGGTAAGATGCTACGGATGGAAATGGTTACAAAATAGCCAATAATTGCTGCAATAATTTCCATAATTCCACTTAGTTGACCACAAAAGAAAGCTTTTCCTTTGCTCATTCCGTCACGATATAATGGAACAGAAATTGCAATTCCATCAGGTATATTTTGGATACCGATACCTATTGCAATCATTAAAGCACTGGTTAATGAGCATCCACTGAGTCCAATTGCGAAACCACTAAATCCAACACCGACAGCTAAACCTTCAGGAATGTTATGTAATGGCATCACGCTAATAATTAAAATATTGCGCTTTTTTTTGTTAGCATTTGGTAGTTTTTGATCAATAATAATGCTACTTATGATAATAAATAAGCCTCCAAGAAAAAAACCTATACAAGGAAGTAACCAATTATTGTGCCAAATTTCATCAGAAAGTGTGATTGCTGGAATAGTTAGAGACCAGATAGAAGCTGCTGTCATTAAACCAGCACTGATGCTGAGCATAATATCAAGTGAACGTTTATGAATTGATTTAAAGCAAAAAACGACGGCGGCACCCAGTGCTGTGAGTAAGTATGTAAAAAGTGACGCTAATAATAGCAAGGTAAAGGGGTGAATTTGCGTCAAAATATCCATCTATTTTATGTATGAATGAAATTAGTTTTGTGTTTTTATGATTTATGGCATAATTTACTGAGGTAGTTATGCAAATTTCAGTTTCAATTGAACCATTTTTGTCAGGCGAAAAGGCGCAATTAAGGAAATATATAGAAAAGATTATATCTTTAAGCAAAAAACTATCGCAAGATGATTGTCAAGTTAGTCTGCATTTTGATTATTTTAAGTATAATTTAGATGTTTTTCAGTTGGTGCAAAGTTATACAAAACAAATTCAAATTGATTTGCATTTGATGAGTGAACCTGCACCATCTATTGATGGCTTCCGTTCTGTATCCTTCGATGTAATAGATGTTAAAAGCAAAAAAAATAAGTTGTTAATGGCAAATCTTGAATCAATCTCTGACAACCAATTTGGTTTGGTTCTTGATTTAGGGTATCAAATCGAAGGTTATGAAGATTTGATTCGTAAAGCGAGTTATGTCATTATTATGACGGTAAAATGTGGTAGGTCTGGACAGGTGTTTGAAGAGTCGGCTATGAATTTAGTTGCCGAAGTACGTGCGATAAATCCACAAATTAAGATTATTGTTGACGGTGGAGTCAATGAAAATAACATATTTTTACTCAAAAAAGCTGGGGTAAATGTGGCTGTGGTAGGAAATTATGCCAAAAAATGTTATGAAAATGATCAATTTAAAATAGGAATAAATAGGTTGTTGCGTGATTGATTTTCTTATGTTATAATCATTGTTATGAGCAGAGTTTGTGATTTATGTGGAAAAGACAAATTAGCAGGTAACACTGTTTCTCACAGTAACCGTAGAGCACCAAAAAAGAGTATTCCTAATTTACAAAAGGAAACTATTTCATTTGAAGATGGTGCAAAAGTAACTTTAAAAGTTTGTACAAAATGCAAAAAAACTTTAAATAAAGTTGGGTAATTTTGATGGCAATCAGTACTTCAAATTTATATGGTAACATTGCGGTTTCGCGCGAGGCTATACGCACAGTTGCAGGTCTCGCTGCTTTAGAATGTTATGGAATTTGGGGTGTTGGTCGTAAACGTGTTGTTCGTAATACAGCCAGCGAAATTCGTTTGCGTAATGGTGTACGTGTCTGGGCTAGTAAAAACAAGGTCGGTATTTATATTGACTTGATTATTTGTTTTGGTATGCCTGTGGATGAAATTATCAACTCAGTACGAAATTCTATTAAGTATAATGTTGAAAATTTCAGTGGTATGGAAGTCTTGTTCGTTGATATTCGCGTAATGGGCATCCGTAAATAATAATAAAGGAAATTAAAATGGGTAAAACAACAGTAAAAAAAACAACTACGAATACAAAATCGAGTGCTAAAACAACAAGTAAAGCAACAAAAACTACGAAAACTGCAACAACTGTGGCAGATGAAAAAAAGCCGATTGTTACTATTTCTGGTGGAATGTTAAAGCGTATGTTCTTGGGAGCATATAATTTGCTAGATAAAAACAAGGAATACATTAACAGTATGAATGTTTTCCCTGTGCCAGATGGTGATACGGGTTTAAATATGAGCTTGACTTTTCGTTCGGCCGTAGCTGAAGTTGAAAATGTTGGTAGTACTAATATCGTTGAATTGACCGAAGGTATTGCACGTGGTGCTTTGAAAGGTGCTCGTGGTAATAGTGGCGTAATTACTAGTCAAATTTTGAAAGGTATGATGTCTGTGATTGGTAAGAACCATACAAATGGACAAATTACAACGCGTATTTTTGCAGCAGCAATGACAGAAGGTGCAAGAACGGCTTATGCTGCTGTGACAGTTCCTAAGGAAGGTACAATTTTAACGGTTATTCGTGTTATGGCAGAAGAATCTGAGAAAATTGCACGTAATACGACTGATTTTGTTACTTATTTACAAAAAGTTATTGATGCTGGTGAGGTTATTTTAGCCAAAACGCCAGATATGTTGCCTGTATTAAAAAAAGCTGGTGTTGTTGACTCTGGTGGTCGTGGTTTGATTACCATTTTTATGGGATTATTAGCTACTTTGGAAGGTAATCTAGAAATTAAAGAGTTAAAAAATGAAAACGATACACAAGTTTTCCGTGATACAGCAGATGAAGTTGCTGAAATTGAAGATATTAGCCAAATTGAATTTGCTTATTGCACGGAATTTTTCGTGGTAAATATCAAAAAAACAACAACTATGGCAAGTATTGATAAGTTCCGTATGCGTTTAATGGAACTTGGTGATAGTGTTATTTGTGTTGGCGATTTAACAATGGTTAAAGTTCACGTTCATACAAACACTCCAAACTTAGCTTTGGGTGCTGCTTTGGAATTAGGTGAAATTACCAAAATTAAAATTGAAAATATGTTAGAGCAAAACCGTGAATTGCGTAATAATCGTAATATTCCAGATAAAGAACAAGGTATGGTACAAGTTGCAACGGGTGAAGGAATTTGTAATTTGTTACGTGATTTGGGTGTTGATTTTGTGATTAAAGGTGGTCAAACCAGCAATCCAAGTGCTGAAGAGATTGCAACAGCTTGTGACCGTGTTCACGCTAAGACTGTTTTTGTGTTCCCAAATAATAAAAACATTACTTTAGCTGCAATGAACGCGCAGTCTCTGACAAAAAAGAACATTGTTATTATTCCAACTAAGAGTGTTTGTGAAGGTATTTCGGCTGCAATTGCTTTTTCTCCAGAGTCGTCGGTCGAAGAAAATACACAAACTTTCTTACAAACAATGGAAAATGTTGTTTCGGCATCTGTCACTTACGCAGTGCGTGATACCAAAATGGACAATTTAGACATTAAGAAAGGCGATACGATTGGCTTAGATGAAAAAGCTATTATTGCGAAAGGAAAAAACCCAAATGAAGTAGCAATCAAACTTTGCGAAATTTTATATAAAGATACGATGGGTTCAATTACTATTTATTTTGGTGAAGATGTTAAAGAATCAGATGCACAAACTGTTGCAGAAAAAATCCAAAACAAATTTCCAATGGTTGATGTTACAGTCGTTGATGGTGGTCAAAATATTTATTATTATGTAATTGCCTTAGAATAAATTTTAACTTCGACAAATTTTTACGATGTTTACGGCATAGTTTTGGTTATGCGTATTCGTAAAGTTTGTATTAAAATTTTAAACAATAAAGTGACTATTTCTGGTCTGTATCATGATAGCCGTCAGGTTAAAACTGGCGGCCTTTATTTTGCTTTAAACGATTGTCGTTATGTGTCGGAAGCAATTAAGAATGGTGCTACAGTCATTGTTAGCAATAATCCATCTATCAAATTACCAGAAAATATTATGCATATAGTTGTTTCAAATGTACGAAAGACGATGGCTTTAGTTGCTAAGGAATTTTATGGTAATGTTGTTGATAAAATGCGAGTTACAGCTGTAGTTGGGACAAATGGAAAAACAACTACAACTTACATTTTACGCCATATTATCGAGATGGCTACTGGTAAAAATGTTGGCGTGATTGGGACAACTGGTATCTTTAATGCTGGCAAAAATTGGGACGGAGTTACTACATTAACGACACCGGACCCAATTGATTTGCATCGTGCAATAGCTTGTATGTATCGTAATGGTGTTCGTGATGTTGTGATGGAAGTATCGGCACACGCAATTTATTATGAAAAAATTGCTGGCATAAACTTTAACGGTATAATATTTACGAATATTACGCAAGACCATTTGGATTTTTTTCAAACTTTCGAAAATTATAAAAATACTAAATTAAGTTTTTTTCAAAATTATCAGCAAGGTATTGTTGTTATCAATGCTGATGATGAACACTCTTTATCTGTGGCTGATGCTTTAAGCAATAAAAAAAATTTATCTGCAATTTCGTTTTCTTTAAAAAATGATACGATAGTAGGAACTGCTCAATGGGCTTTTATTGATGAAGTAATATTAACTGTTTCAGGTAGTAAATTCAGACTTGGAAAGATAGGTCAATGTTGTTTGTCGTTGCCTGGACTTTACAATGTTTATAATGCAGTAGCAGCAGCCTTATTAACAAATCAATATGGTATAAAATGGAATACGATTAAGGATGCATTACGGACAATGCCTGCTGTGCCTGGACGTTTTAATGTTTATGATATAAATGGCGTGACAGCTGTGATTGATTATGCTCATACACCAGATGGATTAAAGCAGTTGTTAATAAATACGCGTGCAATTTTACCACGTCAGGCAAAACTTTTGGTTGTTTTCGGATGTGGGGGAAATCGGGATCGGACTAAAAGACCAATAATGGGTAAGATTGCTTACAGTTTGGCAGATTATGTCGTTCTTACAAGTGATAATCCACGAAAAGAAGATCCAAATGTAATTATTGATGAAATTGAGCGCGGTATCATTACAATGAATACGGTATCTTTGAATGAATATTTAGATGATGAAAATGAAAAAAGATACACACGGGTTGTTGACAGGACAGAAGCAATTAAGTTTGCAATTCAAAAAGCCAAAGTAGGAGATGTTGTTGTGATTGCAGGAAAAGGTCACGAAAATTATATGGAAATAAATGAAGAAAAAATTCCGTATATGGATAGCAAAGTGTTAGATAATATTTTACGGGGGTAATGTGGATTTTAAAGCTGATTTATGGTTGGTGTTAGTTGCTTTTGTTATGGCTGTGGTTACAGGACTATTTTTAATTCCGTGGTTACGGCGCTTGAAAGCCGGACAGTCAATTTTAAAATATGTTGATATGCATGCGACAAAATCCGGGACACCGACGATGGGTGGTTTGATTTTTATTTTGCCGATTATTTTAATTGCCGCTATTTTTATCAATTGGGATACGCCGTTGTGTTTCATTGTTGTGATTGCAAGTTGTGGGTATGCGATTGTTGGATTTTTAGATGATTTTTTGAAAATTAAGTATCGCCAAAACTTAGGTTTAAGACCTTATCAAAAAATTATTGGTCAATTGGGGATTGCTGTTTTGGTTGCAGCCTTTTATTTGCGCAGTAATCCCAGTGGTGAGATTTATGTCCCTTTTCTTAATAGTTTTTGGCAAATTGGTGGAATTGGTATTTTTATTTTGACTTTATTGGTGTTAATTGCAACAACGAATGCTGTCAATTTAACTGATGGTTTGGATGGTTTAGCTGGTACGACATCTTTAATTTATTTAATTTTTATTTATATCATAATTGCTTTAACTGATATCGGCGATGAGGTAACAACAATTGGCAACTTAATTGCAATTGGGATTGGTGCTTTGTTAGGATATTTATTGTTTAATACAAAAAAGGCTTCTGTTTTTATGGGTGACACAGGTTCTTTGTTTTTGGGTGGTTTTATCGCTATGATTTCTTTGTTTACTGGTTTGGGATTTACTTTACTGTTTTTGGGCATAGTTTTTGTATGGTCGGCGTTATCAACAATTTTACAAGTTGGATATTTTAAAATTACTAAAGGAAAAAGAATTTTCAAGATGGCGCCATTCCATCATCATTTAGAAAAAAGTGGAATGCACGAATCGAAAATAGTTGCAGTTTATAGTGTAGTTACAATCATCATGGGTATTGTGTTAGTTTTATCTGTGATGTATGTTTAATGTTTTGTTTTCATAAGCATAAGTATGAAAGCAAAAATTATTGGCTATGGTGTTAGTGGTAAAGCTGCAGAATGTTATTTAGAAGCACAAGGAATCGAAACAGTCGTTGTACGTGATGCAAGAGAAAAAGTTGGTTTTGATTATGATTTTTGCGTGGTTTCACCTGGTGTTCCTTTTGCACAAGTTCAAGAAGAAACTGTTCCTGTAGTTCCTGAGGTAGAATTACCATTCTATTGTGATGAAAATATTAAACCACGATGTTTAATCGCTGTAACAGGAACAAATGGCAAAACAACAATTGTTAATAAAATCTATCAGATGTGTAATTTTGCTAAAGAAAAATCAGTTTTGTGTGGTAATGTCGGTGTTCCTGTTTCGCGTGTTGCGCATGAAATAACTAATTCTATTGCTGTACTTGAAGTTTCGTCGTTTATGTTGGAGCAAACAAAAATTCTACATCCACAGATTGCCGTATTAAGTAATATTACACCAGACCATCTAGACCGTCATCAGACAATGGAAGAATATATACGTTGTAAATCACTAATTACAGCACGACAGACACGTTCGGATTGTTTAATTGTCAATTGGGACGATCTAAATGCGAGAATTGTTGGAATGAACAAAGAACGCTTAAAACAGTCGCAAATTATTTGGTATAGCACAAGTGAGATTGTACGTGGTTATTATATTTACGATGGTAAAGTATGGGAAAATTTAGGCTGTAGGAAAAGAATTCTTGGTTCGATAAATGCATTAGGAATTATGGAACATACTTTGTCGAATGCTCTTGCTGTTATTGCTGTGGGACGTCGTTTGAAAATTCCTCTTAATTTAATTTGGCAGGCGTGTGAGTATTCTGCGCAACCACATCGTATGGAAATAGTTGCAGATTATCAGGGGGTTGTTTTTTATAATGATAGCAAGGCAACAAATATGGCGGCGACACTCGCTGCAGTTAGAGCTATCAAGACACCGATGTGTTTAATTTTATGTGGTTTGAGTAAGGGACAAAATTATTATGAATTATTAACGCATTTACCAGATAATGTTGTGCAGGTTTTTGTTTTTGGTAATATTCAAGAACAAGTAATTAAAATTGCACGAACTTTGGGTTTTAAGCATATTCACGCTGTTACGGATTTGACAAATGCTGTCAAACGCGCAGAGCAAGTCGTGCCGCGACCTGGTGTGGTTTTATTTAGTCCGAGTGGTAGTAGCTTTGATGAATTTGTAAATTATGAACATCGTGGAGATGAATTCCGAAAGATTGTAAAAAATCTTATTCTTCAAGAGCCACAATATTCGCACCCAATTGACGCAAATCTTTAACTATGTCTTGGTGTCCTCGCGCAATGTATTCAGTGTTCTCAATTGTTGTTGTTCCGTGTGCGGCTAATCCTGCGATAACAAGGGCAACGCCACCACGTAAATCGTGTGCTGTAACAGTTGTTCCAATACAGTTTTCTTGTGAAGGAAATTGGTAAGAAGTAGGGCATAAATCGGATGTTTTTTGGGCTGAGAGTGTCTGAACGCCTTTAATTTGGGCTTGGTTGCGTTTTATATCAATTTTTGCACCTACTTTAACTAGTTCTGGTACGTAGCGAAAGCGATTTTCGAAAAGGTTTTCTGTGATGGTTGAACATCCTGGCGTGAGTGTGGTAAGTACGCAAAATTGACTTTGTAGGTCGGTTGGAAAGCCCGGATATGGAGCAGTGTGAATATGAAAATTTTGCCGACGTCGCTGTTGCATAATAATGTGAATGGTGTTTGTTGTTGTTGTAATTTTTGCACCAACACTTGTGAGTTTGTTGATTAAGTTAGTGTGATGTTCGGGAATGACATTGGTTAAAATGACGTCACCACCAACAGTCGCTGTTGCAATGAGATATGAGCCTGTGTTAATACGATCGGGGATTGGCGTGTAATTTGTTCCGTTTAAATTAGTTACGCTACGGATAGTTATAACGTCTGTGCCAGCACCTTCAATCTGAGCACCACATTGATTTAAAAAATTACAAAGGTCAACAATTTCAGGTTCTTTGGCTACGCCGTGAATTATGTATTTATTTCCTTCGATACCTAATGCTGTAGCTTGTATAATGTTTTCAGTTGCACCAACGGATGGAAAATCTAAACATAGAGTTATTGGTTTGCGATGGTGTCGTGGTTTATAAGTTGCGTAAATTGTATCTTGCTTGCAATGACATTGCACACCAATTTGGCGTAAGAGTGTGAGGTGTATATCAATTGGGCGATTGCCGATTGCACAACCACCTGGTAACGGTAATTCAACCTTGCCAAGGCGTGAAAGCATTGCACCCATAACAAATATACTGCCACGAATCTTAGTGGCAAATTTCTTGTTAATAATATGTGTGTTTAATTGATTATTATCGATTTTGACAGTATTGCCTTTAATATTAACCGTACACCCAAGTTCGGCTAGAATATGTAGCATTTGCGTTAAATCAGATAATTTAGGTACATCATTTAGGTATGTAGTACCACGTACCATAAGGCACGCTGTCATAATTGGTAACAAGCTGTTTTTTGCTCCTTGTAAGCGAATATGACCTTGCAGTCGTTTACCACCGTTAATTTGTATACGAGACATTAATTCATATTATGTTGACCTAGTTTTTGGTGTGACTTATAATATAATGGAATGAAGAATCGTGTTCTGTTAACGATGTTAATCATCTTTATCGTACTGTCTTGTATTTGGATAACTTGTGGTACAATTTTTGTTGTGCGTGAAATTGAGGTTATTGATGTAACAAATGTATTGACCGAAGAAGAAAAAAGTGAAATAGCTTCGCAAAGTGGTTTATTGGGTAAAAATATACTATTTAATTTAAATGAAGATAAAATAGCAAAAGAAATTAAATCAGTTGATTCATCAATTAAATTACAGAGTGTTAAAGCTGAATTTCCTAGTCGTGTTGTTTTAAAGGTTTCACGTAGTTTACCTGTTTATTATGATGCTAAAAATCAAATTTACTTAGATGCTGATATGTGTGTGGTCAAAGAGAATTTATCAGTTAATTATATTGATATTACTAATGCAAACTTAAATCTGAACCAAAGCACTTACGAATTCGGAGATAAAATTATTGGTAGCGATGAAAGAACTCAGTGTAAAATTGAACAATTAAAAATCGTTGCGAATTACTTTACTAATTTACAACAGTTTGATATGAAGCAATTTGAAATTTCATACAACGATGATCCTGCATGTGTTGGAGCTAGTTTGGTGTGTTTAAACCTTGTCATTAAGGACAATGTAGAGTTTGAAATTAAAACATTACCTAGTGATGATTTTTTTAAAGCTTTAGATTTTACTGTACAAATTTATCAGAGAGAAATGGTTAATGGTGTTTATAAAACTTTGTTTGATGAATCAAAAGATGTTGTAACTATAATTGGAGATGAGGAATATCGTGAAGAAAAATGATTTAATTGCCGTTTTGTATTTTGATGATACGCAAGTCGTGGGAAGAATTGCAAAAGTTAATTGTGGTCAAAATTTGACAGCGATAGCTACTGTGCGTAAAGAGTATAGTGGTATCATGGAAAGTGATTTTACTAACCGTGAAGACTTTACCGAAACAGTTAGTATGGTCATAGAGGAAATGGTTAAGAACGTTAGCAAAGTTCCGTCTGTTTTGTATATCGGTGTTGCAAACCAATTTTGTCAGGTTCAAACACGTTCTAGTGAAATTGCCTTTGATCGTGTATCAAAAATCAATCGTCATCATATCCAAACACTTTGGGACAGTATTGATTTTGATACAACGAAATCTGAAATTATTCAAAAGCAAGCATTGTATTATAAGCTTGAAGAATATAATGAGGTTTTAATCGACGTACTCGGTTCAGCAACCATTGGTGTTGAAATGGTGGCAAGTGCTTTAACGGTAAGTCAAGAGTTTAAGTATTTGTTTGATATGGCAGCAATTCAGCGAGCTGGTTTTTCAAATTATAAATTTATTTCGCTGGCGGCTTGTGAATTGTTTATGATTCCAGAGAGAGTTCGTGATGCAGGTTGTTCATTAGTGCGTTGCGATTTCTTTTCAACATCAGTTGCTAATATTTTGGGTGATGGTTTAACACAATTGTCTCATTTTAATTTAGGCTCAGGATATTTGGTTAATGAGATTGTTGAATATTTTAATGTCGATTATGAAACTGCAATGCAGTTATTAGCACAATGTACGCCAACGTATGAAGTTTTATTAGAAGAAAAATATCACGCTAATGGAAAACAAATTCCTGCAAGTATTTTTAATAAATTTGTAATGGGTCATTTAAATGACTTTGCTTCACGATTGAATAATTTTGAAACAGCACGTGTTATCTATTTATCTGGTGGAAATTTCGACCAAATCTATGGGGCTACAAATGTTTTTGCAAATGCTTGTGATCGTACCTTGTTTAAGTGTAAAGATGTTTTGACTGGTGAAATTGCCTACCCAGAAAACACGTTAAATGCGATGATACGATTTGTTGTGAAGTATAACTAATGCAATTTAGGGGTAATTGTCGGCGTTAAATGACAGTCGCTATCGTAAGAATGGCAATATTTTTAATGCCGTTAGTACGTAAAACCTTGGCACATTCTTTTGTTGTTGCGCCTGTTGTGTACACGTCATCAAGCAATAAGATGTTTCGATTTTTAATTTTCTCAACTTCTTCTGGTAAAACAACAAAGGCTCCTTGTAGGTTCTTAGTACGTGCTGCGATGTCCATATCTTTTTGAATAATAGTTTTACGGTGACGAATAAGTACTTTTGTCATTATAGGTAGTTTGATATAACTAGCCAATTCTTTAGCAAGAATTTCACTTTGATTATAGCCTCGTTCACGATAGCGAGTCTTGTGAAGTGGTACTGGTATAATGATTGGTGGGCTGTCAAAATTTTGTTGAATGTGTTTGAGATAAATTGCTGCAAGATATGGCGCTAATGCTTTTGCAATAAAACCATTGTCGCCGTATTTTAATTTTAAAATCATACTACGAATTGGTTCTTCGTAGATAAATGGTGAGTAATGAAAAGTTTGTTGTTCCGGCATAATCGGCAGGCTATTCATACATTTGGGACAAAGATAAATATTTGTCGATGTACGGATTTCGCCGTCGCAAGCCATGCAAGTAAAATTAGGAAACCATTTCATACGGTATTATACAAGCTGTATGAAAAACGCCAAAATATAATTTACTGGTCAAAATGTGCAATTCAATTTATACTGTAAATAAACTATTATGAAGATTTCAACAAAGGGACGTTATGCATTACAAGTTATGGTTGAGTTTGCTGACCATGAGGACGAGGTGTTGTCTTTAAAAATGGTGGCTGAAACTCACCATATATCATTAAAATATCTAGAACAGATTGTGCAGAAATTAGTTAAGGCTAATTTGTTAGTTAGTTTTCGTGGGGCAAACGGTGGTTACAAATTAAATCAAAAACCATCTGAAATTACAGTGGCCGCCATTTTAAATGCGACAGAAGGGAGTTTGTCTGTTGTAACTTGTATGGATAAAAATTCGTGTGGAAATAATTGTCACTGCCGTGTGCGTAAATGTTGGGATAAATTGAATGATTTAATTGATAGTTATTTGCAAAATGTTTCTTTGGCAGAGCTGTTAACAAATTGATTAGAAAACTCTTTACAAACTTTTTACTTGTAGATATACTATTTCATAGTAAAAAGGTAGGAAATGAAATGCGGTCAATGATTTATTTAGACAATGCTGGAACAACAAAAGTTAGTGAAAAAGTCAAGCAAGCGATGTTGCCTTTTTTTGATGAATTTTATGGCAACGCTTCTAGTTTATATTCCTTTGGACAACGTGCTAAGGAGTATTTAGAAAATGCTCGTGCAATTGTTGCAAAATCTTTAAGTGCTGAAACGAATGAAATTTATTTCACTTCGGGTGGTAGTGAAAGTGATAATTGGGCATTATTAACAGCATCGGAAATTGGAAAACGTGAAAAAAAGATGCACATTATATCAACCGTTTTTGAACACCATGCTATTTTACATACATTAAAAAAACTAGAAAAAAACGGTTTTGAGGTTACATATTTACCTGTATATGAAGATGGAATTGTTAAAATATCGGATTTAAAGAAAGCACTTCGGCCTGATACTTGTTTGGTAACAATTATGTTTGCGAATAATGAGATTGGCACAATTCAACCTATTTCAGAGATTGGAAAACTTTGTCGTGAACGTAATATTTTATTCCATACAGATGCTGTTCAAGCTGCTGGACATGTTAATATTGATGTAAAGGCAATGAACATAGATATGTTGAGTTTATCCGGTCACAAATTCCACGGACCAAAAGGTGTTGGTGCTTTGTATGCTCGTCGAGGTATTGCCTTGTCAAATTTAATTGAAGGTGGAGCGCAGGAACGTGGTAGGCGTGCTGGGACAGAGAATTTACCAGCAATTTATGGTATGGCAATAGCATTGCAAGATGCTGTGTCAGAAATAGAAAAAGTAACTGAGTTGGAAACAATGTTGCGCGATAAACTTTTTCAGGCTCTAACATCGATACCACACAGTGCGATTAATGGAAGTCGTGAAAGTAGATTGCCTAATAATTTTAATATGTGTTTCGAAGGAATTGAAGGAGAGAGTTTATTATTGTTGTTGGATGACGCTGGGATATGTGCTTCATCTGGTAGTGCATGTACTTCGGGTTCGTTGGATCCTTCTCATGTTTTGTTAGCAATTGGAAGACCACATGAAGTAGCGCACGGTTCGTTGCGTTTAACTTTAAGCAAATTTACAACAGAAGAAGAAATTGATTATGTAATAAAAAAAGTTCCAGAGGTTGTAGAGTATTTGCGTAAAATGTCACCAGTTTGGGATCAATTAAATAAAGGAGTAAGAAAATATGTTTTATAGTGAAAAAGTAATGGACCATTTTCGTAACCCACGTAATGTAGGTGAAATTGCTGATGCAGATGGTATTGGCGAGGTTGGTAATGCTAAATGTGGAGACATAATGCGTATGTATATTAAGGTAAAAAATAATATTATTACTGATGTAAAATTTATGACTTTTGGCTGTGGTAGTGCGATTGCGACAAGTTCTATGGCAACTGAGTTAGTTAAGGGTAAATCTATTGAAGAAGCACTAGCTTTAACCAACCAGGCCGTTGTGGAGGCTTTAGACGGCTTGCCACCACATAAAATACATTGTTCGGTATTGGCTGAAGAAGCAGTAAAAGCTGCAATTAAGGATTATTACGACAAGCACGGAATTGCTTATGATGCTTCGCAATATTGTTCCGGTAATTGTTGTGGATGTGCACGTTCGCACGATGAAGTTAAATCTTAATCAATCAAGTTTTTTAAGGGTTTTAGTGTAATACTTGCTAAATCATTTTATTTATGATAATAATCTTTATGTTAGGTTATTAGGACAGAAGAATGAAAAAACTGTTGGCAACGATCAAGAATAATCCTGAAATAACAGGTTATGTTATTTTGTCTTTGTTGTTGTTTGGTGCATGTTTTTTTGTTGAATTTGCTTTTGCAACTGCCGTATATATTTTCGTATTTGCCTTCTTTTTGCGTAATGAAGGTAAGATTTTAGAATTAATGTTTTTTATTACTCCATTCGCTTTAGTTTTAAATACTGTTGGTGTTAATTGTAATTTACAGGGAGTAATCTATGGAATAGATTTGTTTAGTTTAGTATTAAATATTTTGAAAATTAATATTTTTTTATTATATATATTACGTATTATAAAAAAAGAAAAGATATTAAACTTAAAAATTTTAATTCTTTTGCTTTTGTTTTTTATATATATGATTTTTCCAATCCATAATTGGAAAATCGAAGATCTTTTTGAAAAAGTTTCTACATATTTGTTGCTGTATGTTGTTTGGGAAGAACGAAAAGAATTTAATTTTATTTCCGTTATCTATAAGTTATCTGTAGGGTTAATATTGTCTTGTGTCTTTGGTTTATATTATAGATTTTCTCCTTTGTTAGTGGGGTTCATTTCACCAGTTTATGTGGAAAATATTGATACTGATTTAACGAGATTTTTTGGGTTAACTTATCATCCGACTCATCTTGCTTATTTTTCTATCTTGCTTATTACTAGTCTTTTGATTTTAAGATACAAAAATAAAATTAATCCATTTATCTTTTATGTAATTTTCATTACTGTATATACTTTTGCGTTTTTAACGGTTTCGCGTGCTCAAATTTTGCTTGTGTTTTTAGCAATAGTTATTTTTGCCGTATTTTTATTTGTCAATAAAAACAAAAAAAGGTCATCGCTTTCATCCTATTATATTTTATGGAGTTTATTTATGATAATTGTACTTGTTGCTGTTATCTTTCCAGAGTATTCAAAAGCTTATTTAAGCAGATTTATGCATTCTAACAATTCTTTCTTTGTAGGTAAGGAAAATCCCGATGCGTGGCTTATTGATGATGCCCCTGATTATATAATTGAAGGTATTTTAAGCGGTGAGTTTCTTAATGTTTTTTTACTTCGTAATGATATTTATAGATTTTATTTAATGGATTGGTCTTCGTCATTATCAACAATGTTTTTTGGCCGTGGAATATCAAGTTTAAAAATAGGAGGTTATTTATCTCATAATTTATTTATACAGAGGCTTTGGGAACATGGGATAATAGGGTGTGTTTTTTATGTTTTATTTTTTTGTTTCTTAGTAAATTGGAAAAAAATAAAAAAATTCAAAATTTATTTACCAATATTAATTTTTATTATTCCTGCTCTTGGATTTTCTTTAGTTGAAACGAATTTTCTTGAGTATAATATTTTTGTTTTATTGTTTATAATTATTGGTTGGTTGAAAAAAATACATGTTGAAAATGAACATAAATATTTTACAATAACTAAATTAAGTGATAATAAAACAGAAAAATTGTCATTAAGTGATGTTGAAAACCATATAAAAAAACTTAAAATTTCTATTATCATTCCTGTATATAATGGAGGGAAATTTATAATTTCATGTTTGGAAAGGGTATTAGCAATAAATATAAGTAAAGAAGTTATTGTAATTAACGACGGGTCAACAGATGATTCATTAAAACTTTTGAATACGTATAAAGAAAAAATAATTTTAATTAATGTAAAAGAAAACAAAGGTGTATCTCATGCTCGTAATTTAGGATTAGAACGTGCCACAGGTGATTATATTTCTTTTTTAGATGTAGATGATAGTTTTGAATTAGACATGCATAAAAAAATTTTAATTAAAATGTTAGAAGAAGGTTCCGATATTGGCATGTGTAGGCACGATCAAAGAAATGAAAAAAATCAAATACTAAAAAAAGAGGAGCCTTTTAATTTCTTTGAATTGACAAAAGAAAAAACAATTAGTTATTATTTATTAGATAAATTTATATGTGCTGTGTGGACATCCGTGTATAAATCTTCAATTGCGAAAAGTGTAAAATTTGAAGAAAAAATAAGAATAGGTGAAGATAGATTATATCAGTTAAGAATTTTACTTAAAGCAAAAAAAATATCTTTTGTTGATGAAATCCTATATCATTATCTAATAAACAGTACATCAACTGTTCATGCTAACTCAAGCCCCAAAAATGTTTTTGGGCATATTGAAATACCGACTTATTTAACATTAAATGAAAAAAAATTTTTAAATAATAAATTTAAAGAAGAATTTGATTTTTTTAAATTGTGTAGCGTTTCTTTGGTTGTTAATATGGTTTCACAATGGTATAGAAAAAACAAAAAGCAAAAAAAAGAGGTTAAAATTTTTTTAAAAAATTTATTAAATAATGATACATATGAAAAAATTTTTAAAAATAAATTTATTTCTAAGCAAATTAAACTCGAATTTTTTATATTAAAAAATTTCGGTATAAGTTTTCATTTATTTATTTTCCCTTTTTATAAGTTTATATGGAAAATATTATATTTTTTTATGGGACAT
>JAZNFA010000003.1:0-116508 GCA_045588915.1 Clostridia bacterium
TTTAGTTATTTCAGAGATTAATTTAATTAGATCAGAAAAATTATCTAAAATATAATCCATTGATGAATAAAGTATATTAAATTTATCTTCTGAATAATAATCCATTTCATATCCAACTATACTTTTTGTATCTAGATAATTTTCATAGTATATATCATGTATTTTACACAAATTAGCACTATCAATTTTTTTTAATTCTTCTAGTATTTTAATAATTATATCTATTTGCCAACGATTATGTCTAGTTAATAATTTAAAACATCTATCCATATTACGATAAACAACCCCAACAGTTCCACTGCCAATAATGTTATCATCAGATAAATTAAACGTCTTATTTTTATTATTTCTGGTAAATACCTTTATATCCATTATTCCATCCCTTTTTTAAGTATTAAATTAAAACTAATCTCTTTTTATTTAAATTTCATTCCACTTTTTCAAAGTACTTTAACACATTTTCATTTAAATATCAACATTACACACATATATTTATAATAGATAACAAAATTCTTAAAACCAAAAAAAACAAACCATAAGGTCTGTTTAATTTTAAATGGAGGGGGTGATGGGAAACGGACCCACGTTATGAGCGTGGAAGGCTGGAGTTCTACCATTGAACTACACCCGCAAACAACTCAATATAACACAGTATTTTATAAATATCAATCAAAACTTTACCAGCTTAGGAATTAAAATATTGACAATGGCTAAAATTTGTTTAATAATACTTTTGAGCGAGGTTTGATTTGGCATTTTCAAGTTTGACGGAAAAATTTAAGCATATCTTTGCGAAGCTAACGCGAAGTGGTAAACTCACAGACTTAGAGATTAAGGCTGCGATGCGTGAGATAAAATTAGCATTACTTGAAGCCGACGTTAATATTGCCGTCGTCAAAGATTTTATTGCCAAGACATCAGAAAAATGTTCTGGCGAAACCGTAATGCAATCTTTAACGCCAGGTCAACAAATTATTAAAATTGTTCACGAACAAATGACAGAACTACTTGGCGGTGGCAACGCTAAACTTAACATTGCACCAAAACCACCAACTGTCATTATGATGGTCGGTTTACAAGGTGCTGGTAAAACAACCTTTTGTGGTAAATTAGGTCAACTATTAAAAGGTCAAGGCAAACGTGTTTTACTTGTTGCTGATGATATCTATCGCCCTGCTGCGATTGAACAACTAAAAGTTGTTGCTGGACAAGCTGGTGTCGCTTTCTTTGAAGATGGTAACAAAGATGCCGTAAAAATTGCCAAAAATGGTATCAAACACGCTTTATCAAATAATTTAGATACGGTGATTATTGATACGGCTGGCCGTTTACATATTGATGATAATTTAATGCAAGAGTTAACTGCGATTAAAAAGGCAGTCAACCCTGCTGAAATTTTATTAACTGTTGATGCGATGACCGGTCAAGATGCAGTCAATGTAGCTAAAGAATTTAACGAGCAGCTTGACATCACTGGTGTCGTTTTAACTAAACTAGACGGTGATACTCGTGGTGGTGCTGCAATGTCGATTCGCTACGTTACCGGTAAACCTATCAAATACAGTGGGACTGGTGAAAAGATGGGTGACATTGAACCATTCCACCCTGACCGTATTGCACGTCGTATTCTTGGTATGGGCGACGTCTTGTCTATCATTGAAAAAGCTCAATCTGTGATTACTGAAAATGAAATGAAACGTATGGAAGAAAATTTCCGTCGTAATGCTTTTACGTTGGAAGATTTCTTACAACAATACGATAACCTAGCCAAAATGGGTAACCTTGACGATATTCTCGAAAACTTTGGCGGCGCAATGGGTGGTCGTGTAAAGTTCGGTAAAATTGATAAACAAACAATGGCTCGTAACAAAGCAATTATTCAATCAATGACGATGGAAGAACGCACCAACCCTGATATTATTAAATTCAGTCGTAAACAGCGTATCGCTCAAGGCAGTGGCACTTCGGTACAAGCCATCAATCAATTGTTAAAACAATTCGAACAAGGTAAACAAATAATGAAACAATTTGGTGGTAAAATGGGTGGCAAAATGATGCGCCGTTTCCGTTAAACAACATCAATAAATTGGGCGTTCCCATTCGGGTTGTAAGTCCCAAAAATAAAATCAACAAAAGGAGGAGGAAAAAACAGCATGGCAGTTAAGATTCGACTGACAAGATTAGGTGATAAAGGTAATCCTTTTTACCGTGTAGTTGCAGCCGACGGTCGTTGCCCACGTGATGGCAAATTCTTAGAAGTGATTGGAACATACAATCCATTGACTGAACCAGCAGAAGTTAAAATCGACAAAGATTTAGCACAAAACTGGTTAAACAATGGCGCTACCCCAACACCGACCGCGAAGAAAGTATTGGAAATGGCTGGCGTTTTGAAACCGACTAAGTACACCCCAAGTGCAAATCGAGTTAAAAAGAACCAAAAACCAGAAACGACAGAAGAAAAAAAATAAAAAAGGAATATAAATAAAAATGAAACAAGTTATTGAACTAATTGTTAAAAGTTTAGTTGAAAATCCTGACGCAGTAGTGTTAGAAGACGTAATCGACGGCGACAACGTAACTGTTAAAGTTAAAGTTGCTGATGGCGATATGGGCCGTGTCATTGGTAAAGGTGGTGCAACTGTAACAGCAATTCGTACCATCTTAAAAAATTGTAACAGCCGTGATGGCAAACGTTACTTCATCCAAATCGGCGATGAAGTTCGCGCATTGCGTAAAGAAGTAAAAGATGCAAGTTATTAAGCAACCTGCATATACATAAACAAAAGGAGAAAAATAAAATGGCAAAAAAAGGTAAAGATTACTTTGGATTAAGTTTCATCGTTAGTTTAATCTTAGCGATTATCCCAGTAACATCTTGGATTTGTGGTGCAGTAACCCGTTTCCAAGAAGGTAAAATTGTTGCTGGTATCATTCGTTTAATTTTCGGTTGGAACATTATCTGGATTTTAGACATCATCTTTATGTTAGTTAACCGTCAAATTTTCCGTTTATTAAACGTTTAATTGACAAACAAAAATGCCAAACAAAAAGACTGCTCGCTTTGGGCAGTTTTTTTATGTTATAATAACCTATGCAACCATTAGGTGGCGGCTGGGACGAGTTATTAGCACCTTTATTTACGGATGAACGTTATACCAAAATCCGTAATTTTTTAAAATACGAATATACAACACAAACCATCTACCCCAGTATGTACGACTTATATAATTGTTTTCGCCTAACACCCGTTGACCAAATTAAATGCGTCATACTCGGACAAGACCCTTACCACGAACCAAATCAAGCTCACGGGTTATGTTTTTCGGTTAAACCTGGCGTACCACTACCTCCATCATTACAAAATATTTACAAAGAAATTCAAACTGACCTCAACATCAAACAACCGAATTGTGGTGACTTGACTAAATGGGCAAAACAAGGCGTGCTTTTATTAAACACTACTCTTTCAGTCCGTGCGCACCAAGCTAATTCACACGCCAACTGTGGCTGGGGATGGTTTACCGACAATGTTATCCAACTAATCAGTAAACACACAGAACATACCGTCTTTTTACTTTGGGGCAGTAACGCACGCAGCAAAGTTCCACTCATTGATAAAACCAAGCATCTAGTTTTAGAATGCGCTCACCCCTCACCTTTATCAGCATATCGTGGCTTCTTTGGTTGCCGACATTTTTCACGCACAAATGATTATTTAATTGCCAATCAAAAAACACCAATCGACTGGAATTTACAATAATCAAGCTTTAATAAAGCCAATAATATGTTCTTTCCTTGTAGGCGACAAATTTTCCACAAGAGTATATAGTTCATTATCTAAATGCCAATCCTGAATATCAGCTGAGAAAAAACGTACAACTGGGAAATTACATACCTCTAAAATTTTTAATAACTTTTCAACCGTCAAAACAATTCGCCCACTTTCTACTTGTGCAATGTATTGTGAACTCATACCAATACGAAAACTTAACTCACGAGCCGATAGCTTTGCTTGATTGCGTACATACCCAATCCGATTTAAAATTTCTTTAGTATCCATACTATCAGTTTAATTGACATCAATCTGCATACTAATCACTTACATACATAAATTTTACATAAATTTAAAAAAATGAATACCATTAAACATTAAAAGCAGTTATACTGACTATTATCAGTATTCAAAGTTAATACTTTTAATAATTTTTATGTGTCAAATACACAAATGGAGGCAGTATGCACAGTATCAGTCCCGTTATTCAGGCAATCCAATCTGCATTTAGCATTGAGATAGCCAACGATTTCCAATTTACCGACCATTCACTTACAGTAACACTACCCAACAAAAAAAAATTAAATATCGTTGTCCCTTTAATCGTTGCCCCCACGCAACCACTCACTCAACCATTTTTTCGGTCATCAAAAAAACCACACACTTACCACTACTTACATCAAAACGAAAAAATTTTACCAGCACGACTCACATTGCAAAGCATCGAAGACTGCCGTTCCTATGTGGACGATATTTGTCAAACAATGCTCAATGCAAATATGCGCGATAACGAAATTACTTTCTCTGACGGCAGCGTCTACTTAATCATCATCAAAGCTCATTGAAAAGTTTCACAAGAAACTTGCCTAAGTTGCCATTTATCAGTTATACTGTCAATAGTTTTGTCAGTGTGGCGGAATGGCATACGCGCTGGTCTTAGGAACCAGTTTCTGCAGGTTCAAGTCCTGTCACTGACACCAATAAAAAAACTGCGTCATTTACACGCAGTTTTTTATTATTATCAATAAAGCATTTCAATTGGTTTAATTTTATTATTTTCAATATTACAATGTTTTAATTTTACTTTTGTTGCTGAGTCAATTGCACGTCCAAGCACAATCAGTGAGGAACGATTTACATCTTCCAATAAGCAAGTTTCTTTATCGCCATATGCACATTTTAAAGTTTGATGATTTACGATCACAGCTTGATTTTGAATATTGTCTTTTGCAAAATCACAAATTGGCAACTGTGAACGTTCACGTAAAAAACGAATAACCTCCTTATAACTAACAGATGGAGCTTCAGTTTTACCAAAATTATCAGCTAACCTTCCACGTACTAATGAAAATTCATACAAATTCCAGTTTTTTATTTTAACTGTTTCTAACTCTTTTGACATTTTTAACAAGTAAGCCATATTTTCCAAGCACACAACAGTATTAACCTCAACATCCATCTTTGGTTCAACTTTGTTGATATAACCAATCATCTCCGTCAAATATTGAATGTAAGTTTGGCTTTGTTTGTTATCTTTATCATTTTCAAAATCTAAAGTGAAGGTTAATTTATTTAAATATTTTTTACATTTGTCAAATTTTTCCTTGGTTAAAAAACGTGCATTGGTAGTTACAGCAGTTTTAAAACCCTTTTCAGAACTAGCCTTTAAAACATTATCAGCATTTTTCATTGCAAACATTTCACCATTAGAAAAACTAATAGCATCCACGCCGACTTCTTTTAATCTGTCCATTGTTTGATACATTTGTCCTTCTGGCAATTCTGTTGCTTGTATTGGGTTCTTTTCAAATACATTACCATTGTTTATTCGCCAACTAATTTTCATTATATTATCCTCCTCAATTTCTATTGTTGATAGTAGTCATTTATTCATTCAAAAGTCAATACTCAAATATTATCAACGTGTCAATGTTTGTTCGTATAATTGAGCTTTACCTTGCAATTTTTGTGCTTTATTAAGTAAACCATCAACACCGTAATTACTCTTTTCCAAATTTATTAAAATATCATTGAATATATCTTGACTTGCAACTTCCGCATACAAACTTTCAATCATACAAATTTCACCAAAATCTTTAGTCGAGATTGTTTTCGCTTCCGTTTTGATGCCTTCCTTGATATTAGATGTATTTACGTGGCCTTCTCTGGTTAAAGGTTGATTTTTCATCATTGACATTAGGTTACCATTTTGACGAACTTCAATTTGTTTTCCTAAAAACTCATAAACGCCAAGTTGCACAGCTAAAGATTTTTCTTCTTGATTTAATTCACCATTCTTGGTGATAATTCGTTGCACATCTTGACTAGACAAACCTAATTTTGCCAAATTACCCTTTATCAACGTCGCATAATTATATTGTAAATTTTGCGTATTTTGATTCATTGCTTTCAATAATTGAGCTAATTCGTCAACAACTTCAGTTTCCGGTCCAAACATCTTTCCTTTATAAAGATTACTTTCAAACAAACGATTCAATGTTTCGTAATAATCATTTCTTAAATTTTTACATTTCTTAACCGAACCTATTTCATCTTTGCTTAATTTCTTAACTTCAAAAACAAGTTTTTCATCCATTTGGCGTTCAATCACAAGCGGCTTATTGACATTTGTTTCATTGTGATGTTTTTCTAAATAATTTAATAAACCAAGGTCTACTATTCCAAGCAAAACTACACCAACCATAAATGGCCGCTTAAAACCATTAACAATATCACGCCCTAATTCTTTTAAATCACATCCCAAATCAGCATAATAATCTTTTGCATTATTTATCTTTTTCAAAACAGAATCAGGGAGATATTTTACAAATTTTGCTAATTTATTCATAATTTTATTATAGCACTGCAAAATAACAAAAATCAAGAGTGACCTAAAGTCCGTATTATAGAGTTATACTATTAAGTAAGGTTTCAAAAATTTCAGCCGATTCTGTATTTTCTGCATAATCAAAGAAAAGTATTTCCACAGTAACATCAAACACTTCATAGTCAGAATTTACAAAGAAATTGTTAAAATATACAGCTGTCACAACAATTGGACTGTAATCAAATTTAAGTTCATAGATTGTTAATGCTATTCCATTTTGGTTTGTGTTTTTACTGTTGATAATTGCAACATCTGGGTCTTCAGCCGTTCCAGTATTATACAAATCAATAATATCTTCTTCCGTATAAGAAAATTTGTCATAATATCCAAGCTCTATACTTGCAACTTCATCGTTATTAAATTCAAAAATATTTATTTCAGGATTCAATGCTTCAAACCCAGCAACCGTTGAAGGCGCAAAACATTGCACAAACTCTTCATAAAACAAAATATAATTTTCATTCGGCACTACGGCATAATTGTGTGAAATAGTTATATCATTCAATGTAATTTTTAAAACTTTCCTTTTGGTTGAAACCACCGAAGTATCAAAACCATTCACCATATCCGGTGTCACATCAAAAAATTCGGTTTGCCCATTACTGTATGTATTTTTAATTTGTAAGTTTTCGTAATTCAAAACTTCATTTACAACAAAGTTTTCTTTTAAACAAATTCCTGAATCAATAATTTCAGTTTTCACAATGCGTTCAGGTAATATTTTAATATTTAATTTTGTCGACACTTCACCTGAATAAATTTGACTTGAAACCGTAATATTCACTGTTTGACTATCTGCCACCTTAGAGCTATCAAAACCACTGATTTCATACTTAATATCCGAAATTTTCGAACTAAGTCTTGTCAACGCATAATCTCGTAAAGTCCACTCGGTATTTTCGTCCTTATCAAAATAGACTAAATTTACATAAGTTTCTGATGGCTCAAATGATTCCCCTACATAGTAGGTTGTTTTTGTTTCAACAAGTTTTGACGTATTAGTATTAAGCGAAACTAACTTATCATCTTCTTGAAAAAACCAGTTAATGACGAAATAAGACACAACAGACATCACCACAAAACCTATCAATGCAATACTAATTCTTTTAAATTTATCCTTCATATAAAATATCTTAACATAGATATGCTGAGATTAAAATAATTTTTAAAAAATTTCAAATTTCAATTGTAGTCAAAAATCTATTTTCATTATACAATCTAAATATGCAAAACTTTAAAAAACTGCTTAAAGATAAAACAATCAAACATTACTATTTTATGTCAAAAGACATTGATTATTTTGCGACACACGATTTAAAGCATGCCCTAAGAGTTGTGCAAACTTGTAAAAAATTAGCAACTAAACTCAATCTAAATGCCAATGATATTGAAAACATTTGTATTGCTGCGCTGCTCCATGATACTGGTGCAAGTAATTACGGTAAAAAAAATCACGCAGAAAGAAGTTATCATATCGCAAAAAATTATACTGATAACGAAAAAATTTTGGATGCTATCCTTTTCCATAGTAAAGGACACAATAGCGACTATGGCTATATTCTGACACTAGCAGACAAGCTTGATATATGTAAAAACAGAGTAACAAAGTTAGGTAGCAAACAATTAGGTGTTAGGCAATTTTGCTTTCTTAAATCTTTAGATTTTGACATCAAAAATGGCGTGTTTACTGTAAACTTGAAAAGCAATAAAAAATTAGACTTAAATGAATTAAACAATTATTACTTCACAGAAAAAATTTTTAACGCCATCAAAAATTTTGCAGATTATTTCAAACTATCATATAAAACTTACATCAATCAAAATGAATGGATGTTTCAAAAATAAATTTCTCAGTTATTCAAAAAAAATGGTCGGGGATGCGAGATTCGAACTCACGGCCTCTTGCTCCCAAAACAAGCGCGCTACCAACTGCGCCAATCCCCGATAACGATAATATACGCTAAATCGCAAAAAAATGCAAGTACTATCTCACGTATATTATGCTAATTTAACCGAAACGATTTTACTGATACCCTTTTCTTCCATTGTGATACCATAAAGTCGGTCAGCCAATTCCATTGTTGGTTTACGGTGTGTAATAACAATGAACTGAGTTTCACCTGAGAAATGATGCAAGTAGCTTGCAAAACGCGAAACGTTTGCATCATCCAATGCTGCCTCAATTTCGTCAAGCAAACAGAATGGCATTGTTTTGTATTTTAAAATTGCAAACAAAATAGCAATCGCCGTTAAAGCTTTTTCACCACCCGACAACAAAGAAAGATTTGATGATAATTTTTTTCCTGGTGGCTCTGCAATAATATCAATACCACATTCCAAGAAGTTTTCAGCATCGGTCAAGACTAACTTTGCATTACCACCACCGAATAATTCCTGGAAGACTTTACCAAAATTAGTATTGATTTGGTCAAAAGCAGTTTTAAAATTCTTTTCCATTTGTTGCGATAAATCACGCATTACTTTTTCCAAATCCTGTTTCGCAGCAAACAAATCATCACTTTGTGCTTTGTAACTTTCGTAACGTTCACTATCAGCTTTGACTTGTTCAATTGCATCTAAGTTGACATTACCCAAATAACGGATCGAACGTTGCAATTCGGCAATACGAGGTTCAGCAGCTGTAATATCAAATTCTGGATCACGCTGAGCATAACACGCACTGTAATTCAAGTTATATTCTTCGGTAATACGTTGACTGAGATTTTCAATTTCTGCATCCATTTTGGTCAGCATATTTGTTGCATAATAGTATTGAACTTGTACGGCATTGATTTGCTCGGTTAATTCAGCACGTCCCGAAACCGAAGTTCCTGTCGCATAGTGCAAATTGTCTCGTTCAGCCTGCGTCTTCGCTAATTCGTCCTTTAACTGCTCTAACTTAGTTTGTGCAGAGTTCATCGGGACATCTTTCATATTCGCTTTCAGTTGATTTAACTTTTCACGCAACTGCGCAATATTTGCATCAACTTCAACCAAGCTACTTTCAATTTGTTTCAAGTTATTTGTATGCCACAACGAATTAGCAGCAGCATTGCGACTACCACCCGTAATACTACCACGTGGTTCAATAATCGAACCGTCCAACGTAACAATCTTAAACGCATAAGCTGCTTGTTTCGCTAAGGCAATTGCCGAGTCTAAATTATCACAAACAATCACACGACCCAACAGATTTGAAATAACGCCGGCAATCTCACTCTTATATTCAACCAACTCACTGGCAACACCCACGACACGTGAACTCATTCCTTTCAAAATAGCTCTTTCATCAGGTCGAATATCACGAGCTTTAACAGCTGTAATCGGCAAGAATGTTGCGCGTCCTAAATTACGGTCAGACAAAAATTTTACTAACTGTTTTGCATCATTTTCGTTGTGTGTAATGATGTTTTGCGCAGCAGCCCCCAAGGCCATTTCAATTGCCGTTTCTAATTCAGTTGGTACATTTAATTCTTGTGAAACAACACCCACAATCGCACGAGCCACTTCGCTATTTTTATTGCGTTCTTCAATTAACTTTTTAACACTGTATTTGAAGCCTTCACCAGAATCAATAATATTAGCAATCATTTCCTTTTTGGATAACAATTGCCCCCGTTGCAATTCAGCTTGATGCAAACTATCAGCTGTGGCTTGGTAAAGTAACTGTTCGCCGCTTTGTCGTTGATTATCTAACGACAAGGCCAAAATTTGATTACTCAATTCAGCAACCTTTTTGTCCAGTGTTGCTAAATCTTGCATACCACTGGCACTAGCACGATCCATTACTTCCAACTTAGCTTGTAATTCTTTTAATTCTTTTTCGTATTGATCAGCCTGTGCTTGTGCTTTTGCTTTTTCTTCGGCAACGTGGTCATATTTATAAATAAACAAATTGATTTCAAGTTTCTTTAATTCTTCTTTTAATTGTAAATACTTTTGTGCCTTTTCAGCTTGCTTCATCAAAGGTCCTAAATTACGGTCGATTTCATTCAGCACATCACTCACACGTACTAACTCTTGTGTGGTACGTTCTAACTTACGTCCTGCCTCATCTTTACGCGCACGAAATTTGGCAATCCCAGCAGCTTCTTCAAAAATACCACGACGATTTTCTGGCTTAGCCGAAACAAGTTCAGTAACTTGTCCCTGACTAATAATCGTTAAACCATCACGGTCAATACCACTATCGTGCAATAAATTATTTATATCTTTTAAACGTGTCGGTTGACCATTCAAAGCATATTCGCTTTCACCATCTCTAAACAATTTACGCGAAATCGTAACTTCACTTTCATCAATCTCAAAAACCTTGGTACGATTATCAAATACCAAAGCTACTTCGGCATAAGATTGCATTTTACGGTTGGCTGTCCCTTTAAAGATAACATCCTGCATCGAGCCACCACGAACAGCTTTGTAACTTTGTTCACCCAGTACCCATTTAATCGCATCACTGACATTACTTTTACCACAACCGTTTGGACCAACGATTGCCGTAACCCCACTACCAAAATCAATTTCGATTTTGTCGGCAAACGACTTGAAGCCATTCATCATAATGCGTTTTAATACCACAGTTATAAATTACACATAAAGCCTAAATTTGACAAATACATTTCTTGAATTACCTACCACAACTTTGACAAAGCATTAAAAAAGCACTATTCTATAAACAAGCGAGCGTGGCGGAACTGGCATACGCGTGCGTCTCAGAAGCGCATTTTTGGAGGTTCAAATCCTCTCGTTCGCACCATTCTTACTTGGTCAAAATACGTTGACATTGCGCTCGTCGCATCAAAAGCACTTGCAACCTAATCTACGTATGTGATAAAATCACTTAATGAGTAAAACACTACAATGGAAGAAAACGATTGGAATTTTAGCCATTATTTTAGGCGGTTTACGTTTCATTACAGGTATAAATTCATTTTCCGAAATACTCAAACTAGAAGAAATAATTGATAATTATGAATATGGTTATAGAACTGATTCTTTGATAAAAGATATATCTAAATACGTTTCTTTAATCCGAAATATATTTCCCATTGAGTTAATTGCGCTAGGAAGCATTTTTGTCTGTGGTATCGTTTTATTGTGTTCTGACAGAAGGGTTCCCGACGATATGCCACGCCCCAAATCACGCAAAATCGCGATGTCAATTTTTATTAGCTCGATTATTTATCTTATTGCTGAAATGATTCTTTTTTTATCAATCCCATCTAGCTTGGAAGAAGTGATTTCACCAGAAGAAATTATTCTATCACTTGGCTTTGTTATAACTACAATCACCTTCTGTGCTCTGGGGCTTTTTAACAAGAAAGGGGCAACCAACGATGAGACATCACGCTATATTCTTGACCCAAAGACATATCAAGAAAGCACTACTATTCTTCAACCCAAAACCAATCCACTTGACGAAGAAATAGATAACTTAAAAAAAGAAATTGAAAAACGTAAGTTAGAAAAAGAATTAGCAGAACTTAACGATAAAAAGTTAGCCGAAATTGAACAGCTTAAAAAAGAATTATCAGAATTAGAGTAAATTTACTTTGCGTTTGCACCGGCCGAACCATCACCTAAATTCACACATTGACCGTGATAGATTGTTTTGCCGTCTAATTTTACAATAACATTGTCTTCCACTATTGTGATAACCAAACTATCTAATTCGGTCTGTGATAATGGATAATTAAAATCTTCCAGCGCTAACCCCTTAACTCCATTCTGGTCCACAAAGATTGTTTCGGCTTTTAATACAGCCTTATTCGCATAGATATCTTGTGCTTCTTTTAATAATTTTTCCGTTTCTGGGAACATTGGGCCACAATTTAAAACCACACAAACAATCTTTTGCCCATCAACTTCACGTGCCCCTACAAAAGAACGTCCAGTCTTTTTCGTGTACCCTGTCTTCACACCAATGCAACCATCTAAACTTTTTAATAGTTTATTTTTGTTCAATAACAAGCGTGGCATTTCTGGACCATCAATACGCTTTTCTTTGGCTGAACAAATTTCCACAAAAGTTGGATTGCGCAAGGCTACTGCTGACAATTTCGCCAAATCTTGCGCCGTTGTATAATGTTCTGGATGGTCTAAACCGTGTGGATTCATAAAGTGCGTTTGCGTAGCACCGTACTTTTGTGCTGTCTGATTCATCATCTCAACAAACGCTTCTAAACTCGGCGCTACGGCATAAGCCAAAGCTACTGCTGCATCATTTCCCGAACGCAACATCAAACCGTATAACAATTCACGCACCGTTAGTTGTTCACCTTTTTGTAAATAAATACTACTGCCCTCAATGCCAATTGCTTCATCAGCAACACGAATTTTTGTGTCCAAATCTGTACAGTTTTCCAAGACCGTCAACGCCGTTACGACTTTGGTTGTTGATGCCATTCCCATTGGTTGGTCAGCATTGTGTGCAAACAAAACTCGCCCCGTCGCAACATCCATTGTACACATCGCACGTGCTGAAGTTTTGCCAACTACGCCAGCATTTACATAAGCAGTTACTCGTGTCCCAGCCAACCACATTACTCCGGCAAAAAAGCCAGCCATTAAGATTGCCGCCATTACTAAAGCACTCAAACGCCACCAAATTTTTCTCATTACTCATAGTATTTCACATTCACACAAAATTTATTAACTTCATAAATAAATCGCATGGAAGGAGAACAAAATATGAATCGTGTCGTAATTTCTGTACCACGCGTTTTGGACAGTGCGATGGTCGTAACCCAAGATGCACAGTTACAGATTACACCTGGAACGATTCCACCGACGACCACAGCGCCGTACGTGGTAAATCGCATTCAAGCCATAGCTACCGAAACACAAATGACAAATCTAACAATTACCCCACTCGGAGATAATACGCGCTGTTCACGAGTTACAGCAACCGTCAATATTCCATTAACCATTACGTTGACCGATGCTAATAACGTTCAGTTTGACACACATACCAATGTGACAAAAAACATTAACGTTGTACTTTACATTCCTGACAACACAGCATTCCCCTACAGTCTCAGTGCTGAAGGTGCTTTTGGTTACGATAGTGCAACCGTTAATGATGGTAACATTACCATTGTCAATGCCATCACCAAAATTTTAATTCGTGTCACGGCAGTTACCGACTTACTGATTCCAGCTTACGGCTACGCACCATTGCAACAAGCTGATAACAATAATTGCAGCAACAGTCAAAATTTCTTGAACCAACCACTATTCCCCCAGGGTAAAGTTTATTAAAAATTTTTTAAAAGGAGTTCTCAATGAATTTATCAAAAAACTTAATTGTCGCATTACTCGGTCTCGGTTGTTACGCTCGCAGTAACAGTATTAACCTCGCCAACAACACCACTATCTTGTTAATTATTCTTGCTTTGATGGCTAAACACAGCACAAATGATGATAACAATATTGAAATTGCCAACAACACACGCACCACAGTTAATGACTGTCCATGCGCTCAGAACATCAGCTATACGACCCCAACACGTGTTGTTTACCAACAACCATACAATTGCTATCCAACCTATAATCACGGTTATTGCTACCCACAATACCAGCCAATCGTCCGTTGCGCATACCCAGCCAACAATTTCAACCACTGTTCGACTTGCTGTACATATCCTGACAATAATTGCTTGTATTAAGTTAATTTTTCAACAAAAAAAGCGAAGTAATTTTTCTACTTCGCTTTTTCAATTTTTTTATTCTTTAAAATATCCAATGTTTGATGCTTTCTTTTCATCAAAGGTAATGTTGCAAATTGATGCAACTAAACCATAAATACCAAAGGTAATGATTGATAAAAAGAAATATGCACACGTCCTTGATTTCCACCCTGCTGGACGTAAATTAGTATGGTTGATAATTAAACTACCAATCCAACCCAAAAAGAACGTCAACAAAAAGCGAATAATTTTGTTGTTATCTGTTGCTGTAGCACCAGGTGCATTTTTCACGCGACAACCACAGTGAACACAAATTTCTGCTTCGTCATGAATTTCTTTTCCACAATGAGAACAATACATATTTTTTCCTCCTTTGTATTATTACTAAACAAATGTTAGTCGCATACTCACAAAAAGTCAAACAATTTCCCGAATATTATTGTGGTTTGAATGGTAGTCCCGATGGAAGATGAACCCACTTAAACCCCCTGTATACGGTGGTTTCTGTGTGGTTTTGTCACTGTATTTAGTATAGTTTCAATATTAGTCATAGTTTTGGTCATAGTTTTATACTTTTTTCTTGTTAAATATCGTCTTTTTCGTTAATTATTGTGAAATGTTGTTCAAAGTTCAGTTCTGTTGGCTTGTGCGTAAGTCTGTACCGAATCAGTACTATTGTCAAACGTTTTTTCCTATGTAGTTGACCATTCTCTTAATTGAGAATGTGTTTGAAAAACACGACTTAGGTAAAAATACTTTTTACATCTTAACAAATCTCATCAAATAATAATTACTAGTATATTAGCAATATCTACGAATAATTAGTTAATATTGCTAATATATGAGAGCATATTTATTGGGCTATTGTATTTTAATTAATTTATATAAGACTTATACTTATACTATAAGTATAAGTCTAATATAATATCGAAGTCGAAGTATGGAAAAATTTTAGGTAATTTATAGTGTAAAATACACATGAAAATGGGGCTTAAAATGTCTAACTAATAATAGAAAGTTTGGTCAACAATTTCTCTCCAATCGCCATTAATGAAAGAATTATGAGTAATTTCATGTTTATGTTTTAAATTTAATTCATTTGCATATTTTGCTCCATCATTTTTATCAGTAGAGATAATTGTTTCAACCTTAGGTTTTGGTAAATTCATACTTGTTGAAATCAATTTCATACCTTTGTCGTAATGTGAGTATTTACTTTTTCCATTGTCCATAAATTCATATTTTCTTATTTTACAAAGATAATTTTTTAGACCTTCATAACCCCAGACTCTTTCGTTCTTGATACTTTTACCAAGTTTCCAGTTCTTTTGAACCCAGGTCATGGCAAAACCTTTTGGCGTATATTTAGTATCAAAAAAGAATACTGCATGAATGTGTTTATATAATTTTTTGTTAAATTCTAGTCGTATAATGTAGCCACAATATTTTTTAAAATGATAAGTAATTTTATCCGAAAGAGATTTGAAATTTTTCCGTAAATCATTGAAGGTAATGTTTTTATCTTTAGTAGATAGTGTTACAAATCTTAAAGTATAATTTTCTGCATCCACATATTCAAGTTTGTCTTGCCATTTTCTTAATTGTTTTAATATATCATGTTTTGTTGCTTTGTCTGTGTCATTTTTCCTTTTGTGATAAACACCAAAATCATGTCTTGGTGTAAATGACTGTTTTACTTTTTTAATCGTAATTCTTTTATTATTAAAGATACGAATAATATACTTTTGGGCTTGTTTGTCCTCTTGAATCAATTGAGGATTAAAATTCCCATTTGTTTGTTGTAAATTTGAATTATTCATTTTCCTATTTCTCCTCTAAATTAAGTTGTTTAGCACGTTTAATACCTTCTCTTGGGTGTCGGGTATAAAGTGGCTGTAGACTTTTAATGTAACAGTGGAATCGCTGTGACCCATGTACTTACTGACGGTTTGGATGGGTACATTTTGTGAAAGTAATAAACTGCAATAAGTATGTCGTAATTCATGACAGCCAAGGTGTCTAAGATTATTCTTCTGTAAGAAATTGCTGAGCCAATAATATGGAGCACCGGTTGGAGCAGGTTCTCTGGTAATCGTCGATGCAATGTAATATTTATCTAATTCGTTTTCAAAATTCTTATCTGCATCTTTAAACCATTCGTAATACTCATGTAAATCTTTCATGAGACTATCTGGTATCGGAATATTTCTTTCAGATGTTTTGGTTTTCGGACTTTTTTCATATGTTCCAACCTGATGAGAATAAAGGCGATTCCTTTGTATTTTGATAATTTGATTTTCAAAATCAATATCACTCCATTTTAAACCAGACATTTCACCTTTGCGGATGCCGGTTAATAACATGGTTTTTAATGTAATTTTTTTGTTGATTTGACTTTCGTCTAACATATCGAGTGCAGCTAAAAATTGCTGCACTTCGTTATATGTATAGACTTCTTTTTTACTAACTGTTTTTAATATGGTATTGTTATTTCCAGCACCAATCTTAGTTGAACAAACTGGATTTTTTGTCATCCATTCGTATCTAACAGCTTCGTTAAAAATTATGATTAATCTTCGGCGATAACCTTTTATCGTTTCAACAGAATAAGATTTAGTAGTGGTAACTTCATCAAAATACTCATTAAATGATAGTTGGCAAAATTCGCATAAACGTAATGCATTTTCTTTCGGAATTGAACCATTTCTGCATCGTAACTTGTAAGCTGAACCCTTGTTAAGAATACCTTCACGGTCAATTAAACGATAATTGATATTATCAGGCAAAGGCTGTTTTAACTTAACTCGACTAGAATTACGGTTATAAGTTGTAAATGAATTTAAAAACATTTGCACGTCCCGAGTTTTAATTTCACTGATTGGAACTTTATACAAATGAACACTCGTTAAATAACCATTGAACTTTTTGACAGTTTCAACAAGTTTTTCATAATAATTTTGTGAAAGATTTTTTTTAGCATTAGCAATATATTCATCTGCTAATTTTGAAAATGGTAGAACTTTGTTCTTTAATTGTTCTACTGAGTTTTCATAAGCATCTCTTGCTTCTGTTTCAAAATCCAAGGCAAACTTTTCGACTTGTTTCCTGAATTTTGCTTCAGTCAATTTTTGGTCATTGTGCAAAGTTTTAGAGGTCAATTTGTGTTGACCAGTTTTAATGTCTTTTGCATAGATTTGTACCTTGGCGACAAGGTTACCTCTTTTGTTATTAAATATTTTGATTGTTGCCACATTAATCCTCCTTTGGTTTTTCGCCGATATATTCCAATAGACTGTCCAAATTAATTAAAATTTTCTTACCGACAGTCTTAAAATCAATTTTCCCTTCTTTCACTCAAGTTCTGATTGTATGAACTTTAATGGCTGAATCTGGGTCAATTCTGTGAATAATCTCAATTGTTTGATTGATACTTCTAATCATATTTTTTTATCCTTTAAGCATAAATTTTTGTTATTTAATTGTAGTTAAAAATTTTTTTGCGCATACACTATGGTATTTTGAGCATATTGAAAATTAGCCAAAGCTTCATTGGTTCTCCTATGGTTGTATTTTGCAGTCAGTAATTCTTTAACTAATATTTGTATCGTTAATTATCTTGTATAATCTGTCTCATTTCATTATTTTGTTTTCTTGTGTCAATTTCATCTGAGCATTGACTTAAAATTTCTTCATCTGTAATAATTTCTTGTATCATCTTTAATTTATCTCCTTATTTTATAGGGTATTTCTTTAAGAGTCCTATTAACATGTTGTGAGCTTCTTCTACATCTAGACTACCATATTTTGATAAATACTCAGATAACCATAAACAATACTTTTCACAAAATGTAAATAAATTATCCACTGAAATATCTTCTATAGTAATTTTAGGAAAACTTGAGTAATCATACATTAACCTCTTTATAGTGTTAGGCAGTTTTGTATTAAAACTATCTTTGTAGTTACCCCAAATGCTGTTGTAGATTACAGAAGTTTTAGGGAATTTTTTAGACCCCTTTACATAAGGCAAGTCATCAATCATGCCAACTACCTCATCTTCCCAGTAGTCACTGGTATTAACTACATCTCGCCAAATGAATAATTTAATTAAATGTAAACGCAGGTTTTTTCCTAACCCATCTAATTGTCTTTTAATTTCCCTAATAGACAAAGCTTGTTCTGCTAATAAAAATTTCATCTTTTACTTATCTCCTTATTTATTATTTTAATTGTAAATAATTAGGCATTTTAATTTCATCAGGGATTTGTGCTTGAGGATTTCCTTGATTCCAAATCAGTACCGCTATTTCCCAATTTGTAAAATGACCAACTCTAGTTTTAGTTGATTTATTCATACATGCAACAAATTCTTTTTTGTCTTTTGTATTCAGTGTATTTTGCTTATTACCATGACAAAAATATTCAGCCTTATCCAATCGCACACAACATTCAAATGTTTTATCTTGTGGATTTAAAATATGAACGTGAGGGATATTATCACCTTCACGAGTATAAACAATTACTTCCTTTTCATTTATATCAGCAATATGAGCTTGTTCAATTAAACTGTGTTCTTTAATAAAACTCATCTTTAATTTATCTCCTTATGATTGATATATAATTATAATTCTACACTTACTTTAAATAGTTTTCATATTATCTATAAAATCCTTAAAGTCATAATCAGCATTAGTATAAAATTCAATTAGATTAGTATAATTAAGATTTATCCACTTGGATATTTGCTTCATATTTAGTTTGCCTTTTTTAAGCTCACCAACAGCTTCATATAAATCTTTTTTATCAAAAAACGGAATTGTAACACAATCATCATATGATGGACCATATTTCAATCTAAGGATATTATGTGAAACTTCTCTATCCATGCCAGCATCATCTACCCAGACTGAATAAGGTAACCCAGTTCTTCTTGGTAATAAGTTAGACATTTCCATTAGCAATTCTTCTTTAATCAATTTCATCTTTTACTTATCTCCTTAATTACATTTACATCTAAAAATAAGATGGTTTTCAGCTTTGTGAATTTGTTTATTATATTCACTGAAATATGATTCAAAAACAAAGGGTGCATTCTTGGCATGACCTTTGCCAGCAATCTTTGAAGCAAAATTTTTTATATCTTCTTCACTGAACTTCATATTTTTTAAGTTATTCTTAAAGGTCATATCAACACTGCCATCTTTACAGTAGATTAACCCAAAGAAACTGTCATCTTTCCAAACAATACTTTCTTGATTTAGTTTTCTACCAATATCAAGTGCATCTTCTTTGGACAGATTATAGATAATGATAAAAGTTTCACGACCTTGTTGTCCATTATCATAAGTGTATAACCCATCTATATGATTAAATACAATGCCTGCTTTCTTTCTTGATAATTTCAAAATTAAGTCCATCATGTCATTGTATCTACTTTCTTTAGTATCTTGGTCTTGTGTACCAATAATTGCAAAAGTAGATTTATCTTTGGTATGTTGCCAAAGTCTTGCAAGACCTACCTCAAATAAATTGTCTTCATTTAATTCTTCTTTAATAAATCTCATCTTTAATTTATCTCCTTAATTATCAATTTCTTGTCTTGCCGACCTACGAGCATTCCCTCTGAGTAAATAAGTTAACCTAGTGAAGGATTCTTCAAACATACCTTGGTTCTTAATTGGTGTTACCGCATCACTGAACTCTGACATGTTGATACGAAACTTTATTCCATATTTGGAAAAGAAATCTTCCGCATCGGTTTCATCAGATATTGTTTTAGTAATTTCAACTAATTTATAAGACTTGCATTGATTGGTGGTTTTATAATAAGCAATCGTGCTTGGTTCTTTGTTAGGGTCTTTAGAAATATTGGCAAAGAAAAAGCTTTCTTGTCCATAACACTTGGCAATTGCTTTTGCATCTTCTAAAGTTAAATTAAGGATTAAATAACTATGTTCGCTTTTACCATATTTACCTTTTAATTTAATATAGTCATAACCACCATAACCCAATGCTTTATCACCATCATATTTAATAGCTTTAACTTTGGACAATTTCTGTTGTAATTCTTTTGAGTTAATTTTATTAAAGTTAGACCTTTCGGCTTGTTTGATTTTCTCCCATTCTTCTTCACCAAATACACCAACAGGATTTTCTGGAGAGATAATAGCAAAAGTTCTAATTTTGCTAGTGGAGTCACCAAATAATGCTCTTTTTAATCGGCGATAGCGATTACTATTTTCTTGTAATTCATATTCTTTAATAAATCTCATGATGTTAAATTCCTTTTAATTTGCTTGATAAAGTATTTATCTTACCATCTTCGATTTTAGTTTTATGGATAAATTTTTATCCGTTGGTAAATCAATCAAATTTTCATTGATACTCCTTAAATTAGACGAAATTTTATTTCTCTATAATATTATACAGTATTTAAATCATAATTTAATTCAAGGGGTTATTTCCCTTTGGGTATATCCAACGTAATCACAACTCCATCTGCATCAGGCAATTCTTCGGGGTCATCTTGAGGTACCAACAAACTTTTACTTGCTTGTAACATTTTCGCTAAGGTTTGCACTGCTAGTTGGTAAATCAGATATTTATTATCTTCTCCCAGCTCGAGTAAAATGTGAATGGTGTTTTTACGCATTTCAGATGAAAGTTCACTGCGAAATTCGGTGTCAACTTTGTTGTGAATTAAACGAATAAATTTTTCGTCATCGATTAAAACATTGTCAATGATGGATTCCAGCCCGACTTCAATTTCGGCGTACTCATCATAAACTAAAAATGCTAATCCCCATCCGCGAAATTCTTCTGGGTTAACCACTTTGCCTTTGACAATAATTTTTTTGCGAATGAGTTGTTGATACAACATCCGTGCCTTAACCTTGGAGCAGTTCAAATGTTCCAAGATTCTTTGTTCGGTCAGATTGTCTTCCTTTTCCAGTTGTAAAAATTTTTCATAAGTGTCTTTCATATTTTCCTCCTTTACAATTAAAAAAACTCTACCAAGAGTGATAGAGCCGAAGGAAACATGATTCGCAAATTGCTTTACGCCTATCACTCAGTTTTAGCACCTTGTCTTTCCCGACAGGTTGCTGGTTAGCATTGGGCTGGTCCCTTAACATCTAACACTCTTGATAGCTATTTAATTGTATTTTCATTATATATGAGAATCCCATTTTAGTCAAACAAATTTCACCCTTACGGCATATTTTCTAATAAAAACGCTGTTTTAAGCCCACCAAATCAACCAGGACCAACGGATAACGTTAATTTGGTAAATTACACAAAGAACCACGGGATTAAAACCGAGTATTCTTTTGTGTTTATTAATCGCTAACAAATGCTTCAAATTGAGATTCTGTCATTTGTGTTAAATTTCCATTTTGATAAACATATATATTCCAACTATTACCTTGTTGTTGCGGGATACAAAAAATTTGTTCTGTAAGTTTAGATGCTTGTTGATAACATTTCATCAATTCTTTTACTTTTTCAGAATAGACCTGAGTATTGATTCCAACTTGAGTAGACGATTCATTGACACTTTTTACTTCAAAGATGTAGGTTCTCCCTTTCGCATCTTTCATAATAAAATCAGGATAAGAACTATGAACTCCGTCTAAATAATACTCAAATTTAATTTCAGAGTTTTGTAAAAAATTTTTCCCCCATATATTTTTTTCTTTGGTTTTAATTTTTTCTGCTTGTTCATTGCCTTCAATATCAATCTGTCCTGCATTTGGATTTTTATTTCCCACAGTAACGGTTTGCATATTGTCAGAAATATCGTCTAAAAAATCCGCCCATTCTTTTTCAGCTTCACTGTCGAAAGAAAATTCCTTTTTACCATCATCTCTAACCCAGACCCAATTATGGGGTTTTAAATTTTTATTACTGCTGATGTATTTAGATATTGGGCTGAACGAAACATATTTAGGAGTTCCGTCATTGTTAGCTGACAAAATCATACTATTCGTATAGTCGCAAGCATAAGTTTTAATTTTATTTTTGATGGCACTTAAATTTTCGTTAAATTGCCACCATTTACTATAATCGGTACTGTACTCATCACACATTTGGCGAATGTTATAATCACATTTTTTTAATGACTTATACAATGTAAAAATATTTGTAACTTTTAATGATTTATCTTGACTGTCGATAAATTTCTTTACGTCAAAATTGTTTTTTAAATTAATAGATTTGAGAATGGTAGTTTTAATTTTTACCGCTGCTTGAATTTCTTGGTTAATTTCATCTAATTTAACTTTGACCGATGTATCTTCTTGCGGTGTCGCCCAAACATAAGCGGTGGTTGCAATATCTTGAGTTGCTTTATCCAAATTTTCAAAAGTAGTTAGTTTAGGGACGCGACGAACACGACCAATTACTTGTTGTTCTAATGTTGTACTTTGTACCTTTCTTAGTTGATAGAGCATACAAGCTCTCGGAATGTCATAACCTTCGGAAATTGCCATTTTGAAAATAGCGACATCAAAAATACTTGAATTCTGTTTAATATCTTCTTTTAACCATTCTAATGATTTACCCGCAATCTTAGTTCTGTCGTAGGCATCGTATTTTCCTTTTTTCCCTTTCTCATTATAAAGAACTGCCCAACGTAATTTGTGTTTTTCAAGTAAAGGTCTAATAACTTCATTGACTTCTATTTCGGCTTGTTTATCGTCTTTATAATCATTGGATACTTGAATAATAAGACATGGATTGTATTCTGGGGATAAGCCAACTTGTGTGTATTTTTCTTTCACTTCCTTGAATTTATAAATGGCATCTTCAAGATTCTTACCATTTAACTCAGAATTGAAATATTCAACATGTTTAATAAGCTTATTATTAACGGCCTCGGTTTCAGTGATTTCGCAATCAATATGGATATTTTTTGGAGTTGCCGTCATCAGTAATTTTTTTTGAAAAGGTATGCTGATGTTGTCAAGATTGTTTGTCGCAACATGGCCTTCATCTTTGATTAAATAAAATTCTTTGCCTTGTCCACTGAATTCACTTGGCAATGTCATTGCAGTAATAAATTTGTCAAATGGACCTCGACCAATTAGACTACCATTAGTTAGTTGCGCATGAGGCAAAATGTAAACATTGTAATCAAGTGGAATAAAAGTTTCCGCTTCGCTGTTTGGCTTACCCATAATTAAAAATGGTTTTAAATTAGGGAATAAATCATTTTTAATATATTCATTAAACTTATCATAGTTTTGTTTAGCGAGTTCTCCCTTGGACAGAGTAGAAACTAAAAAACACACATTTGGGTTATCGGCAACAATTCGGCTCATGTAGTCAGCCATCATATAAGTTTTACCACTGCCTGTTGGTGCCTTAAAAACAATATTATTTTTGGTTTTGGTAAGTTCGACTAACTTGGTAACCGCCCGATTCTGTAAATCAATAATTTCACTCAACATCTTTTTGGCCCCTAACTCTTGCTTCCCAATCTTTATCGGATTCAACTTTTTTATTTGTCATTTCAAACTTACTGCAAACCCAATCAATTTTATCATTAATGTTAAGTTTTTCTTTTCCGTACAGAGTTTCATCAATCACATCAAAAGGCATTTGTCCAGGTTGATTTGCCATCGCGGAAACACTGGCTATGTTATAAACATCCAAACCGTCGCCATAAGGAGTATTCTTTTCGTTCCATTTGAAATCGGTTGAGCCATCATAACAATTTCCTGTCATAACTCGCTTTAAGCGCGCAGCAGTTATACTAGCAAGATTTGAATCTAATTTATATTTTTGAGTGAATTCAAATGCATTTTTTATGCTACTATTTTTAGAATTTTTGTCTAGCGTCTCTGGAAACTGAACCAAAACAAATTTTCGTTGTCCGCCATCGCTTTTGTTAAGTTCCATAACGGCTTGCCCAGTAGTTCCACTGCCAGCAAAAAAATCTAAAACTACAGAATTTTTATTAGAAGTAAATTTAATTAAATCTTTAATGTATTCAACGGGTTTAGGGTAGCTAACATTACCAGCTCCAACAATATTGTTGATTTCAGCTGTTGCAGCAGAGTTCATATAGATATTGTTATCAAAACATAGCGTATTAACTACTTCGGTGGTAATTTGCATAGATTCTGCATATCTTTTGAAGATAAAACCACGTTGATTTTTTGTAATTGTTGTTTTAAATTTTATTCTGCCAGAGTCAATATACATTTTCAATGTTTCTTTTGAAAAAGCCCAATATCGTCCTTTGGGTGGGTAATCTATTTGTCCAGTTATAGGGTTTTCTATGGGGAAATAGGTGCTTTCACTACCACTTTTTGCACTAGGGTCAGCACTTGTCCAGATGCCATTTGAGTCATTATCTGGATTACTATAAGCATCAAATGTTTTAACATCCCCAATAAAGGTCATTTTCGCTTTATATTTCGCGTATGTAAGTAAATATTCATGCTGGATATTTAAACCATTGCCATCATCACCTGTCATTGATTTAGTTTTTCTTACAAACATGGTTAGGAAATTTTCTTCTCCAAATATATCATCAAACAAACATTTAATATAGGCTTGATTTTTATCGTCAATACTGCAAAAAATTACACCAGTGTCAGAAAGTAGTTCCCTTGCAAGTAACAATCTTGTTTGAAGCATGGATAATAAATTATCGCGGGAAATATTGTTTTCATAATTAGTTTTGGCAAAATCACCCATACTATTTACGCCGTAGGGTGGGTCAATATAGATGACGTCAATTTTACCACGGTATTCAATCAATAAATTGAGTAGTGCTTTATAGTTATCACCGATGATTAACTTATGAGTTAAACCGTTTTTATTGGTTGGTTGAAAAGACAGTTCTTGATTTTTCTTAAAATAATAAATGGTATCATTATCAATTTTATCCTTACGGAAGTCAAAATGGAAACCAGTGCTTTTGTATTTTGTTCCTACAGTATAAATAAAATTCGCATCATCAATGGTTTGTGCAGTATTGATAAAACGAATTAAGGTGTCGCCATTTTGTTTTTCAATCACTTTGTCGGTAACCCTTTTGTTGATATTTGCAATTAAACTTGCTTTGGTTTCATCAAGTGTTCTTTCCATTTGTTAACCCCATTTTTATGATTAAATATGCGACCTGAACGGAATTATACCGTAAAAGTCTATATATATTGTAAATAATATCATATATAGAAGTAATAATCAATAAAATATATATTTACAGGTATAATTACGAACTAATTATCACAACCCACAATCAGTACGAAATTTATAATATTAGTAAATGAAAACAGAGGTAGCTATGGATAAAAAAGAAGTTGTAATAAGAATTAAACAAATCAGAGATAGAGCCAATCTTTCTGCACGTGAATTATCTTTACGCTTGGGTAAAAATGATTGCTACATTAACAAAATTGAAAGTTTGCAATTTGACCCGCCAATTAATATGTTGATGCAAATTATTGAATGTTGTAACAGCACCCCCGAAGAATTTTTTCACCGTGATTTACTGGCTTATCAAAAAGATAAAACTTTAATTGACTATTTCTCTAAACTAACATCAAGACAAAAAGATGCCATTTTGAATCTTTACGAAAATTGATTGAAAACCAGCACTAGAGTCCACCAAATTGACCAGGGACCAACAGAATCAGTTCACTTGATACAAATTACATAAATTATAAAAAGAGTCTTAAAATCGAAATTCGATTAGGCTCTTTTTAATGATAAAAATTGGTAATTTTATGTTAAACTAAAAAGTAAAACTTACAAAGGATAAAAGAATGAAAAGAATTAGCGCTGAAAAAGAAATTGGTTACATTTCAAGAGTAATTGAAAAAAACATTTATTATTATAATAATTTAAAGGACAAGGGCTTTCTCTCGGAGAATATATTATCACAATTAAGAAATTTAGTTGAAGATGTTGCTATATTGATTAATAATAAACAAAACAACTTAGAACTTGATACTAACTACCATAATATTAAACCCTCGTTTGATTATTTAAAACAATATAGTGTATACAAATTTATTATTGAGTTTTATGATTTTTTAAAGGGTACAGCTTCTCATTATACTCCGAGTGAGGACTGTGCTCAAAGACTTGTAAGCTATTATTTTAGATATTTATGTTTGATTAAAAAATTTTTAAAAGAAAAATATGGATTAGAAATTATAAATAACATTGAAGATTTTCCAATTTATGATGATGAATCGATGCGGGAAAATTATAATGCAATTTGTGCTGTTATCGACAAACATTCACGTGCTCCTTTAAATTATATTAAAGGTAAATTTAACATACAAAAGCAAAATGTAATTTACTCTAGAGGAAAAGTATATTATGAACTAACTTTAACTAAAGCTACTGATTATGTTAATAAGTTTGAAAGAATTACCATGTATTCATCTCAATACATCCCAGATAATTATGCGATAAATATATCCTGTATTGATAGTGATGTTATATTAAATGTAGGAAAAACAAAAATAAAAATTATAAATGCATACAAGACATCAATAAGGGTTTGTGAATTGCAAAACCTGTTTAGGATTTTTAATATTGAAAGTAAATTTAATGATTCATATAAAGAATATGAAAATTTAATGAAATACCTAACCGAGAATAAAAACACAATAACTGAGTTTTTGCTATATGAAGATGAAGAATATAATAAAGTGATAAAAGTATTAGCTAAAGATGCTGAAAATCATATAATTACTGACAGTTTAACCGAAATTAGAAATCATATTTTAGACCAAAAATTTGGGAGTAATGTTTTAAGGTATCTAACAACTAAATTAGAGAATATTGTTGTACGAGACCAACTTTCACATAACTCAAAAGATATTTTTGTTTTTCATCCACTCGCTCTAAAAAATGCAAGCGGCCCATTTGATTGTATGCCATATGCTATGGCTCTTTCTAAACATAATGTTTCATGGCCACATTTAATCAATTCAATTGATATGGATAACAGAGAGCACGAATTATTATATAGAATAGTTCGTAACAACATTGAAAGTGGAAAAATGTTATATACTCCATTGGAACAGTTAGCAAAGTTTGAAAACATTCAAGAGCTTGTTGATAAATTTAATAAACAATACTTATTAATAAAGCCAAAAGGAGAGGATTTATTGGTCATAGATAAAAATTTTATTTTCATCAAATCATACGAAAATAAATCAATACAAATAATTTCAGAATTAGAAAAATATCTTAATACTCGTGATGATGATATTAAGACCAGTTTAGATGATTACAATACAAATGTGTTAGATAAATCTGTTATTTCAAGTGACAAAGTTGATGTGTTAAAAACAATGTTACACGAAAATAAAATAGCTTTTATTTATGGTTCGGCGGGAACTGGTAAAACAAAACTGATTGAATTGTTGTCAACAGCATTTGAGAATTATCAAAAATATTATTTAGCGGTTACGCATACTGCTGTTAGCAATTTGTCATCTAGAATCCATAATGATAATTGTACGTTTATGACTATTAGTGAGTTTAAGAAATATTCTTCATTTATTGACGGTGAAATTTTATTTTTGGATGAATGCAGTATGATTAGCAATGAAGATATAATTAATATTTTACAAAATCATAATTATAAGGCCATAATTTTAGTTGGTGATATATATCAAATTGAATCGATAAAATATAGTAACTGGTTTCAGTTGTGCAGTCGATATTTTAATAAAAATGTAATATTTGAATTAACCGATATTCATAGGACAAAAGACCAAGATTTGTTGGAACTGTGGGAAGCTGTTCGTCATAATGATAAAAAAGCGGTCAACATACTTAGTAACCAAGAATATACTCAACCATTATCGGAAGATATTTTTAAACAAGATGCTGATGATGAAATTGTTTTATGTTTAAATTATGATGGTATGTATGGTATTAACAATATTAACAAAGTAAAACAAAATACTAATGTAAATCATGAATATAACCTTGGAGTTGATACATATAAAAAAGGTGACAAAATATTGTTTAATGATTGTCCTAGGTTTAAGGATTTTTTATATAATAATTTGAAAGGAACCATAGAAGACATTGAAATTGATGATAAACATAGGTGTTGGTGGTTCACAATAAAGATTGAAAAAGGCTTAGTAGATTTAAACAATTGTCCATCTGAAATTGACATTTTGGACGATTTAAATGATAGTAAAATAAATGTTCGTTTTAAAGTAAATGAATACGCGGACAAGGATGACGATGAAAATGAATTTAGCCATATTATACCATTTAATTTAGCATACGCAATTTCAATTCATAAAGCACAGGGATTGGAATATGATTCTGTGAAAATTGTTATAACTCCGAATATTGAAGACCGAATAACAAAGAATATCTTTTATACTGCAATAACAAGAGCAAAAAAGCAATTAAAGATTTATTGGCACTCTGACAGTCAAACAAAAATTTTTAATAATTTTAATGATGATAACGGTAATCGTGATATAGCCATTATTAGACAAAAATTAGGAAAGTAAAATTTAAATAAAATACTTCGGCTAAAAAGGTTTCCGCTAAATTTATTGAAAATATAAAAAAGGTAAAAATACTCCTATCTTTTAGATAAGATTTGTGATATTGTCTTCTTAAGACTTACATATGAAAGAAAATAAATGCGGAATTGTTATTTCATTGATTTTAACTATATTGTCATTAATTGGTTCAATATCGTTAACAGAATTCTGGTGGTGGCAAAATTTTTCATTTGCAATATTGGGTGGTACATTCTGCTCTTTAATTATTTTTACCGCAAACTATATTATACTATTAAAAAAGCATGCCGTTAAAATAGTGTTTGATGTATACAATATCAATTCATCTGGTTTTTCAGTATTATATTCAACCAAAAGTAATAAATCGCTTGAACAATTTATGGGGGTGCTTTGCATTCTTACTGAGAAAACATATGTGGCTTATGTTAAAGTTAACGAATTATTAAACGCAGTGTGCTGGTTTAGTAAAAGGAAAAAATTAATAACCGAAATTAAAGAAGATATTGATAAGTTACTTGTTAAATTATATCAAATTGATTCATATATTGAAACATGTCCGCAAGAAGCAAAAACAAATAGTAGAAAATTATATAGGGATTTAGATTTGTTAATTGATTCCAACGAATTATATTTAAAGTCTTTGAAAATGGCGCAATCATTTCATTGTAATATAAGTTCGTTAGAAGAATACAAAACTAAAAATGAAATAAAACAAGGATGTGCAGATGAATATAAAAAACATTTAGAATCTATGAAAAGTTCACAGACCAAAAATATTAAAGAAAAAGAATAACCATTAAATGATTAACTTGCTTCAGTAAGAAAAGTTTCCGCAAAATCTATTAAAAGATAAAAAGGTGGAAATGTACTTGTTAAAAACAACTTAAGGTAAAGTTTAAAATGTTAAAAAAACAAATTAGTCATAGTTTAGTCATAGTTTTTTTCTAAACACTATGACTAATTGTGAAATTTATTGCACGAAACGAAAAATAATACACGAATAATACAAAATATGGTGCACTAAATGCACCATATTACACAAGATAAAAGTTATTTTATCAGTTGGTTGGTAGTCCCGAGGGGAATCGAACCCCTGATACCGCCGTGAAAGGGCGGTGTCTTAACCGCTTGACCACGGGACCAAACATTGTTAGTTTAGCATAGTGTGTCGGATTTTGCAAGAGATTTATTTATCTTTTAATTTGTTATGATTCTATCATTCACTGACTGCTTTTTCACTTGGCTTAAATTCTACGCCCAAAAGTTTGTTGCATTCTTCAGTCCAGTTTTCTTTCATTGATTCGTAATACAATGGCACTATATCGTACGCCGCCTTGATTTCTTCTGGTGTCTTTCCTGCTGTAACTAGACATTCGTAAACACTACGCACCGGCATCGCAAAACCTAATTTTTTATAATAAAGAATTGGCAACGGAAAAGCACTTCCATCATCCAATTTTAAAACGCCCAAAATAAGCTCTGTTTCATCGCTTTCACTTAAAACTAACTCACAAGGTAAATAAGGATACTCATTTTTGTTTATACGTATATTGACAACTTCCAATTTTTTGTTGTTAATGTTATTAACAATAGTGTTGATTTTAAAATCAAAACATTTAATCATTTTTTTAACTGACCAACGGAAAATGATAATATCTTTGTTGCGCATTATCAAAGTAATAATAAATAATAGCCAACCACCATAATAAATAATAACTGTGCCAACAACTGACAAAAAAATATTAAAAATAAAAGCGATAATTTGACCAATTGAAAATTCCCGATGTTTTTCTTTAATGACACCACCCTGTGAAGTAATCGTAGTGGTTGTAATTTCAAGTTCGGGGTCACCAACGTATGCTTTAAAATTCCTTACAAAATAATTACCACAAATAAAGCCAACAATTATAGTTGAATAAGTAATTTTCGATGCCACATGCCCTGCATTCGCACTAATATTTCGAACAATTTCAGTAACGTACAATCCAACTATAAGTAGAATTATTGGAAACAAAAACAAAAAGAAAGCCGAGACAATAACTCGCTTATTTTGTTTTTTGAGATTTTTTAAATACGTAGCAAAGCAATTAATACAATATTTTCCATCCGAAGTCGTTACAAAGCCCAGTGGATTACCACAATTTTGACATGTGTAATTCATATGTTCTCCTGATATTATCAGTATAATTTTACACTATACAACTGTCAAGAAAATTACCAGCGCATAACACAACGCAAGACGTCTTGTTCGCCTTTTTTAATCGTGTAAAAACGCTCATTCAATGAAGTATTTTCATCTTTGTGATTAGTTGCATAAATTGATAACTCATCATTTAAAAAGGATTGACTAACGTATGCAATTTGTAATTCACGTGGCACAATCCCACCACTCCATTCTTCTAAAGTGAACGTATTTAACAACATACGAATATATTCAATATTGTTAGTATGTCCAGCATAATCAATGTTCGACGTACGTACGGTCAAAGTATCAACCAAAGTATCAGCCTTATCAATTTGTTGCCACTCAATATCTGCCAATGCCCGATAAACACGAATATCTTCGCCAATCCCGACAGCATCCAAACGACGTAAACGAGCATTTTCAACATCGACTGCACAAACTTCGGTGCGAGCATACATTGCAATTAAACCCTGTTCATTTTTTACACAAACGTCAACATTCAAACGAGCCACAGACTTGGTAGAAACAAAACAGGAAATCGATACTTTTTCACGCCAACGAATGGGTTGGAAAAATTTTATGTGATTTTTTGAGAAAACTAAAACAGCACCATACTTTTTACGCAAATTAAAACCATTGACTTCCATTCGGTCCAAAGCATCAATAACAACATCTTCAACCAATGTTAAAGCACCCAACAAAGACAAACGTCCACTCGGGTCACAAGCCCCACCACCAATCACTTGTTTTGTAGTAGTTTTCACAAATACCTCCCACACAGTTTATAACAGTTTTTTATTTGTCACAAACGATTTACTTTTGCGTTTATTTTGACAAGACCCAAATCACCCAAACACTTACGAAAACTTTTGTGCAAATTTGCTAAAATTCCCGAGATACGTTTGACAATTTCCGTTCTCGTTCGTAATATCAATAAGTATGAAAGTTATCCTTTTTAACGGCAGTCCACACGCTAACGGTTGCACCTACCAAGCTTTACAAGCCGTTGCAACGGCCTTAAATGCACAAAACATTGAAACCGAAATCTTATCACTCGGTACCCAAGCCATTCACGACTGCACAGCTTGTGGTGCTTGTCGCAAAGGTACGCCAGCCTGCATTTTTCAAGATGATTGTGTGAATCAATGGCTGGAAAAAGCTAAGACAGCTGACGGTTTTATCTTCGGCAGTCCGGTTTATTACGCACACCCTACTGGAGCAATTCTTTCGGCAATGGACCGTTTATTTTTTGCTGGTAGTCAATTCTTACGCCACAAACCTGCCGCCGCAATTTTAACAGCGCGCCGTGCCGGCACAACAGCCAGTATGGATGTTTTAAACAAATATTTTACCATTAACCAAATGCCGGTGGTTGCATCAACATATTGGAATCAAGTCTATCGTTCTCACGACGGCACGCCCAATACAGACACCGAAGGACAACAAACTTTACAACATCTCGCCAACAATATGGCATGGTTGCTTCAATGTATCGAACTCGGTAAAGCGCAAGGTATTACCCCACCAACCCAAAACAAAACAGCCCACACTGGTTTCCTGGGAAAATAGCATACAAATAACCTAAATTATTTGACGATATATTGCAAAAATTTTATATTAAATTAATGGAACAAGACAATCTCGAGCTTCTTAACCAAATAGTTGATGTAGTTGCCGATTCAATGGGCGGCATTGACGATTCAAAAAAACAAAAAACGCTTGCTAAATTAAAAAGTATGCAACCTAGTGATGCCGTAGATAATTTACTAATTTCGTTAAACAAAACTATTGAAAATGGAAAACTTCAAAAAAATGATGTCTTAAATATTGCGAATAATTATCTGACAAAAATTTTACCACAACAATATCCCGATACAGAAGCTTTAGTCAATCGTCTTGGCTGGCTAAAGTCTATGAACATGGATAACATGGCAATGCCCTTATCCCAAAACCATACCATGGTTACAGAGACTTTTGATCAAATCAATATTCTCTTATGCAAAAATTTTGATTACTATCATACGGGTGGTCTTATGGCTTACCTGGCGACGGACCGACCTTTGGAACGCTACCACGGTGACTTAGACATTTTCTTTAATGAAAAAGAATTAACAAAACTAAAAGCAGCGATTGACCAAAACCCAGACTTTAACTTTATTACCAACCTCGATAATAAAGAAAATAACGGTCACGAATTCAGCATTCAATACAAAAATTCACCCATTAACGTTGGTTTATTTTTGTTTGACCGTACCAATAATGACGAAATTACCTTAAAAAGCTATTACTACGCTGACAAAAATCCTAACAACGAATTACTAGTTGACGAAAAGATTTTAACGCAAACTAATACCGCTTTATCATTTCCTCAAGATAATTATCAAGAACATAACGGTATTCCCTACCGCGTTCAAAGTTTAGAAGCTATCTACTCTTCAAAATTAGGCGCGCGCCCTAAAGATATCTACGATACAAGTGTGATTCAAAATGACGTAAACATGGACAAGGTCGCCCAAATTAATCATGAAAACACCCAAACCAAAAACATTGAAAAAACAGTTGTGAGCAACTCTATTGTAAAAGATTTAAATCAATCCATAAACCCTGAAAGCCAACAACTTACCAGCAATAATTCAGAAAAAACTTTATCTCGCGTTTAATGTATAAAAAAACACCGTGCTTATCGGTGTTTTCAATAATCATCAACCTATTAAATTTCACGTTCAAGGTCTTGATTTTGTTTTATGCCTTTAATCAATAATTGCTTTCTTTTTTGGGCAGCTTCTGGATATTTCTGCATATAATTTTCCAAAGTTTCGCCACCTTGAAGATTTTTCTCAATGATATGCATTTCTGGAATTACATATTCTTTATGACCTTTTTCAATCAAATCCATACTTACCAATTGTAAACATTTTTCCACGTGTTTTCCTTCTTCAGACAATAACCTTGCATAGTCATGAACGCTACCATATTTTTCAACAAGCAAATGAATACTTTCGATATAAGAAGTAAATTCAGTTGGAACACGATGGGTTAAATAAGTTTCCCCTGCTTGTGGAATAGCTTTTTCTTTCCAAGGCAATTTGGTAACATTCATTTTTTCAAAACGTACGGCATGCTTGGGTTTATTAGGAATAATCCCTGTTTGTTGGAAACTATCCAAAATTCGCAAACCAAACATTTCTTTTACTTCTTTTTCAAAACTTGCTTGCTTTACAGGATCAATTACATTATACACATAACCACGATCTAATTTGCTAACTTTAAGCGTGCCATACGGCGTACGAATTCCACATGGACGTCCTTCAATGCTATAAATTTGAATTCCACCATTTTTAGGGATGCGATAATCTTGACCGTCAAAAACTTTCAAATCAACTACCTGTTTAGTGGTATTTTGAATAATCCCATACTTAATTAAGAGTTTTTCCAATTCATACCTTAATCTTGAAATATCAGTCAAATATTCATATTCATTAAAATCTGGTGTCGTACCAGAATAAAATTGATGAAAATTTCTTCGTTTTTGCATATACATAAATATCACTCTCCTTAAACTAGTATACAACAATTAAGTTTTAAAATCAATCTTTAACGATTTTTCAAAAAAAAGAACTCGAAACTAAAATTCGAGTTCTCTTTTCTTATTTAGTGATTAGACCGACTTAACGAATACCACGTTCGATGTTCATAATACGGTTGTATTTGCAAACACGTTCGCCACGTACAGGTGCACCTGATTTAATAAATTCTGCATCAGTTGCCACAGCCAAATCAGCAATAATTGTGTCGCTCGTTTCACCACTACGGTGAGAAATCATAACTTTGTAATTATTGTTCTTTGCTAAAGCAATCGTTTCCAAAGTTTCGGTTAAAGTACCAATTTGGTTTAATTTAATCAAAATTGCGTTACAAGCACCGATGTTGATACCTTTCGCCAAACGTTCTTTATTCGTAACGAAGAAGTCATCACCAACGATAGTAATTTTATTACCAATGCGTTTGGTCAAAGCAGCATAACCATCCCAGTCATTTTGGTCTAGTGGGTCTTCGATTGATTTAATGATTGGATATTTTTCGACTAAATTAGCAATGAAATCTACATATTCACCACTTGGCAAATCTTGTTTTTCACCCTTCATCACATAGTGTCCAGTTTCCTTATCATAGAATTCACTAGCAGCAACGTCCAAAGCAATCACAACATCCTTTACAGGAACATAACCAGCTTTTTCGATTGCAGCTTCAATCAATTCAATTGCACCAGCGATTGGGCTTTCAGTATCCAAACGTGGAGCAAAACCACCTTCATCACCAACAGCAGTTACCAAACCTTTGCTTGCTAAAATGCTTTTCAAAGCAGCTGTAATTTCAGCAGCCATACGCACTTTATCAGCAAAAGTTTTACCACTAATTGGTTGAATCATAAATTCTTGGCAGTCAATACCACTATCAGCGTGTGCACCACCATTGATAATATTGAAACTTGGTACAGTGTTAACAACTGGAGCTTTACCTTCTGGCAATGCTTCACGTTTACCGTCAACTTGTTCAAAAAGTTCTGCAATATATTCATAGGCTTCTTGACCTTTGTCAGCAGCTGCTGCATAAGCACAAGCACAAGAAACACCTAAAATTGCATTAGCACCTAATTTACCTTTGTTGTTTGTTCCGTCAAGATGACACAATTCACGGTCAATCTTAATTTGTTCACTAACATCTTTACCAACAAATTCTGGAGCAATCACCTTGTTAACATTTTCAACAGCCTTCAAAACACCTTTTCCATTAAAGCGTTTTTTGTCGCCATCACGTAATTCAACCGCTTCCCATTCGCCAGTCGAAGCACCACTTGGTACACTCGCTTGGTGACCATTAACCCAAACAGTAACTGTTGGATTACCACGACTGTCTAAAATTTCACTGGCAACGATTTTTTCAATTTTCATTTTTTATCATTATCTCCTTTTTACCTAACAAATATTATATATGATAAAAAAAGAATCGACAATTGAATTCTGTCACTTCCAATAACTTAGGCTTGACGATTGCTGTCATACAACTCAACAGCACTGGCTTCTTGTGTGTGAATTAACTGAATTTTTTCTAATAAATCTTCATAGCTTGGTAAGTTCTTAATATCGTCCAAACCAAAACGTTTTAAGAAATTATCCGTCGTACCATATAACAAGGGACGTCCCAAAACTTCCTTACGTCCAACGATTTCAATTAAGTTACTTTGCGTTAAAATTTGAATTGCATAATCACTACCAACACCACGAATTTGGTCAATTTCCAACCGAGTTACCGGCTGTTTGTAAGCCACAACAGCCAAAGTTTCCAAAGCCGCCTTGGTCAAATTACGTTCACGTAATGGATTTAAGACTAAACCAACTTCATTTTCATAAGTTGGATTGGTACATAGTTGATAATTATTACGATACTTAATTAAATGAATACCACTGTCACCACTAAACTGCCCACGGACAAATTCTAACGCAGTTTCAGCTTCTTTTTTAGACACACCTAACTTTTGGCAAAAAATCTCAACAGGTAAACCATCACCGCAGGCAAACAAAATTGCCGTCATTTGATGAGCCAATTCCTGAACACGATTACTTGGAGCACTAGCTGTCGATTTTTTTGAAACTGATTTAGATACCGAATTCTGTGTCGGCAAAGTCAATACTTCCATCGCCAAAAGCCCCTCCTTTTATAATTTCAATATCACCGAAAGCCTGGTCTTGTCGGCAAGCCACCAACTGACGTTTTAACAATTCCAAAACAGCCAAGAACGTATTGATAACTTCGCTACGAGTAATGTCATCATCAAAAAGTTGACTAAAACGTAACTGGTCAATCTTTTTCAAACGACCCACTACATCTTTAATTTTATCGGCTACAGTAAATCTGTCAAGTTTTATTGTGGTCTTTTCAACTTTAGTCGACTTTTCACCGACACGAGCCAAAATAGCCGTAAATGCATTTGTAAGGTCATCAAAGGTAACCCCTTCCAATTTCCAACTAGTATTTACTTTCATCACAGCCGGTGCACGGTAATAACGACCAACATCATCCATCGTTTTTAATTGTTCACTAGCATCCTTAAACAAAGCATATTCAGCCAAACGTTGACGTAGCTGTTCTTCTTCATCAATCTCTTCGGGTTTTTCTTCTTCTGGTTTTGGTAAAATTTGTTTACTTTTAATTTCAACCAAAATTGCACCCACTTCAATAAACTCACTTGCCAAGTCTAAATCCAAGGTCGGCAATTCAGTTAAATATTTCATATACTGCGCTGTCATCTCGCCCAGTCGCACAGTTTTAATATCTAGTTTGTGTTCACGTACTAACTGCAACAATAAATCAATCGGTCCATCAAAATCTGCAAGATGAACTTTCACATCTTCGTTAGCACGTTGAATTAACCCCATCTAAAATCTAGATTAAAGAAACAAATCCCAAAAGTCAAGGAATAAACTGCATAACCAATTTTGCATTATACCTAGAACATCCGTAAAATAAATAATTACTAACAAAATAATTAATGTTACCAAACGATTTTGACGCATAAAACGCACGTAACTACTATTTGGAAATAAAGTTTCTATCAAATTAAAACCATCTAATGGCGCTATTGGTAACAAATTAAATGTTGCTAAAACGATATTAAACAACATCATATAAACAAACAAGTATTCCCAAATCGTCCCAATCGTTAAAACATAAAACAAAGAAGCAATAAATGCTAACAATAAATTCACACTAATACCTGCTAACGAAACCAGAATACATCCACTTTTTCGATTTTTAAAGTTATTAGGATTGATTGGTACTGGCATCGCCCACCCAAAACCAAACAACAAGAAGCATACCGTACCCATTCCATCTAAATGCCTTGCCGGATTTAAAGACAAACGCCCAGCAAATTTAGCCGACGGGTCCCCACACCAGTAAGCAACCAAGCCGTGTGCGACTTCGTGCAAAATCAAAGCTGACAAAACAGCAAAGATATAAAAGCCTAATAAAGCTAACGTTTCGTAAAAATTACCACCAGATTGAATCAATCCTAACATTTGTTACCTCGCCATTATGCTGCACTACCCAAGAGTGTTTGAATGTAATCACTATCTTTAATTGCACCAAGCAAATTCTCAATCGCCGCTTTGAAATCATCTTCTGGAATTTCTTCGGTGTATTCGTCATTAAAATAGTTCCTCAAAGTTTGAATACTATCAGTAACTGCTTCATCGACATCACCATTTTCGTCAGCAAAAATTTCGTTAACTTTTGCATCATCAACTTGATCCAAGACCGAACTCATTGTGTCTTTAACAGTGTCGCCAATTTCTGGCAAGTTAATAACAGTATCAACGATATCACATACAGTATCAGCATCCAACTCACTTTCAACAGCATCCAAAACTTTCGCCAATTCGTCGGTTGTCAAAGGTTCATCTGTGCCATTTTGTAAGTTTTCTACCAAACTACTAATTGTTTTATTGTTCATTAAGTTTGCTGCACGAACCAAACTGTGGAAGGTATCTTTCAATTCAACACGTTCAGCATTTAACAAATCAATTAACATCGTTAAAAGTTCATTTTCTTCACTATTCATATCGGTCAAACGATTTTGCAAGAAATTATTCACTGGTTCAAAACTATGTAAAACGTCATAAACCACATCTAAAATTTTATCTACTTTTTGGAATTTTACCTCATCGTACGCTTGACCGTTAAATTCATCGAGGTGAGCATTATAGTATTCTTCCGTAATTGTTAAATTTGTGACTAAGTCTGTCATTGCCGATAAACTCATTTCACCGTTCGTCAAATTTTTAATGTCGTCAATTAAGGTTGTATTATCGTGTACCACATCAGCTAAATCCAACAATAAGTTTCCTAATTTTTCCCAATTACCTTCAACCGAATTATGGTTAAACGCATTTTCACCCAAGAACAATTTCGCTAAATCAGCCACCAAGCCCATCATATCAACATCACCTTGGTCTAATAAATTATTATAAACAATGATATTTTCGACATCGTTTAACCCCAACATTTTGATTAAAGCAAAATCTTTTAAATCATCGCCTAAGACAGTCATCACGGCCGTATTCGTTGCATAGTTATCATATTTCTTCGCTAAACGAGCTGTCAATAATTCTAAAACTTCTTGCCATTGATTAAAATCAGTTTGGTTTATTGCTTGCATAAAAGTCATCGTCGTGCCATCAGTTTTAATTTGGCAAGTATTCATTGCTTCAACAATATCAATCAATTTTAAAACATCGTGACGCACTAAATCTAGTTTTTGGTCAGCCACATAATTTATTAACGCACGTACACCCTTCGCAAATTCAGCATAGTTATTTGCCCCAACCTCAACTTCACGTTTTGTTGCAGCTTGTTGAATTAACGAACCATAAATGCTATCAACGTAAATGTCCGTACCTTCCAACAAAGTCGTACTTTCTTCTTCAAATGGCGTGTTCAAAATTTTATCTAAATCACCTAAAACCCAATCAGCCAAACGTAAAATTTGCATATCAAAAGTCTTATTTACCACACGACGTAATAATTGATAATCTTGTGTCGTCAACTGTGTCAAATCACGAGTTTTCATAATATCTTCAACTAATGGCACTAAGGTTTTTGAATCAATGTAAAGTTCCCACGCCGAATTGATATCGTGTACTAAATTGATGGAAGTTCCTTCTTGAATCCGTACGGTTAATTGAAACTCAAAAGCCTTATCACTCAAAAATTGTAAACCACAGTATTTCATTACGTTATGATAGACAGTTAATGAGCCATCAATTTTGTTCATAATTTTTTCTAATTCAACTTCGTCGCCGCTTTCGTCATTAGCAACTTCGGCTACTTGTAAAGTGTTAACACTGTTTTCATTTTGGTATTGCACGGCAGTATGAACAACCCCCAACAAACCGTTCACCGGTAACATAAAAAATAAAAACAATGCAACCCCTTGCAACGCACCAACCAGCATTCCACCAAGCGCATTTTTTGGATATTTATTACCATTACGGTCACGTACCGGCGCCCAAATATTTGCTAAAATCGTGTAAATAATCCATGAGATAAATTTCATCACCATATACAAGATGGTAAACAAAATAATGTTGACAACAGCTAAGACCAACCCCAAAGCAAACTCGCCAATGTAAGACCCAAATGGCGCAACGTAACTGCCAAAATTATCTTTCAAAAAGACAACTAATTGGTCGCTCACAAAATGTACCCATTCGTTTGGCGTACGTCCCACAATTTTCACATCAATTGCCAAAAATGCGTTGATGATAACCGGTGTTAAAAAGAACACAGCCAACAATAAACCGACAAACGTTACCAAACGCAAAGTACTACGTTTAAAACCACGTGACGCTCCTGTTAGCATCCCGAACCCAATAAACACAGCCAATACCCCCAGCAACGCCACCGAAGCATACTGCAAAACATAATCCCAAATATTCATTACAATTATTATACACTGTTCTACACTGTTTTTGCAATAAAATAACTAATTCACATCGCGCACATTATGTTACATTTTGTCAGGATTTAAAACATACTGTGTTTAACGACGGCCGGCTAAAGTGCGTTGTGCTTCCCGTTGCAAATCACGTTCTTTCAAAGTTTGCTTTTTATCAACGACGTTTTTACCTGTCGCAATCGCAATCGCAATTTTCAAGAAACCTTTATTCGTCCAATAAATTTTTAATGGCACACAGGTATTCCCTTTCACATTACAAGCTTTCGCAATCTTGGCAATTTCAGCACCGTGTAATAACAACTGACGATTACGACGTGTATCTTGCTCGGCCACCACCCCATTTTGATAAGGTGCAAAGTAAGCGTTTTTCAACCAAATTTTTCCTGTCGCTAACTCTAACTGAATAAAACTTTCGGTAATTGTTACGTGGCCAGCACGTGCCGATTTAACTTCCCAGCCTTGCAAAGATAATCCAGCTTCAAACGTATCGTGCAAAAAATAATTAAACCGTGCTTGACGATTTTCAGCAACTATTTTCATAATTGATAAATTCCCATCGCCTGCTTGACACGTGCTAACGTTGCATCTGTTACTTCACGTGCACGTTGAGTTCCAGCACGTAAGAAACCACGCACTTCATCCATTCTTTGTGCGTAATAAGCACGACGTTCACGCATCGGCGCTAACAAATTATTCAAGCACTCAAACAACAACTTCTTTAATACCATATCACCCAAACCACCCTGTCGGTATTGCGCTTTCAATTCTTCCAAATGGCGTTTATCGTCATAGAAAGCGTCCAGATACATAAAGACAACGTTTCCTTCCACTTTTCCAGGGTCACTAACTTTGATGTGTTGTGGGTCAGTATACATTTGGTAAACCTTACGTTGCAGTTCTTCGGCGCTGTCCTTAATGTAGATACAATTACCCAAACTTTTACTCATTTTACCAGCACCATCAATCCCGACCAAACGCCCACGCGCCTTTTCTGGAATCAATGGTTCAGGCAAAATTAAAGTCTCACCATACAAGCGATTAAACGTTGCGACAATTTCACGTGTCTGTTCTAACATTGGTGCTTGGTCTGCCCCAACCGGCACAACCGAAGCCCCAAATGCTGTAATATCAGCAGCTTGTGAGATTGGATAGTTCACAAAACCAACCGGTACTTCACGACGATAACCTTTTGTCTTAATTTCATTTTTCACAGTTGGGTTACGTTCCAAACGAGATTGTGTTACTAAATTCATATAAAACATCGGTAACTCGTACAAAGCTGGTAAGGCACTTTGCAACACAAAATGAATTTTGTTTGGGTCTAAACCAACTGCCAAATAATCCAGCATCAACTCCTCGACCGAAGAAGTTACCTTATCAACTTGTTGTGCGTGATCCGTCAAAGCTTGCAAATCTGCAATCATTACAAACATTTCAAATTCGCCCGTTGCCTGTAAACGCACACGGTTCGCTAAACTACCAGCATAATGGCCAATATGCAAATTACCACTCGGACGATCAGCTGTTAAAATAACTTTCTTTTCCATCTTCATTTTATCATTGTAACACAACCACATTGCACTTGTAAAAAAATTTCACTTAAATTATTAAATTTCCATTCCAGTTGGTACTAAATTTTCTTGCAACTCGGTCACTACCTCATCATTCTTCAAAACCGAACTACCATAATCTTCAAAGCGACGATACTTTCGCAAAGGTTCATCTTGGCCTAAACTTTGATGATTTTTTATATTCGCAACTTTTTGCGATAAACGATAAAGATCAATTGCCGTTTTATCTAATTCATTATTAACTATCTGCTTCAAATGCAAACTATCACTGATAGTACCATTATATTGAAATTTTTCATTCAAATCTTTTATAATTTCTCCTACTGGCAAACACATTTTGTCACCTTCATTGCAGATTTTTAAATTCGCATTTTGTTTCAAATAAATATCACATAAGGTCGCCAATTGATCAAAATTATCTTTACCAAGAATCCGTATAAATCCCTCTACTGGATTTTCACTCAACCTAATTTTTTTCAACTCCGGTAGATAAGTGTTTAAAAAATCCTTCATAACAGGGAATAAAACACTGTAAGTTGATTTTGTTTTATTATGATTAATAATTGCCGGTTTATTTTGTACTCTTCTTTCTTCATCAATCAAAAAAGCAAGCCAGTCATTGACAACCTCTTCTAAAACATCATATTTATCATCACTAGCAACCAACGGATCATCTTTGACAAAACCACCTTGCGTCACGGCGTGACCAAATTCGTGAATCACAGTATCATCCGTCAAACCTTTATATTCGTTAGTGTTTTCTTCATCAACTAAGCTACTTGGTAAAAAAACTGTATCTTGATCATAATAACCACAAATAAAACCTTTTTGTGAAATACGTAACATCTGTTCCAATGTTTTTTTCGAAAAAGTATTTTCCTCAATATTATCTTTTTGGGTAAAACATTCAGGATACAAATTTGTTACAACTGGATCAATTCCAATACCATAAGCACGGTAATTAGTTATATCTACAAAATCCAAATTATATTGTTTACATTTTTGTTTAATATCAATTTTAACTTTCTCTACAAAATTCCTAACAAACTTCAAATTTTCATTGATTTGTGGATTATCGTGTAAAGTTAATTCACGTGATTCAAGCAACTGAATATACTCTTTCAATAAATCCAAAAATTGCTTAAAAAGCATTTGATTGCTAAAAAGACTTTTCATATCATACGACATTAAATTTTTTGCTCTTAGGTCTGTCTTATCAATATTTTTCAATAAAATCTCGTAACATTCAGCAAAAAGTTTCAAATTATCATCAACAATCTTTTCAATCGGAGTCTTTTGTAAGTCAATATTATCAAAGTAATTTAATAAAAAACGCAAAGTAACCGAATCATTCCTTTCAGAAAAATGCTGCGCACGCTCCCCTTCAAGATGTTCCAAGAACTTATCAACCGAACACAAAGAACCAAACATCTGATAAACGAAATTGATTTTTGTATGATTCATACGTTGTAAAATTTTGGCATGATCCTCTTTGTCATAAAAATCTAACAACGATTCACATACATCTTTTTTAATTCTTTGTTCAATTTCACTTTTCGTATTCAATCTTCCTGTTTCAAGATAATTGTTATAAAAAATGTTATTACAAATATGAATAAAATATTCTAACTCAGTTTGAGCATTTTGAGTATTAGGTAATTCCGTATGCACATTTTGCGTCACAACATCGGTATTCGTTTGCATATCCTATATCTTAACATAAAGACACTTAGTTGTAAATGATTAACAATCTTTCTGCCAAAGGAAAGACACATATACAATTATTTTTGAAGACAATCAACAGTATCTTCCGCAGCAACAGCTGTATTTTCACAAGTTTGGTCTTGTGTTAATAAATGTTTTACATCTGCACTTGTTAATGGTTTCTTTAATTTTTTAATTGCTACCTTCTGGGCTTTGTCTTTAAATTTCAGAGCTGACTTTGCAAAGACTGGTGCCAACTGACTTAATTTGTGATGCTGATTTTGTTCTAAACGTTGCGCAATCTGATGACTTTGACTCGCTAAAAATAAGTCAATCTTTTTTAATAAAGGTTGTTTCGCCAACGCCTTACGCATCGTTTTCTCCAAAGCAAAATTTGCCGTACTTTCTAACGACTCCATATTTTGAATAAAATAATCAATTGAACCATAAAGGAAAACCCCATTATCTGCCATAAAATCATTGAAATTTTGTTCGTTCTCTTTTAAAGACCGACAAACATCAAGGTCGTGCTTTACCGTTACTAATTCATTACAAAGAACAGCAAACATATCAAAATTTTTGCGACCAATAATACGTGCAAATTCCTCAGCTGGATACTCACGTAATCTTGTTACCTTTAATTCAGGCAAGTACGCCTCCAAAAATTTCCCCATTCGGTCAAATAACAAACTGTACAAAGACTCACTTTCAGAATTAGCAACAATACAGGGTTTCTTTTCTGCCTCTCTCTGTTTTTTTATTAAGATTGAAAAATAATCAGTAATCACTTCGTTAAAGACTTCATTTTGACGCATTTCATCAGAGTAAGTCAGTTTTACCATATTTTTATGGTTTTTTTCAAAACCTTGAAAATCAACTTGATGAACAAACTCGTGCAACAATGTTGCATCGTCTGGTTGAATCCCAAAATAAACACCATAACCATCATCTTGTAAAGCTAGGAAACCCTGTTGCGTTAACAACCCTTCGGCATTTTCATCATATTGCATTCTTTGGACTAAGGGATCCATTTCAAGACCTAAATCCTCAACGAACAATGTCTCACGTAAATCAAGATTACGACGCTTGCATTCCTTAGCAATATTTATTTTAACTTTTTTTACCAACTTTTCCAAAGTTAAAACTTTTTTATGTACCTCTGGATTATCGCTATATTTCATCATCTGAGCCTGTTTGCCTAAGGCCTTAATCTGTTCAACAACAGTACGTGCATACACATCATCTTTCAATATCTTGTCTTTATCAAGTTTCAATTCGTTAATACAATACACTAAACTATATTCTACTCGGTCACTGCGCATTAACTTTTGCAATTTTCTCACTGGGTCATAAAACCATCCAGATAACAACTTATTCGCCGACTTAAAGAGTGACGGAGCTTCATATTGAGTATCATAGCGATCATTAAAACGTTTTGTTTTTAAATCAATTAAATATCTACTAATCGTGTTTGATGTCCCATCAATTTGATATACAAAATGTATTTTTGTATTTGCAATTTTTTCGGTCAATTCATCAGCATAGTCATCGCCCCAAAATTGTACAAAAGAATGCGTTACTTCAGTTTTAATATGCTGTTGTATTTCTTCTCTGGTTTTTAATTCGCCAGATTGTAAATAATCACTGTAAAAAAGATTATCGCAGATTTTAATTGCCTCATCAATTTTTTTAGGTGAATACAAATTCAAAATTTTTTTATTTTTCATTAACTTTTGCTATCGATACTTGTCGCAACAAACACCGATATTTTTCCTTTCATCATCAGTATACACTACTGCTACTTACTTTTTCAATACCCACCACAAAAAAAGTCCGTAATTTAACGGACTTTCTTATTATTTAATGCAAATTATTTTTTTGCACGTTCGCCAATAATTTTTTCAGCAACACTCTTTGGAACTTCATCATAGTGGTCGAATACCATATCGAATGTACCACGACCTTGAGTTAATGAACGCAAGTCAGTTGCATAACCGAATAATTCGGACAATGGAACCATAGCGTTAATTACTTGTGTACCTTGACGGCTGTCCATACCTTGCATTTGACCACGGCGTGAAGAAATGTTACCCATAACGTCACCCAAATATTCTTCAGGAGTTTCGATAACCATCTTCATAATAGGTTCAAGTAAAACAGCATTTGCAGCACGCGCACCATCTTTGAAAGCGATTGAACCAGCAGCCTTAAACGCCATTTCCGAACTATCAACATCGTGGTAAGAACCGTCATAAACAGTAACTTTAAAGTCCACAGTTTCGTAACCAGCTAAGACACCTGAACGTTTTGCTTCTTCAATACCTTTGTTAATTGCAGGGATATATTCCTTAGGAATACTTCCACCAACAGTCTTATCTTCAAAGACGTAACCTTTACCAGTTTCCAAAGGTTCCATAATAATTTTACAGTGACCATATTGACCGTGACCACCAGATTGCTTAATGTATTTACCTTCAACTTCAACACGTTTACGGATAGTTTCACGGTAAGCAACTTGTGGTTTACCAACGTTAACATCAACTTTGAATTCACGACGTAAACGGTCAACCATAATATCCAAGTGCAATTCACCCATACCAGCGATAATTGTTTGAGCTGTTTCAGGGTCGGTGAAAGTTTTGAAAGTTGGGTCTTCTTGAGACAATTTAACCAAAGCAGCAACCATCTTATCTTGCATTTGTTTATTTGCAGGTTCGATAGCGTTTTGAATAACTGGTTCAGCGAAGTTCATACTTTCCAACAATACAGGATTCTTTTCATCGCACAAAGTGTCACCAGTTGTTGTATCTTTCAAACCAACAATCGCACCGATATCACCAGCTACCAATTCATCAATTTCTCTACGTTGGTTAGCGTGCATTTGCACAATACGACCAACACGTTCTTTTTTATCTTTGGTACTGTTATAAACATAACTACCAGCTGTTAATTTACCACTGTAAACACGGAAGAAACACAAGCTACCAACGAATGGGTCAGTTGCCACTTTAAACGCTAAACCAGCAAATGGTTCATCATCACTGCTCTTACGTTCAATTTCAGTTTCACCGTCCATCGTTGTACCTTTAATTGCAGGAACATCAATTGGACTTGGCAAGTAATCAACAATCGCATCCAACAATAATTGAACACCTTTGTTTTTGAAAGAAGAACCACACAATACAGGTGTAAATTTCAATGTAACGGTACCTTTACGTAAACCAGCACGAATTTCTTCTTCGGTGAATTCTTCACCAGCAAAGAATTTTTCCATCAAAGCATCATCAGTTTCTGCAACTGCTTCAATCATATTTGCACGCAATTTCTTTGCTTCATCTAATAATTCAGCTGGAATTTCTTCCTCGATCATATCGGTACCCAAGTCATTGGTGTAAATAATAGCCTTCATAGTAATCAAATCAATAATACCACGGAAGTCTTTTGCTGAACCGATTGGCAATTGTACAGGCACAGGATTTGCTTTCAAACGATCACGCATAGTTTGCACTGCACGTAAGAAGTTTGCATCATCACGGTCCATTTTATTGATATAAGCAATACGTGGAACTTTATATTTATTTGCCTGACTCCAAACTTTTTCACTTTGTGGTTGAACACCAGCACGTGCACAGAAAACAGCAACACTACCGTCCAAAACTTTCAATGAACGTTCAACTTCAACAGTGAAGTCAACGTGCCCGGGAGTGTCGATGACGTTAATACGATGATTTTTCCAAAAAACAGTAACACAAGCAGAAGTAATGGTAATCCCACGTTCTTGTTCTTGCACCATCCAGTCAGTAGTTGCACCACCATCGTGTACTTCCCCTAATTTATGAGTGTTACCAGTATAATATAGGATACGTTCGGTCGTTGTTGTTTTACCAGCGTCGATGTGCGCCATAATCCCAATATTACGATAGTCTTTTAATTCAGTCGTTCTTGCCATAATTAAATTTTTCCCCTTCTAAATGTTTTTATTTTATATAGTTAAAAACGTCGGTGTGATTGACCGACGTGCAAACTCGATTTGCTTACCATTTATAATGTGCGAAAGCTTTGTTTGCTTCTGCCATACGGTGCATTTCTTCTTTCTTTTTGAAAGCACCACCGGTTTGGTTAAAAGCGTCAAATAATTCTGCTGTTAAGCAAGCTTCCATACCACGTTCACTACGTTTACGTGCAGCATCAACCAACCAACGGATAGCTAAGGTTTGGCGACGAGCTGGACGTACTTCGCATGGAACTTGGTAATTGCTACCACCCACACGGCGAGCTTTAGTTTCCAAAACAGGCATAACGTTTTCCATTGCTTGATTAAAAGCTGTCATTGGTTCAACGTTAGTTTTCTTTTGTAATCCTTCCAAAGCATTATAAACGATACCTTGTGCGATACCTTTTTTACCATCCAACATCACTTGGTTAATCAATTTAGTAACCACAGTTGATTTATAAATTGGATCTGGCAAAACTTGTCTTGGTGTAATTCCACTACGTCTTGGCATTATTTCTTCCCCCTCTTCGCACCGTATTTAGAACGGCTTTGATTACGTTTAGCAACACCGGCACAGTCTAACGCACCACGAACGATGTGATAACGTACACCTGGTAAATCTTTAACTTTACCACCACGTACCAAAACAACGCTGTGTTCTTGTAAGTTGTGTCCTTCACCACCAATGTAACAAGTACCTTCTTGTTTGTTTGACAAACGTACACGTGCAACTTTACGCAACGCAGAGTTTGGTTTCTTTGGTGTTGTTGTTTTTACTTGCAAACAAGTTCCGCGCTTTTGTGGATTTTCTCCCAAAATTGGCGACTTACTTTTGCTAGTGGACTTTTTACGTCCATTTTTGATTAACTGGTTAATCGTAGGCATAGTTTCTCCCTTCTCTAAATGTTATAGATGTTATTTTAACTTTTTTCACAAAACTTGTCAATGTAGTTTTCGTTATATTTGTAATTATCAAATTTTATTGATTATATTCTTGAGTGCTTTGTTGTGTATTTTCTTGAACTTGATTTGCTACTTGTTTTTCTGCAACCATTTCTTTTAAGCGACGGTTAAGTGCCAAAGCTTCTTGCGCTTCTTGAAAACCTTTACACTCTTGAATTTTTTTTACAGCATGTGTTTGGAACGATAATGAATCACTATTTGCAACCACTTCTTTAGAGCGATTCATCATTATTGTACGGACAACTGGATTTCCATTCTCATCACGCACCAACTCACCTTTTTTGTTACGCAATAGAATAAAACCTGACCCAGCAATATCTTTCAATTCAGTCCTGTTTTCATTTTCCATACTTGCATTATATCATAAATAATTTCTTTGACAAGTATCAATTTATTGCATAAAATTAAATATATGAAATTTACCTACCCAATGGTATTCATTTTTAATGAGGACGAGAATGTCTACAATGGTTACATTCCAGACCTTACTCTGTACTGCGAAGGTGAAACCTTGGAAACGGTTTACGCCTGTGCCGAAGAATTGATTAAGTATTATTTCGATTTGGCAGTTAAATATGATACCGAAGTACCTACCCCATCATCAATGGAAGAAGTTGCCAATAAATGGACCGGCTATAAAGTATCACTTATCTCTGCCGACATCGCCGACAAAAAATAATAATAAAAGGGCCAATCGCCCTTTTTTATTAGCCCACAATATCTACACTAAATTCATCGTTAGTAACGTTTCCACAATATTCAATACTATGCCCACAAAACAACCCATCATCATCCCAATCCACAAAATATGTATCCCCCATTACAGAGATGGACACACAATTATTTTTTAAACGCTTTTGAATTTGCTCGGCCGTATAAAAATATTCCATACCATCTTCACGCCAATCATTCGCTAAATCAGCAATTTCGCTTGCCACCTTTTGTAAAACATTTTCACAAAAATCCTTGTCTACCTGCATTTTCCGAAAAGTATTAATTGCCGTTGTTGCATCTGTTTTACCGTCATCAGTGTCTAAAGTAATTTTTATTTTTGCACCCTGTACCAACATTTCCCCTTCGTAACAATGAAAGCGTCGGTCCAAATTAAATTTAATTTCATCAATATTCAAGGTAATCGGCGTTAATTGTTCTTCTATAATTTGTGCAAAACGCTCATCTTTACTTTTTTTGATTTTTAATAAATAGTAATAATTTTTAAGTGTATTCTTTTGTTCTTTGATTTTTTTACACTTCACTTCATAAACACCAAGTTCATCAGTTTCAATATATTGATAATCTTTTTTTACTTTTAAGTAATACTTAAAGGAAATTTTTTCCTGCACCATAACACCATTCCGATCAATAAACGCAATCCCAGTAATTATACTACTAGAAAACTTTTCCCCAGCTGTCCGACAACCAACGTAATTCTGTTGTCCAACAAGCACCTTTAATTTACAAACATCTTTTTCGCATTTTTCTTGCAGATAATTTTTCTCAAACTTTTTAAATTCTTTCAGATTAAAATTTTTCACCACTAAATACAATTTTAGCATTACACACCATTTGAAACAAACAAAAAAGCAACCCACGTGGAGTTGCCTTTTTCATATTTGAACCGTAGTTACAAAATTATTTTAATTCAACGGTTGCGCCAGCTTCTTTCAATTGAGCTTCGATTTTCTTAGCTTCTTCAGCTGGAACTTTTTCTTTAATTACCTTTGGAGCTGCTTCAACCATAGCTTTAGCATCACCCAAGCCTAAACCTGTGATGTCTTTAACAACTTTAATAACATTGATTTTGTTTGCACCAACATCTTTCAACATAATGTCGAATTCAGCTTTTGCTGCTGGAGCGTCAGCTGCTGCTGCACCTGCTGCTGCTGGAGCTGCTGCAACTGCCATAGCTGCTGCGCTAACACCAAATTTTTCTTCCAAAGCTTTAACTAAATCTGCAGCTTCTGTTAAAGTTAATTTTGCAATTTCTTCTACTAATTCTTGAGTATTCATAATTTTTTAATTTTCCTTTTAATTTTTTAATTTAGATTTTTTTATTTTTATTGCTCAACTAAGTGTTGGTACTGCTTATTTCTTTGCAGCGTTAATTACCATAGCCAAGTTGCGTGGAACCGCATTGATAACGGTAGCAATACCACGTGCACCACTGTTGATTAAGCCCATCAATTGAGCAATCAACGTTTCTTTGTTCGGCATTGATGCTAAACGAACAACTTCATCTTGAGACAAGACTTGGTTGCCAATCAAACCAAACTGGAACTGCATTTTATCTTTGAACTTTGCGTCCTTGATAATTTTTGCTGCACTTACTTCGTCACCATTTGAGAAAGCAACCGAAAGTGTTCCGTTCAATTTGTCATCAAGTTCAGTAATGCCCAAATTATTCAAAGCGATACGCACTAAGTTGTTTTTATAAACATTATAAACAACATCAGCTTCACGGAATTTACGACGCAAGTCAGCATCTTCCTGCGTGTTCAAACCTTGATAGTTAACAAAAACAACGCTCTTCGCATTTTTTAATTTACCTTCAATTTCTTGAACAGTCGCAATTTTGCTTTGGAAATTAGCATTACTTTGCTTTGCTTTAACAGCCATTAAACCTCCTTTTAAGGAAAGTAATAGCAGATACGGTGATTATCAATTACCTCGGCAAGATTTCCACTTTCGCTACTTGCTTTCTTCGGCTATTAAATTCTTAACCAAGACTAACACACACACGGTAGATTGTCAACTATGCTTTTACTAAAAGAGTTGAAAAAATTCATTCTCCGTGCTAACTTATTGCATTAAGATGAAAACATTTTTAGTTGTTGGTTTAGGCAATCCCGAAGGTAAATATTTTGAAACATGGCACAACTTAGGTTTTAAAGCTGCTGAACGTTTTGCTAATGGTTTAACCTTTACCAAAAAAGGTAACCAGCTTTTGACAAGCACACACGAAAAAGGCGACAAGGTTATTATTTTAAAACCACTAACCTATATGAACCTATCTGGTCAAGCTGTGGTTGCTGTTTGTCGCAAGTTCAAAATTCCAGCAACCCAAGTAATTGTTTTTGTTGATGATATTTACTTAGATATCGGTACAGTCCGTTTGAAAAAAAGTGGTGGCGCCGGTGGACATAACGGATTGAAGTCAATCAACGAACTTTTACAAGCAACAAACTACACGAAAATTAAAATCGGTGCTAAACCAACCACAGACATTAAAGGCAACACAGCTAATTATGTTTTATCTAAAATTCCCGACAGCGAACGCGCAACTATCGATACTGCAATCGACCAAGCAGTCCAAATTGCTCACGATGTCATAGCAGGTGTGAAATGACCTTAACAGTTGGACAAACAATTTCAATGAACGAAGTTAAAGCTTCTTTAAAAGAGCACGAATTCTCTGTACACGGTGATATTATTGATGTCCATTTGCCTAACAATACCGAAATTGTGCGTATTATGTTTTTCGATGACACCATTGAAGATTTACGCTTAATCGATGCAAATACTCGTGCCTTTATTAAAAAACTTCCACTAGTTAATCTCGGCACCGACCTTACTTTTTCCTTAGCACTTGATATTTTGAAACAAGTCTGCCCTGACCGTGATTGGTCCAAGGTTTCTGCACCAACTGCAATTTTACCCAATTACAACAGCGCTGTTTCACTTCTTGCCGATGAATTGGCAACCGTCAAAAATCAAACCGTCTTACTTTTTGTTGGCAACACAAAAACAGCAGAAAATTATTTACGCAACAAAAAGATTGATTTTATCATTACTAAAAGCACAGCTTTCCCAAATTGTATCAATATTATTCCCAGCACTTTCCCATTATCTTGTCAAATTGATGATTTATTGATTTACAGTTTAACCGACAATACCCCTAGTAAAAATGCCGACACCAGTACCCTTCTTACCAAAACAAAACAAGAATTTATTATGCCTTTAGTTGGCGAATGTGTTGTCCACTCACTACACGGTATCGGTCGTTTTATGGGCATCAAGAAGCTTGACTTACTTGGTGACGGCAACCTGAATGATTATTTAGCTTTACAATATGATGGTGGCACAATGGTTTACCTTGCTACCGATAAAACCGATGTTTTGTCAAATTACGTTGGTGAACCAACACGTTTACATAAAATAGGAGGGCAAGACTTCGCCAATGCGAAGCAACGGGTTCGGCGACGCCTGCAAGAACTCTCCTTCAAATTAAGTGACTTATACAAACAACGTGCCGGAATGAAACGTTTACCTTACGAAATACTCGACGACAATAATCAAGCGTTTGCCGATAGTTTTCCATATAATCTCACTCCCGACCAAAATAAAGTAATGACCGACATCTACCACGATTTAACCAGTCCCAAACTAATGGACCGTCTTGTCTGTGGCGATGTCGGATACGGTAAAACCGAAATTGCTTTCCGTACAGCTTTCAATGCTGTAATGAATGGTTACCAAGTGGTTATTCTTTGTCCAACTACAATTCTCGCAATGCAACATTACCAAAATGCCGTTGCACGTTTCCAACCTTTTGGGATTCGTGTCGCTGTTTACAATCGCTTCATCACACCCAAGCAACAAGCGCAAACGCTTGCCGATTTACGTGACGGCAAAGTCGATATTATCATCGGCACACATAAACTACTTTCATTGACAACATCAAACTTCCACCATCTCGGTTTGTTAATCCTGGACGAAGAACAACGTTTTGGTGTCGAAGCTAAAGAAAAAATCAAAAAGTTAACACCAAACGTCGACGTTCTCACACTATCGGCAACCCCAATACCCCGTACCTTAAATATGTCACTTATGGGACTCCGTGATATTTCGGTGATTACTACACCACCCAAAGACCGTTTACCTGTCATCACTCGTGTTGCTGAATTTAGCTGGGATTTGCTTTGGAATGCAATTGACGCAGAACTAGCACGTAACGGACAAGTAATTGTCCTTTATAACACCGTTCGTGATATGGACAAATTTGCCAACAAAATTGCAGTACGCTACCCCAACAAAGTTGCTTACGTCCACGGACAAATGCCAACATCACAAATTGAACGCACCATTACATCTGTTTACGAACACGAAATTGATATCATCGTTGCTTCCACAATTTTAGAAAATGGTATCGACTTAACCACAGCCAACACACTTTTCGTTGTCGGTGCTGATAAATTAGGTCTAGCCCAAATGCACCAATTACGTGGCCGTGTTGGTCGCAGTACGACACAAGCCTATGCTTATCTAACTTACCCGAAAGCCGAATATACGACCGACAAAGCTATGGAACGTATCAATGCGATTAAAAACTTTTACTCAACTGGTGCTGGTTTCAATATTGCTATGCGCGACTTAGAAATACGTGGTTCAGGTGAAGTTCTCGGAGCCAATCAAAGTGGCCACATTGAAGAAATTGGTATCGAAGCCTTTGCACAAATTCTTTCAGAAATTGCTGCTGAAAATCGTCATCGCCAACAACTCAAACAACAAGATGAATAATTACTGACGAATAAATTCCAAAACGTAAGCGTCAATCGTATCACGGTCGGTTTTGACTTTCTCACTAATTGCAACACCACCAACTACAAAGACTTCGTGGTTCAATGCTAACACCGGAGTGGTTGGACGCAAACGAGCTGGAATTTTTTTATCTGTCATATAAGCGTTTAATTTCTTAGTACCACCACCGATTTTTTCAAACATATCGCCATCCAAACGGAAACGCCATTTGGCTTTCTTTGGTAACTTATCGGCATCGATTACACACAAACCACGTTGAATCGCCAATTTATAACTAATTGTCTTGGTTACCGAAACCGTACCAAAACCTTCAATCAAAGTTTTACCGACACGGAAACTATATTCCTTGAATTGTGGACGGTTTTCACTACGCACCAAACTAATGTATTCGTATTCCTTTACAGCATAAGAATTATGTGGCAATGAAACTTTTTCACCGTTCAAACCATCAGCACTCAAAGCAATGATTGCCTTGATGTGTTTGATTTCAATATCAATACGCAAATCCAACAATTCCAAAGCGTGGTAAATCACACGAGTAATAATTGAAGACGGCATATAGAAACGAGTCAACGGAATACGTACCACATTGCCATCACGTACAATTCCATTCATATCACATTGCTCTGTAATAAATTTATTATCACGTGCTGCAATCTTTGCAAATGAAGCCAAGTTTTCGGCTGCACCACGCCACTCACGTGTAATCTCTGGCATAATAATGTTGCGAATATAATTACGGCTGTACATATTGTCGTCGTTAGTTTCGTCTTCCACGTGTGGAATACTGTTACGATAATTGTAAGCAATAATGTCGCTTTTCTTTGTTTCCAAGAAAGGACGAATATAAAAGTCACGCACCGGCGCCATACCTGACGCACCCTCTAAGCTGCAACCACGAAATAAGTGCATTAACACAGTTTCGGCTTGGTCATTCAAATGATGTGCCAAAGCAAATTTGGTCAGTTTGTATTTCTTCATTGCTGCTTCAAAGCATTGATAACGTAATTCACGAGCTGCCACTTCCAAACCAACTTTATTTGCCGTTGAATACTCTGGCGCATTCACCGAATATTTCGCAAAAGGAATATTATTTTCTTCGCAGTATTTTTTCACAAAACGTAAATCACGATTAGCCGCTTTGCGAATATTATGGTTCACGTGAACAGCCAAAATTTCAAAATCTAATTGCTGCGACAAATTATTTAACAAAGTTAATAACGCCATACTATCTTCGCCACCAGAGACAGCAATACCAACACGGTCCCCTGCGTCGATCATTTTATGATCTGTAATATATTGAATAACTGATGCTTCCATTAACTCTATATTAACATATATGTGCTTGACAATCAAGAGCCTTGGTTATATTATATATAATAAATAAAGACATCCGCGAAAGGGGTCTTTTTTTTAAGGAGAGGAGAAAATTATGGCAAACAAAAAAGGTAATCGCGTTCCAATGGTATTGGTTTGCACCGAATGCAACCAACGTAATTACGACACGGAAAAAAACAAGAAGAATGATCCAGAACGTAAAACGTTAACCAAATATTGCCGCTTCTGCCGCAAGCACACGGAACACAAAGAAAGCAAATAAGGAGGCTGCATGGGTTCAAAATCAAAGCGCAGACATGCACAAAAGCAATACAACAGGGCACAAAACAAAGCCCCTATTCCGTCTGCTAATACTGCAGTAGAAAATGATACTGCATTAGTTTCAACGGAATCAATGTCAGTTATTATGACACCAAAAGAATTGCGCAAAGCCGAAAAAGAACGCGCAAAACAAGCTAAACGCTTACAAAAAGAACAAGCCAAAGCTAACGCCGAAAAAAACAAAGAAAAGAAAGAGAAAAAAGAAAAGAAACCATTTTTCTTGGTACGTTTCTTTAAATGGATGGCACGTGGTATTGTAAGTATTTTTAGCGAACTCAAAAAAGTTCACTGGCCAACCTTCAAACAAGTAATGAAATCAACAGGTATCGTCTTAGGAATAGTTATCATCTTTGGTATCATCTTACTTGGTATGTGGATTTTATTCGGCTTACTACACTACTTGTTAGTCAATGGTAGTCTCTCAGATTGGAAGGTCTTTTAAGGAGGATTTATGGAAGAGAACACAAATATTACAGACAACAAAATCGCCCAAGAATTGGCAAATGATATGCCACCTGAATTGAAAGTTGCTGGTAATCAACGTCGTGACAGTGAAGCTCGTTGGTACGTTTTACACACATTCAATGGTTACGAAGCTGTCGCAGAAGATAACTTAAAAAAAGTTATTGAAAAATATCATTTGGAAGACCGTGTTTTGGAAATTTATATTCCAACAGAAGATACGATGACCGAAAAGAAAGACGGCACAAAGGTAATTAAGAGTCAACACAGTATGCCAACTTACATCTTCGTTAAAATGATTTACGGCGATGATATTTGGCACACCATTACCCGTACTCGTGGTATTACTGGTTTCGTTGGTCCAAAAGGACGCCCATTACCATTGTCAAATGCCGATGTAATGAAAATGCGTTTGGAACGTAAAATTAACGCCAAAGTTTCATTCGAAGTTGATGATGTTGTTACCATTATTGACGGCCCATTGATGGGACAAACAGCAAAGATTACTAACGTTGACGCAGCCAACCACAAAATCACTGTTATGGTAAATATGTTTGGTCGCAGCAACAAAGTTGAATTACACACCAGTCAAATCAAAGCATTGGAAAACTAATCTTCGCAACAACAAAAAAGAGTATCCAACCGGGTACTCTTTTTTAATGCCTATTTTTTTTGCTTACGCCGAAGCCAAAGGTTTGGATGCTGTTTTTGCTTTACTTTGATTAGCTTTCTTTTCAGTGTTTTTTTCTGTTGCATTCTCTGTTACAGTTTTTTCAGCGTGTAGGATTTTTGGTTTTGTTACTTTGTTAATTACATCAGCATTGATAATAATTTTATCAATCGTTTTATCGGCTGGCGTTTGATACATTACGTCCAATAATGCATCTTCCAAAATTGTACGCAATCCACGTGCACCCGTTTTTAATTCCAAAGCTAAATCAGCCACACGTTCAATTGCATCTTTGGTGATTTCTAATTTTACATTATCCAAAGAAAACATTTTCACAAATTGTTTAATTAACGCATTTTTGGGTTGCGTCATAATTTTGATTAACGCTTCACGGTCTAAAGCTTCCAAACCAACAACGACCGGCACACGCCCAACAAACTCAGGAATGATACCGAACTTTACCAAATCAACTGGACTAACTTTTTTTACGTCAGTTAAAGCTGCCGATTCGTCCGTATTGTTTTTTAACTCAGCTCCAAAACCTAAACCCGAACCATTCAAACGAGCCGAAACAATTTTTTCCAAACCGACAAAAGCACCACCGACAATGAATAAAATATTTGAAGTATCAATTTGAATACATTCTTGACTTGGATGTTTACGTCCACCCTGTGGTGGCACGTTCGCAACTGTACCTTCAATAATTTTTAATAACGATTGTTGTACACCCTCGCCCGACACGTCTCTTGTAATACTACGGTTTTCACCCTTCTTCGCAATCTTATCAATTTCGTCAACATAAACAATTCCACGTTGCGCTTTTTCAACATCATAATCACAATTTTGCAACAACTTTAACAAAATATTCTCGACATCTTCACCAACATAACCAGCTTCGGTTAATGTCGTCGCATCAGCAATTGCAAATGGAACATCCAAAATACGTGCCAAATTCTTCGCCAGTAAAGTTTTTCCCGAACCGGTCGGTCCAATCATTAAAATGTTACTTTTTTCTAATTCAACATCGTCAGGTTTACGGTCTTTCTTTTTACTGTGTTTTAAATATTGATTGTAATTAATTCTTTTGTAGTGATTATATACAGCAACAGATAAAGTTTTTTTTGCTTCATCTTGTCCGATAATATATTCATCTAATTTTGCCTTAATCACAGCCGGTGGCAACAAAACTAAATCTTCCGGAGTTGTATGTTCACGATGTGCCAAAAGAACATCAGCACAAGCTTCAATACAATATTCACAGATATAAGCCGACCCTGTCGGACTACCAATGATTTTTTTAACTTCGCGGCTACTACGGCCACAAAAACTACATAAAGTGTTCATCACACCTCCCTTTGAAAACAATGTTAATAGTTAGTTTCCCAAAGCACGTTAGGTTTATACCTCAACCACGCTTTGTGAATACTTGGTCAACTAACCCATATTCTTTTGCTTCGTTTGCTGACATATAGTGATCACGTTCACAATCAGCCATTACTTGTTCTTGTGATTTACCACAATTCTCAGCCAAGATTTTTGTTAAACGTTTTTTCAAACGCAAGATATGCTCAGCTTGAATTTGAATATCGGTCGCTTGACCTTGTGCCCCACCCAACGGCTGGTGAATCATAATTTCACTATTTGCCAAAGCATAACGTTTTCCCTTTGCGCCAGCTGACAATAAGAATGCACCCATTGAAGCAGCCATACCAACACAAATTGTAGAAACATCGCACTTGATGTATTGCATTGTATCATAGATCGCAAAACCATCAGTAACAGAACCCCCTGGACTGTTGATATACAAAGAAATGTCTTTATTTGGATCTTTTGCTTCCAAATAAATCAACTGCGCTACAACTAAATTCGCTGACTGCGCATTTACTTCGCCGTTCAAAAACACAATGCGGTCTTCCAACAAACGACTGTAAATATCATAACTTCTTTCACCGTTTGCTGTTTGATCGACCACCATTGGAACTAACATATTTTGTTCCTCCCCTTTAAGAATATGGTCAAATTATTGAATTGTTTTTGTCGGTCTTTGTCGGACAATTGTTCTTTTTCGACGATTGCATCCATAACTAAACGCATCTTTACTTGTTTAGCAGCAATTTGATGTTGTTCATCGTGAATTTTTTCAACTGTTGTTCCCATAAATTGAGCATACATTTCCAAGCTTGCACCTTGTGCAGCCAGTTTGTGTTCCATATCGTGAATCATTGCGTGAGCATAGTCGTGAATCATTTTGTCAGGAATTTCCACTTTTGCATTGTCCATAATTGCTTCGAACAATTTTTCTTCATCAGCATATTCTGCTTGCTTAGTTGCTTGTTCGGTTAATTTTTTCAAAATGTCTGCTTTAAAATCTTTCATATTGTCGAATTCAGAAACTTCTTTCGCAAATTCATCATCCAAAGCAGGCATTTGTTTTTGCATAATATTGTGCAAAGTAACTTCAAATTTTGCTTTCGCATTTTTTAAATCTTCAACGTGATAAGTTGCAGGGAAAGTTACGTTAACGTCACGGCTTTCACCCATTTTCATCCCAACTAATTGGTCTTCGAAATTATCAATGAAACTGTGGCTACCAATTTCTAATTCGTAATTTTGTGCTGTGCCACCTTCAAAGTATTTACCATCTACACTACCTTTAAAATCAATGACAGCAATATCGCCATTTTCAACTGCGTGGTCCTTATCAGCCGCGACTTGCTTTGCACGTGTTTCTTGTAAGCGACTTAAATAAGCATCAACATCTTTGTCACCAACTTTAACTTCAGTTTTCTTAATTTCCAAGCCGGTATATTGACCCAAAGTAACTTCTGGTTCAATATCGCATTGAGCTGTTAATTTAACGCCACCATCAGCCGTAAAATCAAAATCCAAACGTGGATAGTCAATCAATTTTAATTCATCGCCAAAATTTGCCGCGAATAAATCTTGTACAGCATCTTCAAGGAAGATACCTGCGCCATATTGTTGTTCCACCATTTTTCGTGGAGCTTTTCCCGCACGGAAACCAGCTACCTTATATTTACTTGCATTTTTCTTGTAAGCGTTTTCAATTGCCGCTTCCCATTCTTCTTTGTTGAAAGTCATTTCGACTGTTGCTTGATTTTTTTGTTTTGTAATTTTTTTGTCCATAAGGATTATTATACCTTATTTACACGGTCAATAGCAAGGAAAACAACGCAATCATTAAACCAACTTTAAATAAAATGGTAAAAACGAACCCCCATTTCCGACGACGTAAGTAACGATTTTCTTCGTCAGTAAAAGTCGCCGTCATTTCAACCATCTCACCGGCAGCTTGTTTGTCATAAACTTCTTTCAAGTGTTGATACTGGATTTCACGTATTCTTTCTAAAAAATAAACACGTGATTGCATACTGTCCCATAAAGTGCCTGCACCAACGACAAGCAAACTCAACATACCCAGATAACGCAATATGATTAAAATCTCTTGAATAAAAAAAACATCTAAATTATCACCAGCAGAGATTAACATCAACCTTAATACTAAATAAATTATCGAAATCAATGTGATAAAAACAAGTCCAAAAAAGAAAATTTTACGACCAGTATTAGCCGTAAAATAATCTTTTACTTTGGTAAATGCATTTTGGAAAAATTGCTTCATTTTTATTTAAAACGAATGTTCATATTGCCCAAAACCAAGAACACCACGATTAACACAATGGCAACGAACCAAACAGCCAACCACCATCCTTTACGTGTACGTGCATAACCGAACGAATGGCAAGCCACTACGATGTATGACAACACTTCTGCCAATAATTTTAAAGCGCTAACAAGTTGTGCAGTCAGTCCAACCATTTCAAAAATCCAGGACAATAACAACACAAGACCAACGCCAACGATTGACAAGTATGACAACACGTTCAAAATGCTACTTCTTGATGACATTAATTTTACCTCCTTATCTTAAATAATAACATTTTTCACAAGCTACGGCAAACTCTTTTGTCGGAGCAATAGACAAATGCACCGGTTGTTCTGTGATTGGATGCACAAAATCCAAACGCACAGCCTCTAACATTTGCCCACTACCACTATTATATTCAGGATCACCCACAATCGGATGATGAATTGCTTTACAATGAACACGGATTTGATGCGTCCGTCCTGTTTCCAAAGTAAACTCACATAAAGTATGTCGCGCATAACGTTCTAAAACTTTTAGATGTGTTATTGCACGACGACCACCTTGTTCGGTCACCGTAAAGATTGTGCGATGTTGTGGATGACGAATAATATTCTTATCAATTTTCATATCACAAGCAACACGCCCATCAACCAAACCGTGGTAAGTTCTTTGAATCGTATGTTGCTCAAACATTTTCGCCAAACGGCTTTGACATTCGATAGTCTTCGCGACAATTAACAAACCAGCCGTATTTTTATCTAAGCGATGCACAATTCCAGCACGTTCTAAATTTCCTTGCCCACGCCCCAACAAAGCATTCAACACTGTGCCACTTTTTACGCCAGCACCAGGATGCACCACCATTCCACGTGGCTTATTGATGACCATCAAATGTTCGTCTTCATAAACTATTTCCAATGGTAAAGCTTCCGGTTCAGCCGTTATCAATACGGGTTGCAAATCCCCAGCCACGACATCGCTTGCACGCAATTCGTAACCAGCCTTAACTTTTTGTCCATTCACAGTAAAATCACCACGTTTAATTCCAGCTACAATTTGACTACGTGTTACATTTGAATATTTTTCACAAAGATACTTATCGAAACGCAACCTGCCCCCCTACCATCATTGCACCGATAATCAATGCAATGTCAGCAATATTATTTTTAAAAATGATAAAATTCAAGAAATCGTGCACGGCGCCACCGGTCAACATACGGTCAATCGCATTGCCTAAAACACCACCAATAAACAGCGCTAAACCGACCGTGAACCAGTATGATTTTTTACGTGGTGTACGACAATACCAAACAGTCGCCGCAATAACAATCACCAACGATAGAATCACAACCAAGATCCATAACCACGGCAAGTGTGCACCTAATCCCCAAGCAATACCAGCATTCAAAATACCATCACAAGTAAACTTAGTGATTAAATCCACACTAACCACAGCAAGAATTACACCGGCAAAAAGCCAAATCATTGACCAACCTTTTCCAACATTGAAACAACGATGGGACGACGATTATAACTTTTTTGGAAATAATTTTGTACATCTTTACGAATTTGATTACGTACATCATTTACATCATTACCGTTGAAAGGCATTTTTTCTAACGATTCCAAAACAACACCACGAATATCAATAATCACTTTTTCCAATTCGTGAGCATAAGCCAAACCTTTCATAATGACATCTGGTCCCGACAACAAATCACCCGTCTTGCCGTCATAACCCAAACCAATCACACAAATACCATCTTCAGCCAAAGCTTGACGGTCACGTAAAACTGAACTATCAATATCACCTGCCCCAAAGCCATCAATCAAACGAGAACCGTGAGGTACTGAGCCAACTTTCTTCAAACCAGTTGCAGATAACTCCCAGCATTCACCCAACTCTGCCATGTGGACATTACGTGCTGGCATACCCATACGCTTTGCCAAATCACAGTGCTTCTTTAACATCTTGTATTCACCGTGAATCGGAATAAAATTACGTGGACGCAATAAAGCGTGAATAATTTTAATTTCTTCCTGACAAGCGTGACCTGATACGTGTACTGCTGCCAAACGTTCATAAACAACTTCACAACCACGATGGACTAAATTGTTGACTACATCAGCCACAGCCCCCTCATTACCTGAAATTGGCGACGCCGAGAAAATCACAGCATCACTCGGTCCTAAGTTGATTTGTGCAAATTCGCCATTTGCCATACGACTAAGTGCAGCATTCGGTTCACCCTGACTACCAGTTAATAAGACCAACACCTCTTCGTTTTTAAAAGCATTTATCTTACTGATTTCAATAATATTTTCTGGACGTGTTTTCATTTCGCCCAATTTAATCGCAATATCACTGACAGCAATCATACTACGCCCTAAGAAAGCAACCTTACGTTTATACTTCTGCGCTAAATCTAAAATCTGTTGCATACGATGTACGTTCGACGCAAATGAAGTAATAAACATACGTTTGTCTTTGTATTGCGCAAATAATTCATCCAAACGTTCGCCAACCGTTGTTTCACTCATTGTGAATCCTTCACGTTCAATGTTTGTACTTTCACACAATAACAAAGAAACACCACGACGACCAATCTCACCAATTCGCGCCAAATCAATCGGTTGATTATCCACTGGTGTTAAATCAATTTTCAAATCCCCTGTGTGGAAAACTGTTCCCAACGGTGTCGTAATTGCCACAGCAAACGCACCAGGTATCGAGTGGTTTACGTGCACAAACTCAACTGAGAACTCACCAATCTTTACCACAGCACGTGGACGCACAGCCACAGCCTTTACTTTCAAACCAGAATGTTCACGTAATTTATGTTCAATTAAACCTAAAGTCATACGACTGGCATAGATTGGTGCTGGTACTTCTTTTAAAGCGTGTGGCAAACCACCAATGTGGTCTTCGTGCCCGTGCGTAATGATGTAACCTTTGACTTTATTTTTATTGCGAATCAAATAAGTAATATCCTGCACAACCATATCAATCCCTGGCATTTTATTTGCATCAGGAAATCCCAAGCCAGCATCAACTACGATAATATCATCACCAAATTCGAAAACGGTCATATTCTTACCGATTTCACCCAAGCCCCCCAAGAAACTAATTTTTAAATTTTTACTCATTTCCTCTCCTTACTCTCTAATCTAAATTCACAATTTTATTGTAAATTGCACTTTTGTTAAGTTCGGTAGTACGTTCATTATGAATTGTTAAACGATTACGTACAACCTCATAAATTCCCAGTTGTTGAAAGACAGCGAAACAAAAAACGAACTGGAAAATGTTTTTCTTTGGTAACACCAACTTGTTAAACATTTTTAATGGTGATTGACAAAAGTTGTTTTGATTTACCAAATTCAGCGTTGCTTTATAATAATCAATAAACACCGACCTGTCAACACTTAACCCATCAATCACAGCTTGCAAGTTTTGATCAGGTGATACAGCCAATTCATCATTCAAATAACGTTGCAACACCAAAGCCTTTTCTTCATCGTTAATCGCAAACGGAATCACACATTTAACAACAGCTTGTGGATTAGTTCCATCATTCTGTTGCAATTCAAAAATCACACTTTTCACACAAGGTGCTGCTAAAATCGCATTAAACGCAGCGCCACCAAAGAAAATAAATTTTACATTTCCACTATCAAACTTTGTATGTGCTGGATGGCTTGGCAAACTGACGGCACGTGTTTCACGCATCACTGTCATCAAGACTGGTGCTGGATTACCACAACCCGTTGGTTCCAACATCGCAATTTCTTGAAAAAATTGTGGATTTAATTCAGCTTCGCTAATTTCAAAATCATAATACTTACAATTTTCAGCTGGCTTTTGTGCTGCTGCTTCTGCCACAATTTTTTGAAATAGCGTACGGAACTTTTCAAAGTTTTCCACTGGCAAAGACATCCCAGCCGCCATTGCGTGCCCACCAAAAGATGTCAAATACTCCGACGCTTTCGTGATACATTCAACCAAGTGAATACCAGGAATACTACGCCCACTGCCTTTGTAAATTTCCCCTTTTCCACCCAGAACTAAACAAGGCTTCCCATATTTTTCAGCTAAACGGACAGCAACAATACCCAACACACCACTTTCCCATTCTGGCTTAGCTACCACAATCGCTGTATCGTTTTGTAAGCTTTGTTCTTCAATAACTTTTACACATTCGTCAAAAATTACAGAACATAATTCTTGTCGTTTGGTATTCATATACAACAAGTTCTTCACAATTCGATCCAAACGAATTTCGTCTTGTTCTAAAATCACGTCTAAACCACGTTTGGCATTTCCCATTCGCCCACTGGCATTGATTTTTGGTCCAAGACGGAAACTAATATCACCACTTTTAATTTGTCCACGAATATTGCAAGCACGTGCCAAGGCAGTAATTCCCGGCACAGTTCCTTCGTTTAACATCTTCAAACCGTGATGAACAATCACACGATTTTCATCAGTTAAAGATACAATATCGGCAACCGTCGCAATCGCGCAAATATCAAAATACTGCTTTGCTGTTTCTAAACCTTCCATTGCTTGCACTAATTTCAAAGCAACCCCAGCGCCACAAAGGTCATTAAATGGATATTCTTGGTCGGTGAATTTCGGATCAACACAAATACAATCAGGCGTTTGTTCCGGAATTGCGTGGTGGTCAGTGACAATACAATCAATCCCTAATGATTGCGCAAACTTAATTTCAGCTGGACAAGAAATACCACAGTCGACCGTAATCAATAATTCGGGTTGAAATTTTTCGTGCAATCGTTGTATCAAATCAATATTCAAACCATAGCCGTCAGCATCACGTTCGGGTAAAAAATATGAAGTACGAACACGTTGTGATAAAAGATATTTATACAAAATGGCAGTCGCACAGATACCATCAGCATCATAATCGCCGATGATTAAAACTCTCTGTTTTCGGTTAATAGCGTCGCGCAACCTGTCTACCGCCGCTTGCATACCTTTCAGCAAAAACGGATTGTGTAACTGGCTAGGGTCGAAGTTAAAAAACTTTTCAGCTTTTTCTCGTGTGTCGATACCCCTCTCAATTAATAAACGGATAAATTTTTCACTATACCCTAATTGGTTGAACTCCGCCAGTTGCCGTGGGGTTAACTCCCCGCATCTGACTTTGTATTCCATTCTAGATATAAATTAGCATAAATTTAGTTGTTTTGCAACAAAAAACCATTTACTATAATGCTATATGGAAAAAATTAAAATCACAGCAGACAGTACCTGCGATTTACCAGCAGAATTATTAAAGGAATTTGATATCACAACAATCCCAATGTATATTTATATGGGAGACAAAGAATGTCGAGACCATCCCCAAATTGCCGAAGAAATTTACAGCTATTTCCGTGCAACAAAAAAAACACCCAAAACATCAGCGATTAGTACTCCTGAATATCAAGAATTTTTTGAAGCTAATTTACCCGAAGGTGGCAGTTTAATTCACTTTAATATCTCCAGCGAAATTTCTTGCACACACCGTAATGCTGTTGCTGCTGCACAAGAATTAAAGAATGTTTACGTCATTGACAGTCATAACTTAACCACCGGCACAGCAATTCTAATTCTCCGTGCGATTAAATATCGAGAAGCAGGTTTATCTGCAGCCGAAATTGTTAATCGCATTAACGCCGAAACCGATAAAGTTCAATGCAGTTTTATTGTCGACGATTTAACTTATTTACATCGTGGTGGCCGTTGCAGTGGTACAACTAAATTCTTTGCAAGTATCTTACGCATTAAACCACAAGTTTTTGTCAAAGATGGGAAAATGGAAACTGGAAAAAAATTTCGTGGCAATTTAAACTTTTGTGTTAAACAATACGTTGATACTGTTTTAAACGAAAATCCAAATCCAGATTTGTCGGTGTTATTTATTACCCATACCAAAATGGCAAACCCACAAATTGTCGAAGAAATCAAAAAACAAGTTCTTGCACGCCACGCATTCACACGCGTTATTGAAACCATTGCCAGTGGCACGGTCACAGCTCACTGTGGTGAAAATACCATCGGTATTATTTTTGGTTTATAATTAGTATATTTTTCACTTATCATTCGCACTCTAACATTATGGCAACACGTAAAAAAGCCAAAGTACCTTTGATTATTTTTGTGCTAGCTGTCGCTGGTTCAATTTTTTGTTTTTCATTTGGACAAAACTATAACCCTTATTTTTTGTGGGCTGGTTTGGGTCTCGCTTGCCTTGCTATTCTCTTTTTTATGATTGCTTTAACAAGATTTTTACGCAACCGTTCCATTACGAGTGGTTTACTGATTACAACGACAACAGCCACAGCGATTTATTTTATTGCCAACCGTTTTATTGAGACAGCAGTACCACGTGCCGTCGGCAACAATTTAACTGTAGCTGGTGTCAATACAACCACAGCAACAAACGGTTGGTTTACGCCACTCTTTTTTGCACAAATCGGACTATTTGTAATTTGGTTTTTTATTATTTTATTTATTATTTATGTTTACGTACGCCCAATCAAAAAGATTGACTACTTACTCAGTCAAATTATTGATGCCAAAGAAATTAAAAAAATGAAAATTGGCAAAGGTCGCCAGTATCAAGCAATTGCAGACAAGTTGCAAATCCTCGCAAACGAACAACACGCTGCTGCTTTGAAACGACGTGCACGCCAAATTCAAGCCCAGAATCGCCACTCAGCCAAAAAAGCTATTGTACAAAAAATTATCAAAGAGAAAGAAAAAATGCCACGTTCGGCACGCGCCAATTAACTGTCTTTTTGTACAAAATTTTGAATATTTTGTAACATTGCATCATAGGCAGGTTTTAAAATTTGATAGAGTTGCAAAGCACGTGGCGACGGAACAATACCACCACGTTCCACAACAAATAGTTTTTCACGCAATTCACGTTGCAATTCGTGAATATTGTAACTCACAGTTGGTTGACTAACTTTTAATTTTTCGGCAGCTTTACTAACACTCCGTTCCTCAACCACAGCCAAAAAATATTTGTATAAATTCAAGTTAACGTCAATTAACATGTAATATAGAATAATTCTATAACCCTTGTTTGTAACCATTGACTTTGTTACATTTTTATACATGAACACAAACGCAATCACAAAAACTTTATTAACAATTAGGCCAGGACTCAGCGATTACGAAAATATGCTCGCTGAACGTGCCCACAATCACGCACTTTGCAGTTGCAATACACCACTATTAACCAATCGCATCATTGATAAAATCATTGAGCTTAACGTCAAACAACAAACTATTCACAATCTTGCACAACGCTTAGACCGAGTTATCAGTAAATTACCGACCGATACCCAAGCTGTCTTACACAGTTATTACCAAACCTACGGTATCGCCGCCGACATTCAAACACAGGCAGCTAAATTAAACATTGCAGAAAGAACTTTTTATCGCCACCTTGACCGAGCAATTAACTACATCGCCAATCGCTTAGACGACATCGGTATCAACTTTTTTACCTGGCAAGACCTTCTTCACCAACATCACTGGATTAAAGAAACTTTTATTCGTCAATGCCCACCAAACCAGCTGCGAAAGATTGTGCATCGAAAGGAACCAAATCATTGATTTGTTCACCAACACCAATATACCAAACTGGCAAATTAAATTTTTGTTTAATCGCTACCACAATGCCACCCTTAGCTGTGCCATCTAACTTAGTCAAAATAATCCCATCCAAACCAACAGCTTCGTGGAAATATTCAACCTGGCTTAAAGCATTACCACCGGTTGTGGCATCAATTACCAATAGTTTATGATAATTCGCTTCTGGCATAACCTTACCCACCACACGGTCAACTTTTTGTAATTCAGCCATCAAGTTTGCTTTGTTATGTAAACGCCCAGCTGTATCAACAATTGTTACTTCTTCACCTTTTGCTTTCATCGAAGTCAATGCGTCAAAAACTAACGATGCTGGGTCAGCCCCAGCCCCCTGTTTCACGATACGTACACCAGCACGTTCACTCCATTCCACTAATTGCTCGGTTGCTGCTGCACGGAAAGTATCACCTGCCACCAATAATACTGATTTACCATCTTCTTTTAATAAATTTGCTAATTTACCAATTGAAGTAGTTTTTCCCACACCATTTACACCAACCACCATTAACACCGTTGGCGCAATTAACTCTGGTTGTTCGTCGGTCAAAATTTCAGCAATGCTTTGCACCAAACGTCGTTTTAATTCCTCTTCCGTTTTAATTTTTTCGGCTTTCACCGTTTGCTTAATATCATCAATAATTTTTTCGGTTGCTTCGACACCAATATCAGCACTAATTAAAACAGTTTCCAAATCATCGTAAAACTCATCATCAAAAGTCTTGTTAAAAATTGCAGCAATCCCATTTGTCACGGCAGCTGCCGTTTTCTTTAAACCACCAAAAATTTTTTTAAAAAATCCCATTATTTATCTCCACTGGCTAAAGCCATACGTCTTTGATATTTTGGATCAGAATTCATCGGCGTACTTAAAAAAATATCAACTGCCGTCAATGCTGTTGCTTCTTCCATAAAGCGACCACCTAAACATAAAATGTTCGCATTATTATGTTCACGTGCCAAGCGTGCATAATCCACACTATGGACTAACGCAGCACGTATGCCGACGTGATGATTCGCGGCAATACAAACACCAATTCCTGTTCCACAAACTAAAATACCACGATTATCTTGGTCATTCAAAACACCGTGCACCACTGGTGTTACATAAGTTGTAAAATCATCTTCACTATCAAATTGCGTATTTCCACAATCAGTCACAGCAATCCCTTGTTTTTCTAAATGTGTACGAATGGCTTCTTTTAAAGCAAAACCACCATGATCACAACCTAAATAAATCATATTTTATGATAGCATGGGGCGTGAATTTCGCAAATCAAAAATCTGATGATAGACCCCTTCCAAATTGATTAACAGTTTTTCACAAACTTTATCGTAAGCATCTTGACCATAACCATAAGGGTCATCATAATCACGCAAGTCAAAAATATAATCATACTGCTTTTCCATTTTGGGTAAATACTGTTTTGCTACGTGTCGTTTCTTAGGAACAGCAATGCCATTGTTTTGCAAAGCAATAATAACTTCCGGCATCATATCCGAACCAACAGCCGCCGCTGTCCCTGCACTCCGTACAATCACACCAGTCCGTTTGTGTTTTTTACAAATTGCTTTGAAAATTACTTCAGCCATCGGACTACGGCAGGTATTCCCAGCGCACACAAACAGAATTTTTGTTTTCGGTGTTTTTGTTGTCGTCGCCATACTATTCTCCTAACTCTGGTACAACTGGGTATTTAAATTGTTTAAACAAAATTGCAAAAAAATCCCAAACCCACATTCCCAAAGCTAAAAGTCCCAATAAATCACCGGGGAATAAGTACCCACGAATTTCAAACATATTACGAATTTGACTGCCAGCACTTTCGCCAACTTCGGGTGGGAAAATAAAGAACGTTGCCATAAAACTAATTGTCAACAATAACATTAGAATACCACGTAAATAACGCTTAGCAACAAAGCAATGTACTCCAAAACAACCAAAAATACCACCAACAACCATTTTCCAAAAAGGCAAAGCCGCAGGACGTACCTTCGAAAATAAAACATTGCTACCGGGTTTATACGGTGCTGTTAATTTTGCATAATAAATTTGTTCCTTTGTCAAAGCACAGTTTTTACACTTTGAAGTTCCTTTGGGCATTTTTGTTTGACAATAAGGACAACGCATTTCGGTCATATATAAAACATCCAATCGGTCATCTGACTGAATGCGTTTACCTAAAATATCTTTTTGTTCTTCACCTGTAATCATCCCTGCCTCCCTATAAAGTATGACTTAATTCGTCCTAACAGCCAAACTAAAAAAGTGCCAACTCCTAAAATACAACCAATCAAGAACCAATCAATCTCACCCGTCATATTTTTCTTACTTGCAGGACGTGGGTCATCTTGTTGCGCCAATTCATAGTTAATATCTTTTAAAGTTACGACCGTATCTGTTGCAAAATCTAGAACTGTAATCGTGCCATAACCAAAATATTCGTCATAGCCAACTTCACCACGATCTGTTGCCTCTCCTGCCGCCGCAGACAACAAAGCTTTATGCGCAAAATTTAAAATGTGTTCATCTTCGCCATCTGCATCCCAGTTTGTGAGTCCATAATCTTGCATTGTAGTTTTACTTGAATCACTATACAACATTGCATAACAAGCTGTAACATACGGTGTTGCCATACTTGTTCCACTATTACGTAAATAATATGCACCATTCAAATCCTGACGTACATACCAACTGTGAGAACTATCATACTTATAAAGACTATAATTACCATTCACATCATTATAATTTTTTTTCGACGCCGAACTAAGTTGGTCAACAATTTCTTGACTGCACGCCGACCAAATTTCCTTACCAGGCGCAGCAACCCCAACATAATCATTATGGTAAGAAAAATCAGCCAACTGGTAACTACTTTTTGTATTATCATAAGCCGACACTGCCAAAACGCCTTCGCACGCACTTGGCAAAGAATAATATGTATAACTTTTATATTCCCCTGACCCAACATTACCGGCTGCCGCAATCGGCAAAATATCATTATTAGTTAAGTTATCAATGACATCCTGATAACCAGTATATTGAAAACCATTGTCGAGATAACCATACTTGTCGTCACGGTACTCTGCCATATCTTCGCTGTCGTAAACATTGTAACCATCTGTTCCTATGCTCATATTCACAGCAATGATATTTAATTTCCCTGTTACCGAATTACGTCTTCGATGCGCAAGACCATTACTATCTAACAAAGAATAATATTGACTACCATTTTTCAAAGCACACAAATAACGAACAGCATTTTCAAATGCATAATTACCTATTTCATTATCAAATCCATTAAAAATCTTAATTGGTAAAATCTTTACATTGTCCAAAGTCATATCTGCTATGATACCTGCCACGTGCGTACCGTGTCCATTGTGGTCCTCGTGCCATTTTTTCATAGCATCATCATCATTGATACCTTCACTAAAATTAATTGCATATTCTTCCAAAATACGTCCAGCAAACACTGGGTGCGTATTATCTAAACCAGAATCGACAACAGCTACAATCACATCTCTTAAATTTTGTACAGCATCAAGGGCCGTTAAATAGTCATTGTATGTAGTAATTCCCAACGCTTCATATAAACTCTGTCGCGTGGGTTGATTATAATTATACTGATTAAAGTAATAAGTTTTTGTACTAACGGCATCGTGTGGCATTAACGCAAAAGCAGGAACAATCTTAACAACTGACTGCCCCCAGCAAAAAATAGCTAACAAAAGAACACAAAAGAACTTATTTGCTAAATTGCGTAATTTCATATATCTTAATTATATTATGGCAGAACAAGAAAAAAGTAAAGCATTGCAAGCGGCTTTAGCAACCATTGAAAAAATTTATGGTAAAGGCGCAATTATGAAAATGGGTGACGGCCCCGTCGTCCGTAACATCAAAGTAATTTCAACCGGCTGTTTAACTTTAGACTATGCTTTGGGTATCGGTGGCATTCCACGTGGACGTATTACCGAAATTTATGGTCCAGAATCCAGTGGTAAAACTACTGTTTGTTTACACGTTGTGGCTGAAGCACAAAAAATGGGATTAACCTGTGCTTACATCGACGCCGAACAAGCGCTTGACCCAATTTACGCAGAAGCTTTGGGTGTCAACGTTAAAGACTTAATCATCAGCCAACCAGACAGCGGCGAACAAGGTTTAGATATCGCCCACAAATTGGTTGAATCTGGCTGTGTTGATTTAATTATCATCGACAGTGTGGCAGCACTTACTCCACGTGCCGAAATCGACGGCGACATCGGCGATGCGCACATCGGTTTGCAAGCTCGTTTAATGAGCCAAGCATTACGTAAATTAACTCCAATTATCAATAAAACAGAAACAGCTTTGGTTTTCATTAACCAATTACGTGAAAAAGTTGGAATGATGATGCCTGGCCAAAACCCTGAAACAACACCAGGTGGTAAAGCCTTAAAATTCTATTCATCAATGCGTTTAGACGTTCGTCGTATCGGTAGCGTTAAACAAGGCGACGAAGTTATTGCGAATAAAACTAAAGTTAAAGTCGTCAAAAACAAATTAGCATCACCTTTCAAAATTGCTGAATTTGAAATCACTTTCGGTAAAGGTATTTCAAACGAAGGTTGTATCTTAGATTTAGCGATTGCTAACGACATTATTCAAAAAGCAGGTAGTTGGTTCTCTTATCAAGGCGAACGCATCGCACAAGGTAAAGAAGCAACCAAAGCTTGGTTAGATAGCGACCCCAAAATCAAAGAAGAGATTTTGAATCAAGTCAAAGCCACAATGACCAAAAGCAATATCGCACCAATCGAAGCCGACTAATACTGCTCTGGTAAATCATTGATAATCAACAATGTATCCCCACGTTTTAACCACTGGGGATATATTTTTTTAGCAGCTTCACGGTCAGCAACGTAAGCAACTTCACCCTGCCAATCTTGTAAACCTTGCTTAAAATACACTCGGTTAAGTTCCCCCACCACAATGACAGCATCAGCTACTTCTTTGATTTGCGCACAAAACTCACGATGAGCACTTGCTGTGTTTGTTCCCTGTTCGACAAAACCTGGCGTTTGGACAACTTTACGTCCAGTTTGTGTACGCAACACAGCTAATGCACTTTTTGCACTAACTGGATTAGCATTGTAACTGTCATCCAAAATGATGATACCATTTGGTGCTATAATTTTTTCTAAACGATGTGGCGTCGCCTGTAAAGTCTTGGCAACTTGTCTAATTTCATTATCGCTGACACCGAACAACCGTGCCAAGACTACAGCCATCTGTAAATTTTTCTGCTGGTGTTCACCACATAAGTTTGTTTCTATATGTTTGCATTTCGCCGCTTTCACAAGAATTAAATTTGGATGTTCCAATTTTTGACACCACTCATTATCACCATCCGTAATCGCAATTCCATTTTTGGGTAATGCTTGCAATAATTCAGCTTTAGTACGTGCCACCGTTTCAACATCACCAAACGTTGCCAAATGACAAGCCCCAATACTGGTAACTATTCCGTGCTGTGGTTGTAATAAATCACACAACTCTTTAATTTCTCCCTCACGACGTGCCCCCATTTCCATAATCAAAACTTGCGTATCAGACTGCAAATTTTCATTCACGGTACGCGCTAAACCCATCGGTGTGTTAAAACTAGCAGGACTGGCCACCACACGATATTTCACACTTAACAACTGCGCCAAAATATTTTTCACCGACGTTTTCCCATAACTTCCTGTAATTCCAATTTTAATTAAATCAGGACGTTGGCGTAAAGTTCGTTGTGCACGACACAAAAAATGTTTTTGCACACGCTTTTCATACGGTCGCATTAACCAATTTGCGCAAGCAAGCGTTTGTGCCAAACATAACAATGGTAACCCGAAACCCAAAATAACCAAAAATACCGTCAGCCAATGCAACCGACACACACGAGCCGTCCATCGCACTTTACCAGTGGTAACTTTGCCAATTAAATTCCAATATGCGTGATTTTGATACCCACAGATTTGCATCTTATACAACAAATCATTCCATCGATGTAGCATCATTGCGCCCCTTGATGACTTGCCAAAAAGTTGTTCATATCATTGATAAATCGTGCACTTTCTTCCAAATATGCGAAATGGCCTTTACCACGATAAATAATTTTTTGAGCGTGTGGTATCAAAGCACACCACCGTTTCATCTGCTTTAACGGCGTATCACAATCACGACTCCCCCAAACAAGCAAAGTCGGTGCTTGAATTTGTTTTACTTCTAAACTTAAATCACGGTGAATAATGTTTTGAAAAGTTTTTTTGCCATTTTCATCTAAACGACGATAATCGGCACTACCACCTTGCACACGCCACCCCAGCCGTCGTCCTAATTTATACCACCAAATCTTCCATCGTACACGCCAAGATTTTCCTACGGATAACCCAGCCCCACCCGTAATAATCACCTGCGTAAATAAATGAGGATGTCGCGCGTTTAAGATTGCCACTAAGCGTGCCCCAAAAGAATGAGCGATGACGACACAGCGTGTGATTTTGTTTTGGTACAATAATTTGTCAACGTCATCGGCATAATCTTCCAAAGTGTAAACTTTTTGTGGTGGACACGGTAAATTTGGAACAAACACACGACAAGTCAAATCACGAGCAAAGTACCGACTAATCGGCGCAAAGCTATCACTATTCCCACCCCACCCGTGCAAAAACAAAAACGTTCGCATACTGTAATATATGAATTCCACCAAAATCGGTTTCGCCATATTTACAATTACGAACGTTTTCCTAATTTAAGTTGCTGACAATTAACGAGCCATTTCGTGATTTTGATTTTGTACGTTTTCTTTCAAAGCATTTTTATTCACTGGAATCAATTTAGTCTTACGCACTAACTTATTTGTTTGGTTACAGATATCACTGCATTTATTACTGCAACGAACATCCATATTGTCCAAAACACCTGATTCAACTAAATCTAACATTTCTTCATTATTTAATTCAAATTTTGCCATTATTAACTCCTTTATTTTATTAAGTAAATTTACAAATTCATCATATTAGCAACAGTCGATTGAATTTCTACTCCCGAAAGTTCACCAACTTCCAATACGTCTAAACCTTCTTGACTAGCTTCAATCATTTCTTCACGTAATTTCTTTGCTTGGAAGTCACGTTTTAATGCTCTCTTCAATGAAGTATCCTTATTAAACTCTCTTAGTTTATGTAATTTTTTATAATGCTTTGCTCTTTTTTCATTACTCATTTTATTTTATCTCCTTTTTCTTCTTGACTTATTTCCACAGTAACGGTATTTGTTTTCTTTCTTAAACTCGCTAAACGAAAAGCACCACTCATTAAACAACGTAATTTTCCAAAAGTTGAACCACGAACATCTTCTGAAATTTCTCCTGATATAACACCATCGACAATTTGTTCTAATTCGATTTTGTTATTTAGTGCCTTTTTAGCTTTTGCATAACCTTTGTTACGCATTTTAATCAAAGTAAGGTCGCAATTATACATTTTCTTTTAATTACTTCCCAATATCGATTTGTGGTTCAAGGTTATTTGTTTTTAACGTGGTTTTCTTGAAATCAGTGTTTAACGAACTAAGTTTATGTTGGTATTGAACTTCTGGTAGTCGGTTACGTTTTTTCAATGATATCAAAATCTCTTTAATCAATTCTTTCAATTCATTAACGTTACTTAATAATTTTTTCACACCGTAACGTTCTGGCCGTAAACTATGCACCACATCAGATTTTACTTTTAATAAGAGAGCTTCGTTTTTTGCCACTTCGGCCATACGAAAATCATCCCATAAAATATCACGCACCATCTTCTTGATTAAATAATGTAATTCTTCTTCTGCTATTTCTTCACTATAAGTTTGATACATAATTTACTCCTTTTGTTTGACTTGTTATCTTATCATATTTCAACAAGCAAAGTCAAGGTACTTACTGTTTTTTATGGACGATAAACTCACCATTATAAAATGGTTGCAAAGCAAACGGACTGACAGTTTCACCTGCCTGGAATTTACGCATCGCTTCGTCGACATCAAGCCGTTCACGCAATTCAATGACAGGAATTTTTTGCGCATAAGCAAAGGCTTTGGCAACAGCTAACCCAACACGAATCCCCGTCCACGAACCTGGCCCAGTTACCACAGCCACAGCATCAAATTTTGGGACATTTAATTCCCGAATTAAACGGTTTATGTTTTTATCGTGCTGTCTTTGTTCATCGCAAGTCTTGGTTACCGATAATTTACCGTCCACAGCCAAAGCAACAACTAATTGCGTTTGCGTACTATCAATCAATAATAAATTCACGATTCCCATTCTCCTTTACTTGAATTGTTACTTTAATCGCATTCGGTATTATCATTTCATTTGGCCATTCAATAAAAACATAATTACCAGCTACCATTAAATCTTCTAAACCAATACTTTGCATTGCGCTTTCCAATGTTTGATTTTCATTTTCCCACAGGCGATATAAATCAGCGTGAAAAATATTGTCGGCATACTGGTTAATAATTGTATAAGTTGGACTAGCTGGCAAAGCTGTCGGACACAAAATACGCACAATTTCGCCGACCAAAGTTGTTTTTCCTGCCCCCATTGCGCCAGACAATAAAACAACACCACCGTTATTTTGTTGCAGACGGTGGGCAATTTGTTGCGCTGTTTTGCGTGTCGCATTGAGATTCATATTTTACTATATCATTTTTTTGTGGTGGCGCAAAGCGACTAATCGCCGCCAATGTAAAGACCAAACAAGCAATTACAATATAATAAACTTGAAACTTTACCACATAACTACTTAATAACAAGATAAAACCTACGAAAACTAAACCTTTAGTGCGTTCACGGGCAAAAACTCGACGCCACAAATCTCGCAAGACGCTACGCCAATGACGACGTGGTTTTTTGGGTGCTTTTTTCCACGCTTGCCAAAATTTACGCCCTGCCGTTAACTCATAAATAATATTGATTGCCGCAGTTAAAAACAGCGACCACCACCAACTGCGTAACAACAAAAACAGCACGACGAAGATAAAAAAACCACGTACAAAAATATTACTTATATATGCAAAACAATTCATTAAAATTTATTATTGACAATGCGTGCTGTAGATTGCATAATAACTCAATTTTTAATGCTTTACAGCAGAAAATAATAATAAAAGGTAGGGTTTTATGCAGTGGCAAAATTCACAGGAGAAAAAATCATTGAACTAAAAAACGTCGTAAAAATCTACGACAAAGAAACGGCCGTAGATGACGTTTCCTTATCCATCAAAAAAGGAGATTTCGTAACCATTTTAGGTCCATCGGGTTGTGGTAAAACTACAATCTTACGTATGATTGCCGGTTTCGAACAACCAACGGCAGGTGCGATTTATTTGGAAGGCGTTGATGTTACATCAATTCCCCCCTATAAACGTAACATTAACACCGTCTTTCAAAAATATGCGTTGTTTCCACACTTAAACGTGTTTAATAACATCGCTTATGGTTTGAAATTGAAAACCGTTCCAGACGCAAATACAAAAAAAGGTCATCGTTTGCTTAGTCAGGAAGAAATCAACGACAAAGTTAACCGTGCATTACGTATGGTTGACCTTGAAGCGTATGGTCACCGTGATATTGACAGCCTTTCCGGTGGTCAACAACAACGTATTGCAATTGCACGTGCGATTGTTAATGAACCAAAAGTTTTACTTTTGGACGAACCATTGTCAGCACTTGATTTGAAAATGCGTAAAGAAATGCAAATTGAATTACGTCGTTTACATAAAGAATTAGGGATTACCTTTATCTATGTTACCCACGACCAAGAAGAAGCAATGACAATGAGTGATACTATCGTAGTAATGCGTGATGGTCAAATTCAGCAAGTTGGTACACCAAAGAAAATTTATGATGAACCACAAAACGCTTACACAGCAGACTTTATCGGCGAAAGTAATATTATTTCTGGTAAAATGGTCAAAGACAACTTGGTTGAATTCTTTGGTCATCAATTCCCTTGTACTGATAAAGGATTCAAACAAAACGAACCAGTTGATATTGTCGTACGTCCTGAAGATATAAAAATCAACCCACGTGAACCTCAATTTGAAGGTACTGTGATGAGTGTGGTTTTCAAAGGTACGTTCTATGATATTACCGTAGTTTTAGACAACTACGAATTATCGGTAAAAAACACCAAATCATATACCGTTGGTGACAAAATTACAATGAGTATTGCACCAGACGGCATTCACGTTATGCCAAAAGAAGCAATTACCAACGAATACAAAACCGAAATTGTGGGCGAAAACACCATTACTATCGGTGAAACAGAATTCGAATTTATACCAGCCGCAGGTGAAACATTCGCCAAAGGCGACAAAGTTATCGCAACAATTAACTTTGACAAAATTGAATTAACCGACAACGAAGAAGAAGGACAAATCAGTGGTAACATTACTGATATGATTTATAAGGGCAAATATTACCAAGTTAAAATTTGGTTAGATAATGATACGGCGTTAATCGTGGATACACCGTATGACTGGAACACCGACGACCGTGTTGGACTTGTTATCAAAAAAGAAGATATTAAGGTGCGCCACGATGAAAAAGATTAACTTTAATTCACGCAGCTTATTTGCCCTTCCTTATTTAATCTATATGTTCATTTTTGTTGTTGTTCCCTTGTTTATGTTACTTGGGTACGCATTCTTTGGCGACGGTAGTTTCTCTTTCGCAGAAGTTTCAGCTTTCTTCACTGATAGCAGCCAATGGGCAACTATCGGTCGCAGTCTTCGCATTGCTTTAACAGCTGCTTTAACTTGTATTTTAATCGGTTACCCACTTGCTTATGCAATTTCTAAAATTCGCTCAAAAACAGCTCAATATATGGTCTTAATGGCTTTGGTTGCTCCAATGTGGATTAACGGCTTATTACGTACCATTGCTTTAAAAGATTTGGTAACCTTGATTGATACTTTCTTTATGGAAAAACTTGGTTTTTCATTAGGCTTTGAAACTGGCGAAACCTTATTAACTTTAGGTTTAATCATCGACTATTTACCATTTATGTTAATGCCAATCTATTTGGTAATTACCGGTATTCCTAAATCCTATTTGGAAGTTAGTGCCGACTTAGGCGCTTCACCATTCATCACTTTTACTAAGGTTGTTCTTCCTTTATCAATGTCAGGTATTATCAGTGGTTTCTTAATGGTTTTCACCCCTGCTGTTTCCACCTATTATATGAGTGAATACTTGGGTAACCAAAGCACCTTTATGATTGGTGAACAATTAAACATTATGTTTACGAAAGACAATAAATCTGGTGCAGCCGTCATTGCTTTGGTACTTTTGGCTTTGGTTGGCTTGTCCGTGTTTATTGCAAACTGCCTTTCACGTATTGGCAACAACAAAAAAGGAGGTATTGCCTAAATGGGAATGACTTTAATTTTAATCGTTATGGCAATTGTTTATTTGCCGATTCTCTTACTTATTTTCCTATCTTTCAGCGACGGTCTTGGATTTTACGTTCAGTTATTTACTACCACAGAATATATGACAGCTGTTGGTAACACACTGCTCATTGCTTTTGTTGCGTCTTTAATTGCAACAATTATTGCGACAATGGCAGCCACCGGTATCTTGTATTTAGGCAAACGTACCCGTGCCATTACAATGGCTGTCAACCAATTACCGGTCATTAACGCCGACATTGTTACATCTTTCGGTTTGGTTTTGTTATTCGTTGGTTTAGGAATGACCAACTTTGGTTTACTGAAATTATTGTTAGCTCACATCTTAATTGCTTTACCATTCTGCTTGTTGACTATTTTACCAAAAATGCGTCAGCTAGATGCTAACTTAATTGACGCTGCGTTAGACTTAGGTGCTTCACCTTTCAAGGCATTTACCAGCGTGATTATTCCACAATTAGTACCAGCAATGATTCAATCATTCTTACTGGGTTTCACTTTGTCATTAGATGATTTTGTTATTACACAATACAACAACAGTGGCGTTTCGACTATTTCGACCGTAGTTTACGGTGCAATCGCTCGTCGTGATATTCCCGACGCTTTCAAAGCCTTAACCACGATTATCTTTGTTGTAATTCTCTTAGTCTTAGTTGTGATGAACTTGAATGCAGCACGTGTCCGTAAAGGAATTAAACTTAACAAAAAAGTTATTGCAGGAATTTTAGCAGGTGTTATGTTGCTCACTGGTCTTGGTGTAATCCCAGTTATTATTACAAACCTCACTCCACGTTCATTAGTTTTAAAAGTTTACAACTGGGAAGAATACATTGAAACCGAATTATTGGACGAATTTACCGATTACTACCGTGAAAAATTAGCAGAAGACGGTGTCAAAAACGCAGACAAATTCCATGTCCAATACCATACTTTTACCGACAACGAAGAACTTTACAGTAAAATCAATACTCAACACGCCGATTATGACTTAATTTTTCCATCCGAATATATGGTCGAAAAAATGGCACAAGACGGCTTATTGCAACCAATTAAAGAAAGCCGTATCACCGAACCAATGAATGAAACAATCTTGGCTCGTACCTCAGCTTTTACCACCGTTTACGATGAAAACAACAACCCAATTGACAACCAAGTTTGGGCAATTCCTTATATGATTGGTACGGTCGGAATTATGTACGACACCATGGTCATCGACGCAATGGAAGAAGAAACTGGCTTTAGTTTATCTGACTTTGAAGATATCTTGAAAGAATATGGTTTCGGTATCTTGTTTGGTGAAGGTGGTACTACTGCTTATAAAGGTCGTATTACTATGAAAAAATCAGCACGCGACTCGATCGGTATTGCGATGATTTACAGCGAACAACGTAAAAGTGACGAACACACCGTAGCCCAAGCAAACTACTTGGTTGGTCAAGGTGAGAACGAAAACTACGACAACACGATGTTGGAACAAATCTTAAATATGGACGGCGAATATTTGATTGACGCAGCACGTGAAGTTTTAATGGAACAAATTCACACGATGAACCCATTTTACGAAAACGACAACGGCAAAAAATCTTTTATCAATCCAGAAAATGATGACTTCGCCTACGGCTTATATTGGAGCTGTGACGCTGGTACAGCAATGTGGGAACTTGACGAAGCCGGACACGATAATTATTTACGTTTCTATGCTCCCCAAGGTACTAACTTATGGACAGATAACTTTGCAATTCCAACTTACGCACAAAATACCGACGCAGCTTATGAATTTATCAACTTTATGTTAAACCATGAAAATGCCGCACGTAACATTGATTACGTCGGTAGTGAAATGGTGGCTGTTGGTGACGCTATTGATTTCTTAAAATATGACGAAGAAGAAGGTTACGGTGTACCAGTGCCTGGTGAAGAAGAATATGATATTTTTGACGCCGACACAAACTGGGCTTGCACCATTTTCCCAACTCAAGACAACATCAACTATTCGGCAATTATGCACAACTTCGACAAACAAAAAGAAAAAGCAGTCAACAGTTTAATGGTCGACGTCCAAAACAAAGCTGCCCAACTCACAGAAGACGAAGGTAAGAGCATTAACTGGTTCTTGGTTATCATTCTTATCTTAACGGTAGCAGCGTTTGCTTGGTGGCTTATCTACAAACTCACCCACCGACGCCCACGTTTCAAACCGACACCACTGCTCCCAATAAAAACCGAATAACAAAAGACGCACCAATCCGGTGCGTTTTTTTAAAGTGAATTTTTAATATCTAAATCCAATAACTGTGAATTATTTTTAAACTTCTTGCATATTTGTTGTGCTTCAACCAATAAGCATTCATATTCAAAACCCAAACATTCTACTTCATTTTGCAAGTTTTTCATTTCCGTTTTGGTTAAATTTTTTTTGTTATCATTATTACCCAAACGATTGATGATATCACGATGTTGATTTTGGTATTCACTGTAATATAAAGTTGACCAACGTGCATATAAGATATTCGCAAGATTTACTAACTTCTTCCATTGTCTCGGCATTTTTTTGGCAAAAACACCGTCAGCACTTAACAATTGATTGACACCAGACAAATGGAAAGTATTCGCAAAAGTTTGTGCCATAACCTTGTCTTGCCATACGCCCTTACACATTTCCACACCAACTTCGGCATGGTAAGAGTCAACGCCCAAATATTTCATCGCCCCAATAATCCGATTCCGAAATAACTCACTATATTCTGGGTCACAACACTCAATTGTTTTTTCAATACTTTTCATATAAAAATCATCAACATCGGCATTTAACGTAATGCTTGCATAAGCACTTGCTAGATTATATTCATATTGACAACGTAACGCATCAAACTTTTCCGAACTTTCAATATAACTTTCAAAATAACAAAGTGGCAAACGTTTCACAGCTAATTGATTTTTGATTGGAATCCGTGGATTATTCACATAGTAAGCATCGCAGATTTGTTCAAAATAACGAGCCAGCCAAGCCGCATCACGTGTGCGATATGGTAAAAAAGCTTTATTATAATAACTAACAAGGATTTTATTTTTTGGTGTTAAACCTTTTAAATTATTTAAAATATATTCTTGTTTGGGAAAAACAGCAGGCAAACACGCATCTAAAAGTTCACTTACTTTCAGGTGTCCACTTTGAAAATTTCTCGCCTTAATTTGAGTTAATTTATTCATCATAATGAATACCTTAAATATTTTTCCCTTGTGTGTCGCTAATTTGGCGATGGTTCACTTCACGTGCAACTTCATTCACAATTTTGTTATATTCTGTATGCGCTTGACGCACTTCGGCACTTAATTTGTACGCTTGTGCCGAACTGATTTTCATATTCGCAGTCGCAGTTCCCACACGGTCTATCGTATCTTTGTGTTGATCATAATGTTTTTTTTCACGTTCCAACATCCAAAGCTGGAAAAATTTTAATTCTTTACTTGCAAAACTTTCCCATAATACTGGGTTATCAATACTCAAATTTAAACGCTGTTCTCTGTTAATTTTGCCAATATTGTTTTGCTCAATACGATTATAGAATGTTTGATGCATTGTTTTATGATGCCATAAATCCAAGTTACGTTCGATATGCTCTTCAGTTGCACCATAACTTAACCCAAGGACCATCATAACCTTAGCAACCTTTTCCGGGAAAACTTGATCAAGGTTACGATTTTTCATAAAATTTACTTTTTCTTTTTTGCTTAAGAAAAAGTCGTCAGAATTTTCGTCCAATAATTTTTTGATGTATGCTCTTACTAAATTATTTTCATATTCTTTACGCAAAGCATTAAACTTCGCTGAAGTTTTGATATAATGTTTAACACTATCAAAAGAGATTTTTATATCTTTCAAATCACATTTAAATTTTGTCATCGCCATAACATATTCAGCCAACCAGTCATCGTCATTGATATGAAAAGGCAAAAAGTTAACATTATAGATAAATGTATATTTTTTATCTGCCATATTCAAATTATCTAAAGTTTGCGTAATAAAAGCTTCCGATGGAAATAAACCTTGTAAAGATTTATCCAAAGTCATAAATAATTGTTGTTCGTATATTTTTAAATGTAATTTATCAAAACCGTTTAATATCTTCTGCTTTAATTTCATCCTGCATTATAGCGAAGTTCCCCACTTAATGTCAAGACGACAATACGTGTTTTTCCATAAAAAAAACTTGTTTTCGGAAAATCCTACTCACAAGTCTTTTGCAATTGATTTTGTTATAAATTAATCGTTGGTTCGATTGGCTTTGGTTCTCTAATTTGTTTCAAGATTGGGAATCGATTATCACATTCACGTAAACTTGCCTTGTAAACATCAATCATTTTTACATTATTTTGACGTAAGATTTCAGCTTTCTTTGGACTCATTTTCATATTTGCATTAACTTTATTTAAACGACGGAAAACTTCGCCGTATTCTTGATATTCACTATAATCACGATAAGCATTCCAATCTTCATAAAGTTTAGTTTCCATTTTTTGCATTGCCTTCAATACATTTGGTTGATTGTCTCTTAACCAAGCGTGGTCGTTTTTGTACAAAACACGATCCGGATTAACATTGTTCATAAAAGCAATTCTTCTTGCTTCTGGTTGCCAAATATCACTGTTTAAAACAATACTATCTTGAATAATCTTATCGTCGATACCCAAAAATTCCCCCATCTTGACCGAACGATTACGAATAATCCAATCATAACTAATACTATTTTTTACACTTGCTTTTGCGCTAGCACTGGTGAAAAAGTCACCCACATTATCATCTGCCCCTAATTTGATACAACCTTTCATTAAGCTGTATTGATATGCTTCACGATTTTTATTGAATAAAGTTGAAGTTGCAACATATTTTTCAAAAATCTCAGCTTTAATTTCTGGTAATTCACTGTCAGCAACGTTTTTCTTTTTATTTTCTAAAAGACTGTTTCTTGTTTTTAATTTACGGCAAATACTGTAAACATTTTCAATAAACTTAGCCAACCATTTTTCGTCATTGATATGGAAAGGTAACAATCCCATTTCGTAATTATTTTGAGCATTTTTATTTTCACGAGTAATTGTTTTTAAATTAACTTCAAGAAATTTTTCGCTAGGAAAAAAATATTTATTGCATTCATCCAAGATTGCAAAAGCTTCTTTCATTTCTTGCTTATCTAATTCTTCCATAGTATTTTGAAAATTTTTTTCCAAAGCTAAATGTTTTAATTTTTCCATACTATATTTTAACTTACTCTACTTTTAGCTGTCAATAACTGTACAAAAATATTTAAACTTTTTTTATCAGTTTTTTTATTTGATTATTTATTCAAATTGTCATAATCAAGATTTACCAAGTTATTAAAGATAACTGTTTGGTACGCTAAATCATATTTGCGACTCTTTAAACGTAATTCTTCAAGCTTGTCAGTATCCATTTTCATCGCCTTACTCATAACACCGTACTTATTCATCATACGTTTGTTTTTATCATAATATTCTTTTTCTTTGATATTAACCCAATTTTCCATACTGTCAGTTTTCATTTCCGACAAAACTCGCCAAGCTTGCACATCGTGTTTTTTTAACATTGTTAAATTAGGTACACTATATAAGTTATTTCTGTTGATAAAAGTCTTACGCAATGTTGAACGCAACCAAATTCCCGTAGTTGCAGTTAATGCAATTTCAATATTCTTTTTCGCAATTCCGATGTTTGTCATCATTTGCATAATTTCAATTGGAAAATTTTTGGCAAAATTAACATCTGTTTCTATCGATTTTCTATTTGCTTCGTTGAAAAAAGCATCAGGTTGATTAGTAACAATCCATTTCGCAATGTAAGCCTTCACAAAATCTTGTTCGAACTGAGAACGACGTGCCTCAAATTTTGGTGATTTTTGGACATACGCTAAAATTGTTTTCGTATTGACTGGCGCAGATTCATAAGCTGGAGAATAATAAAAAGTACTTTTTTGTAAATTACGGTAAGGCAACATTTCTTGAGATTTTTCCTCACCAAAAACAGCTTGGTCTTTTTTCAAACTGACGATTTGCGCTAAAACCCTTTCGATAAACATCGACAACCATAAGTCATCACGAGTACGAAATGGCAAAGTTTTAAAGTGGAAAATAAAATCTGATTTTCCATCATCCTTTGTTAAACCTTTAACAATCTTTTTCGTTGTTTCTTGATTGGGGAAAATATCATCCAAATATTCATCTAATAATTGAAAATCCTTAGCTAATTGTGATTTATTCACTAAACCATTTGTTGAAAACTTTGATACAATTTTTTTTAATTTCATAGATTATTATACTCCTTCCAAATTCCAAAAGTCAAGATTGTCCGATTTTTGACTAGTCTTAGAAATTAACGTAAAACTAATTCAGGTTGTTTATTTTTTTCAGAATTTAAAATATTTAAACAATCAACAACTTGTTTTTTGTACTGATAACTTAGTTTTTGCGTATTAACAACTAATTTATATTCACTATCAGCATTGTTTTTCATATTTACTGTTGCTGGCTTTGTTTGCTTAATTACAGATTGATGTCGTTGATTGTATTTAATATCACACAAAGCATTCCAACTTTGAAATAATTGATTTTCAGTATTAACTAAGTTTCTTGCTGCAACCGGAGATTTCTTTAACAACATTGAACGTTCTTTCTGGCTTAAAAGTAATCTTTTTTGATTAAAGACATTAACAAATGTCAATTTTCTCGTTGTGTCATACCACAAATCTTTTTTCAATTCGATTGTGTTTTCAACCACATCTTCATCCAAACCAAGATATTTCATTGCATTAACAACACGTTCACGGAATAAAACATCATATTCCGGACTTTTAATTTCGCGTTTTTTGGTAGCAATATCAGCATAAAAATCATCACAACAAGTCTGAGCAACTTGCAAATAAGCAGTAACTAAATTACGTTCAAAGTCACCACATTTCTTTTCAAAAACTGGCGATTCTTCCACATACATCCGAATATAATCAACCGGAATGTATTTTAGTTCTTCCGTTGCAATACCTCTTTTGGTTAAATTGTAAATGCTCTTTAAATCATCATTGTATCTTTTGTTGATGTATTTGACTAACCATTCGATGTCGTGAAGACGAAATGGCAAATAGCGTTGATCATAAATACGCGTAATTTTTTTATCATCAGTTTTAAGCACTTTCATTACTTCCAATGCAAAAGCCTTACCTAAAAACAGGAAATCTAAATGATTATCTAAAATACTAAAATATTCGCTCTTCAATTTTTGTAAATGAGCTTGTTGAAACTTTTCTGGTAATATATTTTTTAATTTCATTATTTACATTATAATTTATGCTAAAATTCAAAGTCAATACACACCCAACAAAAACTTTGTCAATTTTTGACAAATTATCAAAGATGGTGCGGCCGAGAGGGCTTGAACCTCCACATCTTGCGATACAGGATCCTTAGTCCTGAGCGTCTGCCAATTCCGCCACGGCCGCAATCACAATTAGCATATCAAAAAATGAACTACCTGTAAAGCACGGCAACGGAAGTTTATTAAATTTTTATAATTGACTGTGGCGTACGACTTTTTGCACGGTTTCCCAATAATTAGCACGTTTAACATCTTCCTGTACACGCACAGGGATTTCGGCAATCACTTTTCCATTATCGGTAACCAATACTTTTCCTAAATCCATTGATGTCGTTAAAGGTGCTGTGACTGTATCAGGAATTTCCAAAGCTAAGGCAATTTTTCCTGTTTGGTCTTTTCTGGTCAAATGATAGTAATTCGCAGCAGGATAAAGTGTCACTTGTTCGGCAATCCCATTTTTTAAGTTGACCGTTTTTAATGGTTGACTTGCATCCACAATTAACTTATTTTCAAAATTTTGATAGGCATAATCTAACAAAGCACTACTTTCATTGAAGCGTGTTTGACTGTTCGCCGCACCAATAATCACAGCAATCGGTTGCAAATCATCACGCTGGGCAGCTACCGTAATGCAATGTCCAGCTTCATTTGTAAAACCAGTTTTTCCACCCAAACAACTTTGATAACGACGAATCAATTTATTCGTATTCGTCAACCCAGTCACACGTCCCGAAGGGTGCGTTAAATCATACATCCATACGTGATTAAAATCCCCATAGTGTGGTGATTGCATAATTTTTTGATACATTTTTGCCATATCACGTGCACAAGAATAAGCCCCCGTTGCTGGCAAACCGGTGCAATTCACAAAATTAGTATCTCGACAACCTAAGGCTTGCGCAAAAGCATTCATTTGTGTGACAAAGTTTTCCACTGAACCACTAATATGTTCTGCCAAAGCAACACAGCTATCATTCGCCGAAGCTACCACAATTGATTGAATCAAATCACGTACACTATATTCACTACCAGCATCCAAGAAAGCTTGACTGCCACCCATTGAAGCTGCACGTTCACTCACCATTACCATTTCATCCATCTTGATTTTTCCTTGCGCCAAAGCATCATAAACTACACCTAACGTTGCAACTTTGGTCATTGATGCAATTGGTAAATGTTGGTCAGCATTGTGCTCATATAATATTTTTCCACTTTTACCTTCCATCAAGAAACCAGCTTTTGCTGTAATTTTCGGAGCATTTGTTTGTTGTTCACTGTTTTGCGTATCTTTCGCTGTTTCGACAACTTGGGTTGGTGCTGTTACAGCACAATCATATTCTTTGCAACTTGAACTACCGTGTGCTGTGACAAAATTACAAAGCGTTGCCACCGTTAAAGCTGTGATTAAAAATTTATTTGTTTTCATAAACATAGTTTGCGAAATCTCATAAAGGTTTATACACAATTTTTCCTAAGACAGTCCAAAACACCAAAAATTCCAAAACACCCAAAACCACAGCAACTACAATTAACACCGATGCTCCATAGATTACCGTTCCCCAAGGACGTTTTCCGACACACGTACGACAATAACTTCCCCATTGAAAAGCCCAAACTAATCCCACCAACAAAATTGCCGTCACTAATAACAACCAGACAGTATAAAAAATGATGACCAAAATTGCTGGCAAACTGTAATAAAAGAAAACCCACCAAATTGCAACACTCAGCCAATAGCCGTGCATTAACACAACAGGAAAAATCACCAAAGCTGTCACGCGCGATAGCATCGCCAAACAAAAAACCACAATTACTGGAATCGCAAGCGATAAAATACGTTGCCAAATAAAACTACCAATACTTGACCCAATCGCCGTTGCATTTAAAATATTTCCGTCAATCAATTGATAGTTAATACCTTCAATGTCAACATTACCAATCACAATGGTAACAATTCCTAAAACAGCACCAACCACACACCATACAGCCAACCAAATTAACGTGCGCCGATATTTTTTCCATTGCACACGCAGTTGTTCCACTAATCGGAACCACCAAAGTGCTTGCATAAATAATTTATATGAGTTTGCCACAAAATAAATGCGATATGAAATTGAAACAAAGTTTTCGTTTTTTGCGTGGCATATTGTTTTCAGTCATTGCCTTCAGTGTTTACGCTTTTTTAATCGTACCATTTGTGCACGGCATTACCACGCCAGATCGGATTGTTTTAACCCCCAGCGAATACGCCAGCCGTGCAGATGTTTCACCCGAAAATCTCACCAGCAGCGACCCCGAAACCGAAAAATATATCACGGTTAAATTATTAGGTTTCATCCCCATCAAAAAAGTCTTAGTTGATATTCTTCCCTTTGACACAATTATTGTCGGTGGAATGCCAATCGGTATTATGGGACAAATTGACGGTGTACTTGTCACAGCAACTACCAACGATAAAACTTTACAAAAAGGCGATGTTGTCCATTCGGTCGACGGTATTTCAGTACAAACCTGCGAAGACTTCCTTAATGCAACCAATAACAAATCACAAGTAAACGTTGTCTTAACACGTAATGGCACCAAACTAAAACGCCGATTAAAAGTCAATCAAACCATTGATTTACGTGATACAACAAACGGCGTCGGTATCCTTACTTTTATTAACCCAGAAAACAATCAGTTTTCTGCGCTCGGCCATCAAATGACAGATTTTGAAACTGGCGCTAACGTTAATTTATCTGGTGGCGAAATTCGCACAGTAAAAACTTACGGCATTATCAAAACACAAGGTAAACAAACTGGAGTTTTACAAAGTTCAATTCAACAAAACACACCAACCCAAGGTAGTATTACCCAAGGAACAAACTTTGGTGTAAGTGGTTGCCTTACTCCGGACAGCACGATTTTAACAATGTGCGACACCACAATGCCCGTTGCCACACGTTATTATGTACAACCTGGCAAAGCAACTTTGCGCACATCATTAGACGGCACAACCATTGAAGAATTTGATTGCGAAATTTTAAAAACACGTTACCAAAACCGACGCGATGATAAATCGATGGTCATCCGTGTTACCGACGAACGCCTACTCGACGCAACAGGTGGCATCGTCCACGGTATGAGTGGCAGTCCAATTATTCAAAACGGACATCTCGTCGGCACACTCACCCACGCTATGACCCACGACCCAGCCAAAGGCTATGCCCTCTACATCGACTTTATGACATATTAACTATTACCTAACAACTTTTAACGTTTTTTCTTGTTTCTTTTTTCAATTTCGGCATCAAGTGCTTGACCGATAGCTTCTAACGAGAAATCGTCTTCGGCAGGTTCGGTAATTGTTTCTGCTGTTGTGGCAGCTTCAATTACCGGTTCAACCTCCACTTCTGTTTCTTCTTCAGCTACTGGTTCGTTTGCTTGTCTTTCAGCTTCTTGCTCTGCTTCTTCTTGTTTTTTTATTTCACGACGTACATCAGCAGCTAAAATATCGTCGACCAAATAGTTGATAAACTGTTCTTTTTCTTCATCAGTTAATGGTGCTTCTTCAATTTCTTGATTTTCGGTTTGAGCTGTTTCCTCTACTGGTTCAGTTACTGGTTCGTCAACTGCATTTTCAGCTACCGGTTCCGTTGGAACTATTTCAGGTTCGACCGTTTCAGATTCTTGTGTAACTGGCTGAGGATTATTCATTTGTTCAATTTCAGCATCATTATTAACTGAGCGTAATTCAACTTTATTTTCAGCTTGTTTCTGAACAATGATATAATCACGAACTTCGACAACTTGTTCTTCGGTCAATTCACCCTTCGCATCAAACAAAGGTTTTGCTTGTTTGCCAAATTTATCTGGGTAAGCATCCACCAAAATAAAAGGTTTAGTAATACTTAAAAAATTAATACTATTTTCTTTGAGCGCCAAAAAGATGGCATCACGGTAATTATTTTTTTCTTTGTTAAAACGTTGCAGGAACATCGCCAAAATTAGTTGTACGACAGGCATAATCAAAGCTAAACCAAGACCAATCATAAATGTTTTGGTAATTACGTTAGCAATTAAAGCAATCACAGCAATTAAAATTGATGCTGCTAAAATCAAGGTTGAAAAGTTACGCTGAGTTTTAATTCCACACGCACTGTCATATTCTTTGCGAGTCATCGCACGAACACCACCATTTTTAACGGCAATTGGATACTTACATTCATTTTCATCGAACTTACGCAAAAAGTCACGATATAAATATAAAGATTCACGTTCTTTTGCATCTTCTGGAATAAAGTTAGCACGACGCCACAACTTGGCAATACTTGTTAAAGCATTAGCACAAAAATTCTTTTCAATTTCAATCCGACGGACAGCATTAAAAGCCCAAAAGATTGACAAAACAATCAACGCAATAATAAAGCCAATAATAATGAAGTTGTAAAACATTTTAAACCCCCAAGTTCCTGCAATATTTTAACGGAAATTATCATAAATGGCAAATAAAATTGAGTTTAATTAACATTACCCAAAAAGATAATTTCAGTTTCTAAAAGTACACCTGTTGCTTTTTCTACTACATCCTGAATATGATACAAAACTTGTAAAATGTCGTGACAAGTCGCATTCCCCAGATTCACAATAAAATTACAATGTTGAGTGCTTACCTGCGCCCCACCCACGGTATAACCACCCAAACCCAAATCTTCAATTACTTTACCAACATAGAACCCATCTTTTGGGCGTTTAAACACACTACCTGCGCTCGGTTGTCTGGGATGAGCACGTCTTTTTTGCACAATTTCTTGCATACGTGTTTTAATTTTTGACGATTCATCTTTGGTTAAACGGAAATACACACCCAAAATCACAGCTGTTTTATCCATAAAACGTGAATGACGATAACCAAAATCTAACTGATTACGTGTTAAAGTTTTTACTTCGCCATCTTCCAAAACATCAACCATTACCACAACATCACTGATACTATGCGCAAAAGCACCACAATTCATATAGACACCACCCCCCACCGTTGCCGGAATTCCGGTTGCCCATTCCAAACCACTCAATCCGTGCTCACACGCATATTTTACCACAGCACCTAACTTCGCCCCAGCATCAGCGTAAACAAAAACATCATTATGTTCAATGTTGGTAAAATTCAACTTAATTACGACGCCATCAAAACCATCATCACTCGCTAAGATATTTGCCCCTAAACCTAAAATAAAATATGGATATTCTAAAAAGTCTAAAGCACTAATCAATTTACATAATGCCGTTTTTGTTTCGACCACAACAAAATAACGTGCCGGGCCACCCACACGAAAAGTTGTCCAACTTGACAATGGTTCATTTCTTTTAACGTTTTTCTTACCACAAATATGCTGTAAATAGTTATCTAAAATTTTCACTAATCTATAGATATGCCACTACCAGGTCGAAGTATCTTAATTTGTGCCGGTACTTGACTGTGGTCAAATTGAACTAAAGAACTGGCAACTTGTTTTAATTTACGACCACGTACCACTGCCACATCTTGTTCGGCAAACACCATTGCACCTTGTCGCCACGAAGTTATCACCGATTGTCCGTGTAAATTTGCACTTGTTGCCACCAAAGGAACTTTACACGCAGTCAAAAGTCGGTTCAACCAACCACTACGAATCACACGCACAGCTTGTCCATTGATAATCACAGATGTCCGTTTTTTTAATAACATTCTTTTTTCTTCGGGAGTAATTTGTCCACAATGGAGCATCACAGCATTTATTGAAGGCAATAACCAAATTAACTGCGCATCGTTCGGTTTCCCTTTTGCTAATTTTACTTTTTGCACAGCATCTTGATTGAGCGCGTGACAACCAATCCCCCAAACAGTATCGGTTGGATAAACAATAACACCACCCTGTTTAACATAGTCTGCAATTTTTTTAATTTCGTGATGACGGAAAATTTTCATAACTTATTATAAAAAAGAAATTACCAACACGTCAAACGAGCCTTAACCAAATCATTTCCCAAAACACGACAGATTGCCCACAAATCTGGAGTGTTTGTTTTACCAGTCACAGCCAAACGAATTTGAGCTGTTAAATTACGCAAAGTTGGTTTATCTGGTGCACTTTCTTTGATTTTTTGCCACCAAGTATCTTTATCATCATTCGCATCATAAATTTCGGCATACTTTTTCAACATTGCACCATCAAGGTTTTGTCCATCAACAATAATTTCATCCCAGACATAACTATACAAATCTGGAATATCTTCAAACTTAATCAAGTCTTTACGTGGACGTTCGCCACCACGTTCGACACCAAGCATTGCTTCGATACGAGTTTTGATAGTTGGTGTTAATTTTGGCAATTTTTGCCAATCCCACTCATTAAAAAGTTTTACCATTGTTGCGTGGTCATAACGAGCCCAAACATTTTTGGCGATATCGTTAAATTTTGGCAAATCAAATAAAGGATTATTTGTCCCAATTTTACTAATTTTAAATTCAAAATCCGTCAAAGGTGCTGTTGGATTCGCCATACGCCACAATTCAAAATCACTATTATAAATTGTTAATAAATACTCAAAAATTGCATCACGTGGATAACCAGCATCAACCAAATTCATTACCAAAGCTTGTGGGTCTTTGCGTTTTGAAAGTTTCCTTTTTTTTCCATTATCTTCAATATTGATAGTCGGCATATGTAAATATTGCAAACGTGGAAAACCTAACAAATCACACAATTGCATATGTTCGGCAGTGGAAATTAACCACTCTTCTCCACGTACCACCAAAGCTGTACCCATTAAAGTATCATCAATGACGTGAGCCAAATTATAAGGGGGTAAACCATTTGCTTTCAAAATAATTGGGTCATTTTGTTGAGGTTGTAACGCAATTTCCCCACGTGCAGCATCGTGAAACACAATGCGCTCGCCCCAATCTTGATAACCAAAATTTGCACGAATCACATAAGGTTCACCGGCAGCTAAACGTTTTTGCACTTCATCGGCACTTAAATGACGACACTTTGCATATTTACCATAATAACCCGTTGGCTCATTATTTTTGGTTTGCGTTTCACGCATCTGTGTTAAATCCTCTTCGGTACAGAAACAATAATATGCTTTTCCTTGTTGCACTAAATCGTGAGCATATTTTTGGTAAATGGCAGCACGTTCACTTTGAACATAAGTTTCAGCAAACTCAAATCCAAAATAACGGAAAGTTTGATTCATCTTTTCCACAGCATCAGCAACATAACGTTTACCATCAGTATCTTCAATACGCAAATAAAAGCGACCACCGTTTTGGCGTGCTAAGTAAGAATTTGCTAATGCCGTTGCCACCGTACCTAAATGGACATAGCCAGTTGGACTCGGCGCAATACGATAACCGTTAATTTTATTAGAGTGGCAATTTTTCATTACGCAACTCCGTCACTTGACGTAAACATTCATTGATTACAGCAATAACTAAATCTTCTGTCATTTCAACATCATCTGGATCAACAGCTTCTGGCTTAATATGCAAATCTAATAATTCATAAGCACCTGACATTGAAGCTGTTACCATCCCACCACCAACCGTTGCTTCCACAGCAGTTTCAGCTAACTCAGCTTTGGTTTTTTCCATTTGTTTTTGCATAGCTTCAGCTTGTTTCATTAAGCTTGCCATTTGTCCATTGTTACCCATTGAAAAATTTCTCATAAATATAGTTTACACGATTTCTACTTTGTCGCCAAACAAATCCTTTAAGCGTGCAACATATTCAGCATTGTCATCCTGCGCAACAACCGAACTATCTTGCAGTACTAAGTCAATATCTTCGCCAGCAATCTTTTTCATTGTAGTTAAATGATTTTTAATCATATTTTTTTCGGCTTCATTATGCATCTTCAAAATTATTTGACCGTCACCAAATGACACATCATCCATATTACTTAACAAACCAAACAAAGCAAAATTCTTTTCAGCACGTAAGGTTTGTAAAATTTTCACCCAGACTGCTTCTAAATTTTCCACAATTATGCACCACAAGCAACTAATGCTGCTGTTTCAAAATAACTATGTGGGTCATTGGCGTATTTCAAAGTTGTTTCCAAATTAGCAAAAATACGTAACGCCGTTGCCAAACGTGGACTGGGTTTTTGAACATAAGCATCCTTAATTGCATTTAATGTCCCATTTAAAATGCGTGCCGTACCCGTTGAACTATTGAAAATTTGGTTTACCGTATCACGCACAGCTTGTGGTTCACCTGCCACTATTTGATTAACCAATTGTTGGAAAATTTGCGCATCAAGACCACCAACCACTTTGTTAATCATTGCCGTCGTAACTGCATCTTTTCCACAATATGCCGCCACCGTATCAGCAAAAGATAAAGCATCACGAACACTGCCTTGACCTTCCTTTGCAATCAAAGTAACCGAAGCATCATCAGCAACAATCTTTTCTGCTTGAAAAACTTTTTTCACAACTTTTTCAATTTCACCCAAAGCTACATTTTGGAAATTAAAACGCAAACAACGACTTTGGACAGTTGGCAACAATTTATGTGGTTCGGTTGTTGCCAAAACAAAAATCACGTGCGCTGGTGGTTCTTCCAAAGTTTTCAACAAAGCATTAAACGCTGACCCCGAAAACATATGCACTTCGTCGATAATGTAAACTTTATACTTACCGACAACAGGTGGATATTTTACGCTTTCAATTAAGTCACGGACAGCATCAACACCATTATTACTTGCAGCGTCAATTTCAAAGATATCCATACTTTTATTTGGATTTTGACACCACGCACATTTGCCACAAACTTTTCCATTGTGAAAATTCTCGCAATTGACAGCATCAGCAAAAATTTTCGCGACCGAAGTTTTTCCAGTACCACGTGTTCCACAAAATAAATATGCGTGTCCAATTTTTTGGTTAGCAATTTGATTGCTCAAAGTTCGGGTAATAAAATCTTGACCAACAACTTCAGCAAAATTTTTTGGACGATAAACACGATAAAAAGATTTTACGTTACTACTCATTAGTCGCGTTGCCTCTTCATAAATTCAAATGCTAATTCACGATAAGCCTTCGCACCAGGACATTTTGCATCATAAACACAAATTGGTTTTCCATAACTTGGTGCTTCTGCTAAACGCACATTGCGAGGAATTTTTGTATTAAAAACTTTACGACCAAAGAATTTTAACAATTCGGCTTGCACTTGTTTAGTTAATAAATTGTTTGTCATCATCGTCACCAAAACACCTTCAATATCAATATCTGGATTCAAGCCTTGCTTCTTAATTAAGCGAATCACACGCACCAACTGACTAATACCTTCCAAAGCAAAGTACTCACACAAAATCGGAATAATCACAGTATCAGCAGCCGTCATCGCATTAACCGTTAACAACGTCAAAGTCGGTGGACAATCAATAAAAATATAATCATAACTATCACGAATCTTATTCAAGCAATTACGTAAAATTTGTTCACGTCCACTCATACGTACTAACTCAATTTCTGCACCACTTAAATCCTGTGTACTCGGCAAAATTTCCAACCCTTTCACCGAAGTTAATTGAATCGCATCAGTTGGGTCAACTTGGTCACACATTACATTATAAACTGAAACAGTTTCATCAGTTACTTCCACACCAACACCACTACTTGCATTATGTTGAGGGTCAAAATCCACAATCAAAACTTTCTTTCCTAAATCGTGCGCCAAATATGCAGCCAAGTTGATACAGGTTGTTGTCTTACCAACCCCACCTTTTTGCATTGCCACAGCAACAATTTTTCCCATTTTTTCTTGAACTCCTTTCGCTTTTTACCTTACCAGCATAACATATAACAAAATTTTTTACCAGTTTTCTGCCAAATTTATAATTTGGTACAACATATAGTGTAATAATATATTATATAATACTATATCTTGTGGTTTTTTAAATAATTAACCACTCTTTCCAGTTCTTCAGCCGCATAATAAGCAATTACAACCTTACCACGTTCCAAAGTTCCGTCAATTTTGACCTTTGTACCAATTGCACGTGACAAGATTTTTTCTTGTTCACGAATTTCCGGCGCTTTGCTTGGTTTAGCTTTGCTTGTACCAAAATCAAAAGAAGTTGTTTTTCCTTCGATTAAATCTCCCAAAGCACGCACCGACAAACCTTCATTCACAGCACGACGCGCAAAGTCAATTTGCTTTTGTTCGTCGCTAACACTCATCAAACGAATTGCGTGACCAGCTGTTAATTGTTGATTACTAATGTATTGTTGAATCTCCTGTGGCAAACTCAACAAGCGTAAAGAATTGGCAATTGTACTACGTGGCTTTGATAAACGCTCAGCAACCTTTTCCTGTGTCAATTTGTGTTCGTCCATTAATTTCTTAATTCCTAACGCCAACTCAATCTCATTCAAGTCAGCACGTTGTAAGTTTTCAATAATTGCAATTTCTGCTACTTGCTTCGGATTAAATTTCTTAATCACAGCTGGAATTTCCACTAACCCAGCCATACGCGCTGCACGCCAACGACGTTCCCCAGCAACAATCATAAAACGATTTCCCACTGGGGTGACCAGGATTGGTTGAACTACGCCATAAGTTTTAATACTTTCTGCTAACTCTCTTAAACTTTCTTGATTAAAAACTTTACGTGGTTGATCGATATTATTATCAATCATTGCAATTGCAATTTGTTGCACACCATCATCATTTGCATCTTTTACTTGTTCATTACCAGTTACATCACTCATTGGTGTTAATTCATCGTCCAAAACGATACCACCAAACAATGCACCCAGACCTTTACCTAATTTTTTTTCTGCCATAACTTAATTGTAAATGTCTTTCACAAAAAAAGCAAATTGTTTAACGTTAAACAATTTTAATAAAAATACCACAAAAAAACAGCGACATAGACAACATTTTCCGAATAAACATTCAAACTCAGACAAAAGTTTTAAAAAAACAAACCAAACATAAAAACAAACAAGACAAATTTTTACTTATTCTCGCAATCATCAAAAATGACAAACAATAACTAAATACTGCGTACATTCAATCTTACAAAGGTCTAATTCATTTATTTGCCGTTTCATTTTTAACACCTTTCAGTTTATTAAAACTTTTTTTACCAACATCACATTTTCAGAATAAGCAACACAAAATTTCAATTGAACAAATTGCATCACATTTGATTACATATATTTTACAGTGAATATTTTTATCTAGCTAAATAAAAAAACATTAAGTCATTACAATATCAATTTTGCTTTGTCATTTTAAATTAGTTTACACACACAAACAAGGACAAACAAGCGATTTACAACCCTGGAAGTTATTAACATTATCAATGTAAACAATTATTTACAAGTCAATCAAGTTTAATTGTTTAACGTTAAACAATTTCAATTTAAACATAACGACAAAACACCTTAAAATAAAAAAGAAAGTTATTTACAATCACAATGTAAATAAACCTTAGTTAAAACTAACATAATAATTAACATTACTTTATTATATCAACACATTGTTTAACGTTAAACAATTCCCAAAATACACATAAGATTAAGGCAAATAATTTTTCCCTATTTAACACAAAAAAGCAGGCATTCGAAAATGTTTAACGTTAAACAATTTATCTTATCTGAGATTAAACATAGCACACTTGACATAATCCGACACCAAAGGGTATAATAAAAATATGAAAGCAGGATTAGTAGCAGATATCATTGTTGCAATACTTATTCTCATTAACTTGATTGTTTGCACACGTCTTGGTTTTGTTCGCTGTGTACTTCAATTTTTTTCAACTATCTTAGCGCTATCTGTTGCTTTGTTATCAGCAACACCTCTTGCAAATTTCTGTGACAAAAATTGGAACTGGGTTTCAGCAATTGAGAATTGGCACATTCCATTTATTAGTGCAAACACAATTTTAAAACTGCTAATTGGAATTGCTGTTTTTGTTTTAGTACGTCTGGTTTGTATTTTAATTGATAAACTCCTAAGACATTTAAAAGAAAAATTAAAAGCCGTCAATATCATCGACCGTATTCTTGGAACAGTTTTTGGATGCCTAGCAGCTTTATTTGAATTAACCTTAGCCTTTATTATTATCAACCAATTCGGTTGGGCATCAGCATTATCATTAACTCCCGAAGCAGGTGGATTCTTCGCTTATCGACTTTTTGAATTTTGTCGCACATATATGTTTAATATCATCGGCGAAATTTTTGCAATGGCTTCGGCATCAACCCCAAAAATCTAACTACAATCTTAATCGAACATAAAGTTATTAACATTAAACAAAAAGTTACTTACATTCAAATTGTAAGTAACTTTTTTAATCTGAACAGACAGTGCCGTTTTTAATTTGAAAGATTTTTCCAACCGGGGGAGCATCGGTTGCCGTGATAACCACCTGTGTATCGGCAATGATTTTTAGCAGTCTCTCTTGACGACTGCTATCTAACTCACTAAAAACATCATCCAACAAAAGGATTGGTTTTTCACCAGTCAAATCAGCAAATAAATCCAACTCGGCCAATTTAATCGAAAGAGCAACGGTGCGTTGTTGTCCTTGACTTCCGTACATACGCACATCTTTGCCATTGATTAAAATTGCCAAATCATCACGATGTGGACCTACCGTTGTGGTACATAATCGCATATCACGTTCTCGCGCATTTTCCAAAGCTTGCGCAAAATCAGTCGCCGTTTCATAAGTCAGACTGATTGTTTCTTGATTACCGGTTAATGCTCGATGCTTTGCAATAACATACGGTATTAGTTTTGCAATAAAGGCTTGGCGTTTTTGGATTAAAATTGAACCTTGCTTAATTAACTGCGCATCCCAAATACTTAATTCACGTAAATCGCACTTATTTTTCAGACTGGCATTACGTTGTTGCAAAATCTTATTATAACGGGAGAGTGCATAAAAATATGTTTTATCAATCTGTGATAAATCAATATTCATAAACCGACGACGATCGGCCGGAGTTTCTTTTACCAATTTTAATTCGTCTGGTGAAAAGAAAATACAATTGATTTGTCCCATCAACTCGGCAACTTTTACAATCGGCACACGGTTAATGGAAATTGATTTTTTTAATCCTAACCCCAACCGAATTGCAATTTCCACATTGCCAAATTTTTTTTGCGCATTAACTTGCACCAAAGCATTTTCTTGACCAAATTGAACCATTTCGTTATCACGTACCGTACGCCAACCACGACCAACGCAAGATAAATAAATTGCTTCTAATAAATTAGTCTTTCCTTGTGCATTCGGACCAACTAAAACATTAATGCCTGCATCCAAATGCAGAGTAGAGCATTGATGATTGCGAAAATTATGTACAGTTAAACTGGTAATGCGCATTACATATAGTATACAAAAAAACCGTAGCAAAGCCACGGTTTTTTTTATAAGTTTGTTAGATTAAACTTATTTAGCTGCTTTTGTTGTTTTTTTTGCAGGTGCTTTTTTTGGAGCTTCTGCAGGAGTTTCAACAGCTGGTTGTTCTGCAACTACTGGAGCTACAGGAGCTTTTGCAGGAATTGCAGTTGATTCTACGAAACGAGTAACACCTTTGATTAATGGATGTAAACCAAAAACAATGAATGGAACCCATAACATATAGAAACGAATTTGTGCTTCTTCACCAGCGAAAACAACTAAGTCTGCATTTTGGCATGAAGCAACAATAATGTAAACCAACAAAGCAAGAGTTGCGATGCCGCCGATTACCATATAAATCACGCTAACAGCTTTTTTGCTTTGCAATGACTTAACGATAGTAATTGCTACCATACCGAAGAAGAATGCAATGGTCGAAACCAATAATGCAATGCTGTTGAATTGAACTAACCAATCTTCTGATGAGAAAATTGATTTAGCATTGATTACCCATGCAATAACTGCAATCACACCGCCAATTAAATAAAGGAATGCTAGTGAAAGTCGCGACCAGTTCTTACGAATAAAATCCATGACATTTCTCCTTTTAATTTGGGCGCATCCCAAAAAATTTTTACTTAACGTAAATCTACTTTTAGTATAACTAATTTTTTAATTTCTCACAAATCATTTTTAGCTTTTCTTCAATTTTTAACCTTGACAGGCCACTACAAAACTATGATAAGATAAAGATAGATGATCAACACAGATGTTGTTTTTCCTGATTTTCAAAATAGTATTGTTAATCTCGCATGTACGTTCGTCCAGTTTTTGGGACAAAAACCACAGCACACCATCTTACCCAAACTTGCCGAAAAATTAAAACCAGATTATGAAAATATTGTCTATCTCGTGATTGACGGTATGGGCGCACGCATTTTAGAAAAAAATTTACCAACAGAAAGCTTTTTCCGTCGCCACCAAATTCAAACAGTAACTTCTGTCTTTCCATCGACAACAACATCAGCAACAACTTCTTTAATCAGTGGGTTAGTACCTGCCGAACACGGTTGGTTTGCCTGGGCACTGAATTTCAATGGGGAAGTGGTCGAGTTATTCCGTAACCGTAATTTTTACACGAAAGAATTTTTAGCTAATCCGAATTTTGTCCAAAATAAATTGCCTTACCCAAATTTGTGGGACAACCAAACAACGTCACGTGCAATTTACACACTCTTTCCCCAAATTTCCTATAAAAATTCTGCACCACACCAGCTGGAATATAATTCCTTGGGACAAATGTTCCGAAAGCTACACAAAATATGTAGTCAGCCTGCCGAAAAATTTATTTACGCATATTATCCAGATTTTGATTCGACAATGCACCGTTACGGCACAACGGCACGACAAGCAAAAAAACTGCTACAAAAATTGGAACACAAAATTGAAAAATTAGCCAAACGTCATCCGAAAACTTTGTTTGTGATCACAGCCGACCACGGTCAAACCGATATTCACGGTTATACCTATATCTATCAAGACACCGAAATTCAAAATTGTTTAGCACATCCGATTGCGTGGGATTCACGTGCCACATCTTTTAAAATCAAACCCGATTGCCACGAAAGATTCCAAAAAGCTTTCCAGAAATATACCCAAGATTATACTTTATTGACAGCCGAAGAAGCAATTCAAAAAGGTATGTTTGGCAAATTTCAATTACGTCCTGATTTACGCCAATATTTAGGTGATTATATAGCTGTCGGTAAAGATACGGGCAATTTAATGGTACTCAAAGACCCACAAAAAAGACCATTGAATCGTGGTTCACATTCTGGAATGACAGCCGACGAAATGTATGTTCCTGTTATTGTCATTCAAGGTGGTAAACGCCAAAAAGGGAATAACAATGCCTGAATTACCCGAAGTCGAAACCGTTCGAACTGTTTTAATACCATATCTTGTGGAGCAAAAAATTTCCGACACAATTATTAACTTACCCAAAATCTTAAAAAACATTACCCCACAGGATTTTCAAACTAAAATAACAGGGCAGACCATCACAAATTTTACACGGCGTGGTAAGTTTTTAACTTTGCATTTACAAAACCAAGATTGCATTGTAATTCATTTTCGAATGACCGGAACATTAACCATTGAAAACATAAATACGCCACCCGAAAAACATACACACATAATTTTAAATTTTACCAACGGCAAATCATTACGCTATATCGATTCACGAGGTTTTGGTCATTGGTGGTATTTTAATAAATACCAAGAAGATACTAGTGGTCAATTATTGCTTGGTCCTGAACCACAAAATGTAACATTAAAATATTTACAACAAAAATTTAAGAACAGACAATGTCCACTGAAAAGTGCTTTACTCGACCAACACATTATCGCTGGCATTGGTAACATTTATGCCGATGAAATTTGCTTTCGTGCTCAAATTTTACCGACAAAATCCGTTGCCAGATTGTCTGAGCCAGAATTACAACGTCTAGTGGCACAAATTCCCACCGTAATTAACGAATTTATTCAAATCCACCGTGTCCCATTTGAAGTCTTTGCAATTTCCAAAGGCAAAAGTTATCAAAAATCGACCAACCGAGCTGTTTACGGACGCAAAGGTTTACCGTGCGAAAAATGCGGACACCCACTCACAGGCATCCGCATCGGACAACGCAGTTCGGTCTTTTGCGAACATTGTCAAAAATAAAACAATTTATTTAGTTTCTTCTTTTTCAAAGAAAGCTAAACCGACACAATTTGGTCCACCGTGCGCACCAACAATCGGGCCAATTTCACGTTTTTCAGTAAATTCAAAATTGAAAACTTTTTTAAAATCTTCGGCTTTTTCGCTATTGTGAATGTGTCCATAATAAATTGGCATTGTTTCATCCACATTTTTTGTAAAACGTAGCATACTACGTTTCGCTAAATTATAACCAATACCTTTTCCCACCATTTGTAATTTTTTATTTACCACACTAATAATTGGTTTCAAATGTAAAGTATCAGCTAACAAGCCTTTCACAAAACTAATGCGTCCACCTTTGACTAAATACTTGGTAGTATCAGCAATAAAATAGATACGCACACGTTCACGTAATTTTTCCAGAGTAGTGGTCAACTCGGCCAAAGTGACACCTTTTTGGATTAACTTCCGTGCTTCCATAACTAACGCATAATAAGCCAACGTAAAAGTTTGCGAATCAAAAATTACCAATTTGTCCGAATTTAATTCAGTCGCAGCTTGTGTCAAACTGTTAAAAGTACCGGACAAGCCACTGGAAACTGACATTACAAAAACTTCATCACCAGCATCTAACAAAGGTTTAATCACTTGAATGTAATCATTCGCATTGATTTGCATCGTCTTTGGTGCTGTCTTTGTTTTTGGTAACAAATCATAAAAAGTATCATTGTCTAAATTTTCGCCAGCTAAATACTCTTGTTCATCAATCATCATTCGCATCGGCATTGAAATGAAACCCAATTCCTTTGCTTCTGCTGAACCAACTTCACAAGTGCAGTCTACAATCAATCTAATCATAACTAATCATATCACGATTAGAAACAAATATGCTAACAAAAATTACAAAAAACTTGTTAATTTACTCGAATTGCGCCGTTATCGCACTTATTTCCCCAAGAATCAATCAATTTATTATCACGATATACACACATAATCTCGCAGTGGTTCGCACATTTTGGACATTCAAAGCCTTTCGTCTTGAAATCCAAACCAGTAATATTGAAATCAAAATCACGTTCAATACCTGATTTTTGCGCCAAAATTGCAACACCAAATGCACCCATCAAGTGTCCGTTTGAATCCACAGTAACTTCACAACCAACAGCATCTTCAAAGGCTTTTTTGACACCGATATTTTTACTTACACCACCTTGAAAGACGATTGGCGCTTTTACACGTTTACCTTTTCCGACGTTATTTAAGTAGTTCGTTACCACAGCTTTACATAAACCAGCAATAATATCTTCTTTTTTGTGTCCCATTTGTGCTTTGTGAACCAAGTCACTTTCGGCAAAAACAGTACAACGTGCTGCAATATTCGTTGGTTGCTTACTGGTTAAAGCAATTGAACCAAATTCTTCGACCGAAACCCCCAAACGATGCGCTTGACTGCTCAAAAAAGAACCTGTTCCAGCAGCACAAAGTGTATTCATCGCATAATCGACAACATAACCATTTTCGATAATGATAATTTTACTATCTTGACCACCAATTTCAAAAATTGTATTAACATCAGGGTATAGGGTAGTTGTGCCAATTGCGTGTGCTGTAATTTCATTTTTAACTACGCTCGCGTTAGTTACAGCACCAATCAATTTACGTGCACTTCCCGTTGTTCCGACCGAAACGACCTTAATGTCTTTGCCTTTGATTTGTTTTTCCAAAGATTTCAACAAACGTTTCACAGCGTTCATCGGATCGCCTTCCGTCCATAAGTAATCACTAGCCACAATTTTTTTGTCGCTATCAACCACCACACCTTTTGTCGAAATCGAACCAATATCAATTCCAATATAACCTTTTTTCATTATTTATCTCCTTTTGTTGTATTTTTACGAGCAATAACCATATCATAAAATGCTTCTAACCGAGTTTTGATACCTGTTTCGCTGGTTTGCGAGTCAAAACTAAAATTCAAAATCGGAATGCGATAGTCATTACTAATATTTTGTAAAATTGGCATCGCATCAATTTCCGGAGTACAACCAAAAGCTTTGACTTGAATTACACCGTCCATACCTTGATGCACATAAGATAACGCTTCGGCAATCGTGAAAGTTGCCGTTGCACCAGGGTTAAACTTCGCATATTTTTTCGCAAAGCGATGACGTTTTTTCCATTGATTGTTAATCAACGTATTCGTTAAATTCATATCACGGAAAACTTCCATTCCCATTGCTGCCAACTCTTTTTCCATATAATAATTACTAAACGGTTCTTGCACTGTATAATAATCACCAACCATACCAACTTTCAAAGTTTTTGCTGGCTTATTGACGGGAATTTTTTTCATACGGCGCAAAAAGTCTTTTTTGACACGTTTTAACTGTTTACCATTCTCAATGGTAGCCAATGCTGCCAAAAATTCCTTTTGCAAAGCTTCAAAATCGCCATCATTAACTTCAAAACCAATATTATGACGTAAGTAATCATCAAATTGGTCAATCAACTTAATCATATTGATCATCGTTGGTAAAGCTGCGACCACTTTCGTAACAGAAACATTCGGGTTAATCATTTTCATATGTTCCATAATGGAACGTGGGGAAGTCCATTTAATTTCGGCCATATTCATAAATTGGAACTTGTAACCCATATCACTGAGAATTTGTGCGGCCAATTCACCATAATAATTCAAACGACAAGCACCAAAAATCTGCATCAAACAATTTGCACCTTGTTCCAAAGCTTCAATGTAACAACCTAAACAATACTTGAAAGGTACACAGACATAATCTGGACTATGACGACTGCCTAATTCTAAGGTTCGACGAGTAATTGGTGGTGGCGTTTGGTACTTCACACCGAACCCACGTTCAATCAAAAACTTAAAAGCGTAAGAATAATTACCCCATTGAGGGAAACAAGCAATAATTTCTTGATTTACTTCAGCCATTTGCGTGCTCCTTTTTGAAATTTAAAATATCAACATAACTTTCCAAACGAGTTTCCAGACCAGCCGTTCCGTCTTGTGTGTCCATTGTTAAGACCAAAATCGGCTTATCTTTCACTTTACGGGTAATCATTTCGTTCACCATACTGTCCGGTCCACACGGGAAAGTCGTTAAAATGACAATTCCGTCAACTTCATCACGGTATTTAGCAATTGCACCCACCAAATGTTGGTTGTAACCCCACGGCAAAGTTGAACTTAACTCTTTAAAAGAATGAATACATTCATAAGCATCAAAATATTCAGCAATAATCGGTTCACAATTTAATTGACGCAAAGTCCTTAAAATCGGCTCACCGACAAACTTATCACCAATATTGTAAGCGTGTGCGACTACCAAAACTTTATTTTTATTGGTTTCACGTAAAGTTTGGATTTGCGCTTGGCTACGGAACATCTCAAAATACTGTTGCGCTTGACGAGCTTTGGTATACGCATCTTTGATTACAGCCGTTTTCAAACCTAAAAACTTACCCATTTTTTTGAAAGCTTTGTATTCAGCACGTGGTCCTTTTTTATAACAGTTATAAAACAACAATTGAATATTTTTATCACGGAAAGTATTTCTTACTAAGTCAATTTGCGCTAAAAATTTAGTACACATCTGCGCACGATAACCAAATTCCACACGTGGCACAAAAACATAATCGCATTTATCAAGCAACCAATCAATATGTCCCAATAAAATTTTGGTCGGTAAACACGCTTCATCAATGGCTAAATTTTCACCACGAGTTACAATATCTTTGGTTGTTACCGGACTTAACACATATTCTATCCCTGCTTGGTCAAAAAAAGTTGTCCAAAACTTTTCATACTTATAATAGAGCAGTGCTCTTGGAATCCCAATTTTCATAATTACTCCTTTGTTTGATTTACTTATTTTGCAAAGAACGCTACGCCTAAAGCATTTGGTCCAACGTGAGTTCCAATTGTACTTCCGTAAGGATAAACTGGAATGTCTTTCATATCTTGTACGTGTTCTTGCCATAAAGATGCGCTATCTTCTAAATATTTACGCAAATACTCATCACGATAACCCGAGAAAACCAAACCATAAGGCATCTCAAAATCAATACCACCACATTTTTGCACAAGTTGCATCAAAAGATTGTTACTTTTTTTGCTTCCCATTGCTTTGCCAGCCATTTTTACTTCGCCCCCAATAACCGAAATTACTGGCTTAATTGACAATAATTCACCAGCAAAAGCTGTCAAAGTCGAAATACGACCACCTTTACGTAAATATTTCAAAGTATCAACAATCGCAATTACTTGTACTTTATGTTTAATTGACTCTAATTCGGTTGCCACTTGTTCGGCTGTCTTACCTTCGCCAATCAAACGCAAAGCATAATCGCATAAAATGCGTTCGCCAGTTGCCGCTGTTAAACTGTCAACCACAAAGACTTGACCAGGAAACTTTTTTGCTGCTGCTTTCGCACTATTAAAAGTTCCCGATAATTTGGAAGAAATCGTAATTGCGACAACTTGGTCACCATTTGCAGTTAATTTTTCGAATTGCTCCGTCCAACGATATTCGTTAATTTGACTGGTTTTTGGTAATTCCGTACTTTCGGTCAATTTGTCTAAAAATTCTTGTGGCAGCAAATTAACACCATCTAAATAAACATCTTCACCAAAACGAACTTCTAATGGAATCATAGTTATTCCTTTGTTTTTTGCTTCTTCTTCACAAATGTCCGAAGCACTATCAATTAAAATTTTAATCATTTTTACCTCCATAATTTTCACAAATTGCTGTTAAATTGTTCGAAACTGTAGTTAATGACTTATAAAAAATCTCACGTTCAGCATCATTGATGCCATCGCCACCCATCGCTAACATATGATTGATTTTTTCCGTCACAATCCCAGCATTGTCTTTGCCGTGAGTTGTTAATTTAATCGGATTACGGTATTTTTGTTCACTTTTTTCATCAACATAAACTAAGTTTTTTTCCATCAATTCCTTAATGGTACGCGACATCGCACCTTTATCTTCATCACATAAGTCACAAAGTTGCGTTAAACTTGCACCTTCTGGCAATTTATGCAAAAAAAATAAGCATTGTACTTGTTTGCCTTTCAAACCTAATTCAGCCACCTCGCTGTTTTTAATTTTTTGAATACAACGCGAAATGTTCAAAATTAAACCTGTAAAAAGTTGATACCTTTCTTCCATCATATCACCCTAAATAATGATATGCAGAATTTGTTGTCGTGTCAACGATTATTCTATAAATTTTACAAAATACATAAAAAAAAATCCCTATCAAGAATGATAAGGATTCTTTTTGAACAATGGTGGAGGTGAGCGGATTCGAACCGCTGACCCCCTGCTTGCAGGGCAGGTGCTCCGACCAGCTGAGCTACACCCCCAAGTTCTAAAAATATTTTAAAAAACTTCTAGCCTTTTGTCAAGTACTATGTTATAATTATTTTTGTAACCAAAAAAACGCACCGCTAGCTCAGCTGGATAGAGCGTCTGTCTACGGATTACAAGGTCTGGTGTTAAAAACATAGTGAATCCTATGGTTTTTCAGGGGTTTTCAATGGGATAGAAAGTTTTGTATAAAAAATATATAAAAAAATGTAGCCATTTTAAAAAAATTATGTTATATTAAAATATAATTATGCATCGCTAGCTCAGCTGGATAGAGCGTCTGTCTACGGAACAGAAGGTCGAGCGTTCGAATCGCCCGCGATGCACCAAATCAGTAATTTTAATAAAAAAAAGACAAGTTGTGAAAACTTGCCTTTTTATTTTTTAAAAAATATCAATACCTTCAATCGGGATATCTTTATCTTCTAAAATATGATCGAGTATTTCTTCACCATTTTTCACATTCATATACGCATAATCTAAACACTTTATGTCATTATACAAATGTGTTTTCATTTCAATTTTTCCGTGCTGCTTACCAACTTCACTAAATAATTTTTTAGTTGTATCTACATCACAAATCCTTTGACTTTTAATTTTAGCCATTGGTAAATTGTGACTAGTTGTGATAAACTTAGCAAATTGTGGAAATTTAGTATAAGACAGATTGTCTGCATGAATATTATTCTCTTTGAATTTAGTTATATAAGAAATAAAATCCATATTCGTTTCCCTAGAATTCCTTATGGTCACTTTACCATGTATCCAATGCTCATTCAGTCATTCATAATTCATTTTTGGTGCTGTACCATTGAAGATAACGATTAAATGTGAGTGAAAATGATTATCATTTTGATTACATTCAATAGCGTTTATATACTCCATATCCTTAAACATATATCGAAAATTCGATATAAATTTTTTGACTTCTAATTGGAAAGTAGCATAAGACATAAAGTCTTTAGAAGTAAGAGTTAACATAACATGATTATCACTTGTCAATGCAACTTTTGCTAATTGTTTGCTTTTTCTAGATAAAGTATTTTCATACTGCTTTCTAGTCATAAAAGGGAAATCCACTGTCCGAACCCTACGGTTTCATCCATGAGTTTTGACAGAATTTTTAAAAGGATTAAATCCTTTTCTTTTTATTTCTACGACATCATTGTCGTAAAAAGTAATTTTATTTTCCATTTTTTTATCTCCTTTATATTTATTATAAATAATATTAAAAACAGAAAATTAAATATATTAACTACTATTATTTCAAATTATAATTTTTATTATAACTGCCCCTCCTTTTAATTAAAGATGGTGAAAACTCGATGCTGGTAATCATAACACTATTTATAATTTAAATCAAAGAAATTTACCTATATTTTATAATGATTAGTTATAATCAATTAATCATAAATTATATATTTAATTTTTATTTTTATATTATAATATATAATAAATACAACCTAAGTTAGATTGCTTGATTATTATTTACAAATTAAATACTTGTTGGTGCATATAACAATTGTTCAATGGTTTCACTGGCTTTTTTGTCTGATTGATTCGTGAAGTGAGAGTAAATGTTTAATGTGGTCTGAACATCACTGTGTCCAACACGTGAAGCAACTGTTTTTATATCAACACCATTTAAAATAAGCATGGTGATATTAGTATGTCTAAGTCCGTGTAGTGTTACCTTTTTTAAATTGTTTTTAATTTCGAATTCTTTCAGCCAAACTGAAATCGTACTATTTGACATATCCTTGCCATTATTTTGCACAAACAACTTATCAGTGTTTGCCCACAAGTCACCATGACTTGTTTTTTGTTCTAACCACCAAGTATAATATTTCTGCAATAAGTTGATTAAGGATTGGGGCATGTTAATTATGCGTGTCGAAGATTTATTTTTAGTACTTTTGGTTACCACACCAAAACCACCAACATAAATGGTGTTTTTATTAATCGATATTGTACCTTTTTCAAAGTCAATATCTTGCCATGATAAACCAGTTATTTCCGCACCACGCAAACCTAAATTTAAGCCAATGGAAAAAGCAACCTTTTTACGAATATCTGGTTCTTTAGCTAGACATTCGATAAAATTGCGTATTTCATCTTGCGTTTCAAAAATTTCTTTTTTACCAACAGTACCCGTAACTTTATGTGTATATTCACTGGAAGCATAGTTGATTGGAATTAAACCGTCCTTGACTGCTTGGCTTAAAATTGTATGAAGCATTACTTTTAAGCCATCATTTGCAGTTTTAGAGTAGGGGATGTCTTCACTTATTATTGTAAAATATTTGGTTATTGGTACATTTAAAAATGCACATAACTTTTCCGCCGTTATTCTTGCGACATGTTTACCTTCTTCAATTGCCAAGGTTAAAGTGTTAGTAGCCATACCACAATTTTCAGCAACATTTTTTAATGTTAAACCTTTTTCTTTAATAGTCGCCCTTAAACTTTCTTTGACAATAATAGTATCCTTTTTGTATGTTCTCGTGCAAAGCCAGTCACAAAAATTTTGAATAATCGGTAAAGTCATTTCTGCCAATGTAAACCGACCAAATTTTTCTTTAAAAATTTTTAAATTATACTTACTGTGTATATAGTGGTTATACGCTTCCTTATTATATAATTTAATTCTTTCGACCCATTGTTCAGCATAATCGTAAAATGATATTTTTTTATCTTCAAAAGAAAGAATACCTTTGGATAACTTTTCAACCTTTTCTTTGTATTCAACTTGACATTGTAACCTAAATTTTTCAATTTCTTTTTTACCAGTCAATTCTTTTGGTACCTTAATTCTTTTAACAAAAACTTTATATTTTTTGGTGTAAGCGTCCTTGCCACTACAATGTAATTCAAAACTAAGTTCACCGTGCTTGTTACGCCTTTCGTAAACACACATAATATCTTTATTATTCTTCATTTTTTCTTCCCCCGCCTAAATATGTTAATAAATTATCAAAATTGACTAGCGACTTGTTACCACTGGCATAATATTCAATCAACTCTTTTTTACACAAAGAACGAATAAATCATTCACTAATTGAACTTCCTTTGTCTAATTTTTTAATTTCAGTTAAACATTGCTGTATTGTCCTAAATCTTGGAATGTAATCCATTTTCATACCTCACTTATATTTTTAATTATAAAAACGACATTTGCGGAAAACAACTGTCTAAATTTATATACACTCTTATTTTAAAAACTTTTATTCTCTCGCATTATTTCTAAGGTTAAGTATTTTATCAAGAAACATAATCCAATAAAGGACAACTATGTTTCCCGCTGTGAAAACAACAATAAAAAAGACAACCACGGTTAATCGCAGTTGTCTTTATTTATGTAATAATAATTATAAAAGTATTTTTGTAATTGTGTTAGATACAAAAATATGTTATTATATTATAGGCTAAGTAAATTCAATACAAGACACCGCAGGGAATAGGTTTTTTTTATTCGCCAAACGACGAACTGCCACCTATTCTCTTGGAATATGAATTTGCTTAGCCGCAACGGGAGTTCGTAGTTATGGACTATGCCTCTCGTTAAGGGAGGCATTTTTATGAAAAAATATTTAAAACTGTTAACGCTTGGATTGATTACAATCATTTCCAGTTTGCTTTTGGTGGCGTGTGATATGCGACAAATATTTTTTAACGACGAAACGACGGAAGAAACATATACAGAAGAAACATATGTGGTAACATTTGATAGTAATGATGGTCGTGCGGCGGTTACACGAGAAATTATACAAGGCAACACGACAACCAATTTAATGATTACGCGTGATGGTTACACTTTCCAAGGTTGGTATTTGGACGGCGAATTGTTTGACTTTGATACACCGATTACTGCAGATATTATTTTACAAGCAAAATGGGTGGTTGATATTACGGAAATGTGCGAATACCGTTTGGCAGCAGATGGCAAGTCCTATGAAATGATTAGATACAACGGCACAGGTTTAGCCGAAATTGTTTTACCGAGTGAATACAACGGTTTGCCAGTAACAGCAATTACCGCACCATATACTATGGACGAGATGATGAATATGTCCGCTCCAAATATTGCATATTTCCCATTTGTTAATTTTGAAAATAATGGACAAGGAAGTTATGAGAATCAACACCCGGAAATCACTTCAATCATAATTCCAGACGGTTATACTTCAATTGGTTTTGGTGCATTTATGTCGTGTGATACCTTAAATTCAATTACGATTCCGGACAGCGTAACGAGTATTGGAGATGTTGCTTTTACTGGTTGCACAAATTTAACTTCAATTGCTATACCGGACAGCGTAACGAGTATTGGTTTTGTTGCGTTTGCTGTTTGTACAAATTTAACTTCTGTTACCATTCCGGACAGCGTAACCAGTATTGGCGAGCAATCTTTTGTAAATTGTACAAGTTTAACTTCAGTTACCATTTCGAGCGGTGTAACTAGTATTAGTGATCATGCTTTTAAAGGTTGCACAAGTTTAACTTCAATTGCTATACCGGACAGCGTAACGAGTATTGGAGATGATGCTTTTGCTTATTGTGAAAGTTTAACTTCAATTACGATTCCCGACAGTGTAACCAGTATAGGTTCTTATGCTTTTGGTAATTGTACAAGTTTAACTTCAATTGTTATTCCGGATAGTGTGACCAGCTTTGAAGGAAGTGCTTTTAGTGGTTGCACAAGTTTAACTTCAATAGTTATTCCAGACAGTGTGACGAGTATTGGAGATGATGCGTTTTATGGTTGGACCAGCGAGCAAACAATTTATTTTGAAGCGGAAACAGGACCTGAAGGTTGGTACTATTATGGTGATGCCCAAGTGGTTTGGGGATATAAAAAAATATGATAATTTTAATAAAATAATTTTTTATCCGATATCAATGAAATAATTTTTCATTAATTGTATTTACTTAAAATGTAATTTCTAAATATTTTTTGAGTGAAGTATGATTTAATATGCGATAACCATTTTCCAATGGTTCAATAACTTTTAAATTTATTAATCTTTCAATGATAATTTGAGCATCGGGGAAGTGTATATCAAAAACTCTCTGTAAAATGGAAATTGAGATTTTTTCAAGACCACAAACATAAGTAATCTTTTCTTGTTTGGTTTTAGTTCTTAAATCTGTTCGTCTCATTATAAAATCCAAAGTCAATGCCAAACTTTCGGGGTCTAATTTCTCTAAATGTGAAAGGTCAATTTCCATAAATCATTATAGTATATAAAATTTTAAGTTTTATTTGCAATTTTTTGATTTATCAACAGTTTTCTTATTTAACTTAATAAGTCCTAAAATAACTCCTTCGTAACCACAATTATTTATCTTTTTTTGAATTGTTTCCATAAATTCAACCATGTCATTTTCAAGTGAGTTTTTCTTTATTTTATTTTCAGCCATATTTAGTTTTCCTTTATTATAAGTAGTATAAGTCCTTATACATTAAATTTAGCATAATCAAAACACAGGGAATAGGTGTGTTGATTTTATTTTTAAATTAATCTATAAAAATAAATATATAAAATATTTATTAAAACTCAGCAAAATTACAAAGATAAAAGGAAATACAAAACTTACGCAAATAACAAAAATCAACTCAAAAATTACAAAAAATATACAGGATAAAACACAACATAAAAATAATTTTAAAAGTTATGCTTATCTACGGAACAGAAGGTCGAGCGTTCGAATCGCCCGCGGTGCACCACAATTCACAAATACGAACGGAAAATTTGCAATAACTGGAATATTTTATTCCAGAGACTTTTGGGGTGTAAAAGTTGAAATAACCATTTAATGGTGTTAATATTATTGCATGTTTGCAACGGATGAAATGAAATTGGCGCCATTCCCATCGTTGTTATGGCTAGCCTTGATATCGGCAATCTATTTAGGAGTTGTAAGCTTTGTATTTTTGGTTATTGGTAATTTTGACTGGACTTTGTTTTTGATCGGCGTTTGTTTTGACATTATGAGTGTTACTACGGATTATATTTTTTTAAAAAAAATTAACAACAATGAAGAGATTATTAAAATTAAGTTTGAATTATATAACACAATTAAAAACAAACCCAATATTGTTAATACAATTTATAATATAGTGTATTCGAGAAATAAAAATGTAATTTCTAACATTATAATGCTTTGTTTAAATAATAAAAATATTGATTTAACTTTAATTGAGTACAAGGTAAAGTGTGGCACTATTATTGGATATTTAAGGGCGAATAAACTTGATAACAAAGCATTGAAACAAGTAGAAAAACAATTAAAAATTTATAATTATAAAGATGACTTTAACGAAATGTTAAGACAAGTTGAAACCAAAGAATTAATTCAAAAACAGGAAATTGGTGGTTTTGCTGTTATAATTACCATAATTAGTTTTATGTTGGCTATTTTGTGTTTTTTTAGAGTGGATTATGCTTCGATTAATATAAATCAAAACTTAATTTACATAACTATATATTTTGTATTTACAACATTTTATATGCTAAAGAAAAACAAAGATTATAAGAATCAATTAATTACTATTTATTTAACAATCAATCAAATCTTTAAAAGTGAAAAATTTAGCTAATTAGAAAATATTAAATTTCTTCTACTCGATCTAACCCTAAAAATTTTTTATAATCGACTTTCTTTATATTTAAATTCCATCTCTCGTTTATAAAACGTAGTATTTTTATACCTCTGTTCAATATTGTTTCGGGAGTCCATTCCTTTTCTGTAGAAACTTCCATTTCTGAATAACTTCCAAATTTATATCCTAGGTTGTTATCCTTATTGTGACATTTTTCATTAAATGGTTTATTTGCAAGTTTTTCATTTTTTGTTTGCGATAGCATCAGTAAGTTACCTAACGAATTTCTGTATTTTATGTTGCCACGACCAAAGTTAAATCTTGATTTCCAGTAATCTGAACTTGGAGATTTAGGATATATATGTTCAATGGAATTAAATACGTCTTGGGCAGTGCTGAAATCCGGTATTTTTTGTATTTTATTTCTGCTTTCTTTTTGTAATTTTTTTTCATATTCCCATAAAATATACGGTGTTGCAAGTTTATTATAAAAACCACTGCGGTTGTGATAGAATAATTTTTGCATGTTAGCCTGGCTTGATGTAACAAGATTTGAATAATTAGCTATTTTGTTTAAAACATCTTCAAATTGAATTTCTTTAAGTTGATATTTGTAAAACAATTCGGTTAATGAAATTTTTTCATCTTCATTATAAAAAACCTCAGGTGGAAATAATATTTTATTAAACATATAGTTTTCTATTGCTTTTAAAAATTTTTTTATATTTACAATATTTTCATTACTAATAACTGCAACAATTAAAAGTTTTATGAATAATATATTACATCTGCCATAATATATTCTAAAATGTTTAATTTCGCTATTTATTAAAAAGTTTATTTTAATCAATAATTCTTTAACATCGTCATTATAATTGGAAAACATTGAATTATGAATATCTGACCAAATCTTGATGCGTTTGTTTAAGTCTTCCAAATAATTAAATATTAATTTTATTTGGAGCTCATTAGTTTTAACGCGTTCGGGAATAAAGTGTTTTGTTAATAAGTAATCCCCAGGACGCATATTATAATAATCAGGTCTATA
>JAZNFA010000004.1:0-239834 GCA_045588915.1 Clostridia bacterium
CGTTTTCTTTAGACTTTAATATAATATCTTTAATTGTTTCAACCTCTTCTTCTGGAATAATTTCTTCTATATGTTCTCTTCCGCGTCCTTGTGGAGTAAATATTATAAATAAATGAGAAAATAAGTCTAAATCTTTAGACAGTTTTATTAACTCATTTACGTACTTTTTATTTGAGTTATATATAAAACTATTTAAGCGTATTTTACAACCTGCTTCTTTTAATTTAATAATATTTTCAATTGTTTTAGCATATACGGGTGCATTTCTTTGCGAATTATGTACTACTTCTGGGCCATCAACACTTACTTGTACTAAATCTGCTTTCTTAAGCCATTCTATATTTTCATCATTTAATAAAGTTGTATTAGTTGTTACAATAGTATTTATATGATTATTTTTAGAGCATTCAATTAATTCTTTCAAATCTTCTCTTAATAAGGGTTCTCCACCCGTAAAATCCAAACGATTTACACCTAATGCACCTAATTGATTTATAATTTCTTTAGCTTTTTCAGTTGTCAAACCATAGGTTCCATTCATGTTTGAACTCGAAATGCAATATTTACAATTCAAATTACATTTTGTTGTTATTTGCCAACAAACCGATAAAGGTGATTTTAATTTTATATTATAAATGTCTTTTTCAGTATCATATTCTATGTATGCTTTTGTTTTTTTATCATTTGTTATTTCCTCCAACCATATGGTATATAAATTTTTTTATTTTTTCTGAAAACTTCCTTCATAAATGGAATTATGTTTGCAGGTATTTTATTTATAGCAAACCACTGTAGATCATCAGATTTATCAGTTTCAACAATATAAGGATTACCTTCCCATTTGTTGCATTCAAAAATAAAATCAACATAAGCATTATCATCGATTTTACGATTTAATATATGAATTAATTTCAAATCATTTTCTCTAATATTAATTCCAATTTCTTCTTTTACCTCACGTATCAAAGCTTCATGAATAGGTTCGCCTTTATCTACGTGCCCACCAGGAAAACAATAATTACCATCTTCATAACCAGTATTTTTACGCCGCAATAAAAGTATTTTATTATCACTTTTTAAAAAAAGCAATGCAGTCATAGGCACAGAGTTTCTTTTTTCTAAATACTTCTCCATTCAATATAATATAACTGTAAATACAAATATTTGCAAGCTTTTTATATTATATACTTACAATAAAGGTACAAAAATGCCGTACATAATATATTAAAATCTTTACCAGGTTTTTAAATTATAAAAAATAATTCATGGCAGTTAAACGTGTGCTTGTCTTATACGAGTGGCGTCGCTTCGCTCCGCCATAGACAAGCACACTCCCGACAAAACCGACGGCAAAAATTGGGGTGGCACGCAAGCTTTTTGCCAACCCCAATTTCTTTTTCCGCCGTCGTCTTTCACCTTTTGCTTGTGCCTTTTGGGTTTGGTTTTTGCATAGTTTTCAACACTGTCAAGGGAAATGAATTTCTCCACCCTTGACAGTGTTTTTGTAATTGAAAATATTTTTATCCGTAGTCAAACTATGCGGTTTTTCCTTTTGCCAAAAGGCAGACAAAAGGTGAAAAAAATGAAAACACAATTAACAGATGAAGTAGTAATAACTGAGAAAAATATTCACGAACTAGGTAAAGCCATTTCCTTAAAAGCCGTCAAAGGCTCGCTACGGTATGCTTATGGTAATCTTGACTATTTACATAAAGATATTATCAATGACTTGTATCATCACAGTACAACGGATATTTATAGCGATGGCTTTGACATTGTGCAAGAAACGGTTTGCTTTCTGTGTAACTTTATTGGTCATAAACTTGGTGAAATAATTGGCGAAATGACAATTCGTCTTACTTGTTTTAAGACGATTTATGCTTACATTCGCAAACAAATTAAAGTGAACAATAACGAAATCGACGACGAACTTTTGCTTTATATTCCAGCATCAGAAACGGCAGATAAAGAACCAACGGACTATTCCAAAGCAAAAGAAATTATCAAAACAGTTACTACCACACAACTGGAAAGACAAATTTTGTCTTACCTCTACTCCGGTATTGAAGTTAAAAACATTGCTGAATTTTTAGGTATTAGCACCGACATCGTTTACAAACGCCGACGCAAGTTTCGACAAAAATGGTTAAGTTATATCAAGTAATATCAAATACTTGCTGGGTAATGTCATTCAATTTCAATGACTAAAATGCTAGCATTCCTATTGAACTTTTGTTCTTAAAGGGAGTAAAAATGCAAATCAAAGTTATCATCACAGAAGAATTAAACACCAGTATATTAGATAAAAACTTTTATCTAAGACTGTTTGAAAATATACAAAATTTACTCAAATGAGATCCTGGCGTGTGCTTGTCTTGATACGAGTGAGAATAAAAAATTTCTTGTTCCGCCTGAGTGTAAACGAAATTGGTTCTCGGTCAAGGGTAAAGTGAAAACAGCAGTTGTCTATGCGAGATACAGCAGTGATAGTCAATCCGAGCAGTCAATCGAAGGTCAACTTCGTGTTTGCGAACAGTACGCCAAGAACAATGACATCTTGATTTTGGATACTTACATCGACCGAGCAATGACAGGTACAAATGATAATCGTCCCGACTTTCAACGCATGATTAAGGATTCAGAAAAGCACGAATGGCAGTATATCTTAGTTTACAAAATAGACAGATTTAGCCGTAACAAATACGAAACTGCGAAATACAAAAGAATCCTAAAAGACAACGGAGTGAAATTATTATCCGCAATGGAAAATATACCAGACACACCAGAAGGTATTATTTTAGAAAGTTTATTAGAAGGTATGGCAGAATACTACTCTGCTGAACTTAGTCAAAAAGTTAAACGAGGTATGAACGAAACAAGATTGAAAGGCAACTTTACCGGTGGTTACATTTTGTACGGCTACAAAGTCGTAAACCATAAAATTATTATCGACGAAGAACAAGCTCCAATTGTACGATATATCTACGAACAATACGCTCGTGGTGTATTCGTTACCGACATTATTGCCGAGTTAAACGCCAAACACATTTACAACCGTAATAAACCGTTTGCACGCAATACAGTCTATAAAATTTTGAAGAACGAAAAATATTTTGGCATTTACCGACACAACGATGAAGTTTACGGCAACATCTACCCTGCAATTATAACTCCCGAAATTTACACACAGGTACGAGATAAAGTTAAATTAAATCGCTATGGTAAACGCAGTACCGAAACTGTCTATCTACTTCGTCATAAATTATTTTGTGGCTATTGTGGTCAACCTATCAGTGCTGAATGCGGAACAACCAGCAATAAACAAAAACGCAGATATTACAAATGCCTTGGCAGGAAAAGACATAACGGCTGTCAAAAATCAATGATTAGAAAAGAAGTTTTAGAAAACTTTATATTAGATAACATCATTAAAGTTTTACAAAAGCCACAAACAATGGAAAGTATCATTAACAATATTCTACGAGTACAAAACACACAAGCGAACACAACTTTATTAACCAGTTTATTAAAAGAGAAAAAACAAGCTGAATTTGCGTTAGAGAATGTCTTGAAAGCAGTTGAACAAGGTATTATCAATAACAGCACTAACAAACGCATTAAAGACCTAGAAAGAACTATTGAAGAATTAGAAAAACAAATTTTAATCGAAAATAGCAAAACTAACACAAAACTTACCAAAGAAATTATACACGAGTTCTATAAAGAAGCACTACTCTATGATTCATTTACTTTAATCAATTACATAATTAAAAAGATAATAATTTACGAAGACAAAATGGAAATTACATTTAACAGCCCATCTCCGAAAAGTCCTGACAACAATCAGGGCTTTTTTCTTTTATCCTATTTTACAAAATTACCCAAATATATCCAAAACAAAGAGAAGCCGAACATGCTGGATTTTGAAATTAAATTTTATACTTAAAAATTTATTGTTTATCTTTTTGTGGTCTCAATAGTTCAATTGTGTTAATGAATTTATAAACTAAATCACCATCTTCCGTTTCAACGTAGAACGATGGAATGCGTATATCGTCAATTTTCAAAATTAAATGATACAATGTTTTCTGTTTAATGCTTTGTGTTTGGTTTGTTATCATGGACCCAGCAATTGCGCCTACGGAACCAAACAAAACTCCACCTGCCAACATTGGCATACAGCCATTTTTATTTTCATAAACAATATTATTATCTGTAACGATTTGAACATTTAATAATTTACTTATGTCAAAAGGTCCATAATTACAAATTTTACTATTAAGATTATCAGCTTTATCAACTTCAATTGCGAATTTTTTATCTTCACTATTTATAAGGAATAATATCTCACCATTAGTTTTTGTTTTACCTAGAAGCATGCTTATGTCAGGATATAAATCATATTCAGCTAACGATATTTCCTTTCCACAAAAAAAACTTTTGCATAAAAGAATATTGTATCGCGTATTTAATAACATCTGTTTTCCACATTTAGGACAAGTATATTTGTTTTCCATACGTTAATCTCCTGTCCAAGGAGTAACACATTTTTTCAAAAAAAACAACCTAAACCGACAGTTCGATTTAGGTTGTGGGTGGCGGAAGGAGAGAGATTCGAACTCCCGGACCCTCGCAGGTCGCCTGTTTTCAAGACAGGTGCATTAGACCACTCTGCCATCCTTCCATATTTTTTATTATATACTATCGACAAATATTTTACAAGTACAAAATATCATAGTAAACTGTGATGTTTGGAAGAGTCGCATAGTGGTCGAGTGCGCTCGCTTGGAAAGCGAGTTTGGTGCAAGCCAACGCAGGTTCAAATCCTGTCTCTTCCGCCACTACTTGTACTAACAAGGAAAATACATAATTAAGGGGTAAAATGAAACACGTTATTATTGTTACAGATTCAAGTTCAGGAATTTCACAAGCTGAAGGTCAAAAAAATGGGATTGGAGTTGTGCCTATTCCGTTTACGATTGACGGCAAAGAATATTTAGAAGATAAAACCATTACAGCACCAAAGTTTTTTGAAATGCTAGCAAAAACTGATAGTGTTAGCACTTCTCAACCATCACGCTTAACTTTAGAAGAAACCTGGAATGAATTGTTAAAAGAATATGAACATATTATTTATATTCCAATAACCAGTGGTTTAAGTGGTTCTTGCTACAATGCAATTGAATATGCGCGCAACTATAATGGGCGTGTACATGTTGTTGACCTTTTGCGTATTTCTGTACCACTAAAAGTTAGTGTCTACGAAGCAATGAAGATGGCAGAACTTGGCAAAACTGTTGATGAAATTTTAGCTTATTTAGAAGAAACTAAACACAAATTTTCAATATACCTTACTTTAACAACTTTGAAATATCTACGCAAAGGCGGACGTATTACCCCTGCTGCTGCTGTTATTGGTGATATGTTAAAATTAAAACCAATACTTTATAGTCGTGGTCAAAATTTTGATAAAACTGCTGTTGCGTTAACCGTTCCACAAGCAAAGAAAAAAATGATGAATGAAATCAAAAAAGAATTACAAACAGAATTCAAAGAATTTTATGATCAAGGGAAAATGGTTTTAATGATTGCCAACACAGCAATGCCAGATGAAGAAATTAAAAAATTCAAAGAAGAAGTACAAAATGAATTTCCAAATATGCGCATTATGTTCAGTGATCCACTATGCCTAGCAATTGGTTGTCACACTGGGCCTGGCGCTTTAGGTTTTTGTACTTGTGTTTGTAATTATTTATAAGACTTTATCACATTAAACAAAAATCGAACACAATGGTTCGATTTTTTTATTCTATATAATTTTGGTTTTGATTTTTTATTTGTCTTCTTTGCTTACATCAGATTTTGAATTATCATCAAACATTTTTACTGCTTCAAAGAAAGCTTCTGGTGTATTACATTCTTGCAATAAATAGTTACGACCTTCCTGTTTGGTTAATTTGAAAATTCGATACTTGAAATTATCAATATCATCTTTTTCATTTTCTTTTTCTTTTTCATTATTCTTTTTGTTAACAAAATGATCACGGATGTTCAACAACATTTGTTTGTTAAAGAACTTCTTGACACCAGTGTTTTCTTTCTCAGGTGCTTCTGACTCTTTAACCTCCTGTTTTGGACCATTACCTACAGTTAGTAAATAATGCTCATCATTATTGACTTGCTTATGACCTAGTACCATTTGGCGGCCACCATCTATTTCATCCAAATCAAAAACTTTTAATGATAAATCAATATTTTCGTTATTTGTTGTTTCCATTAGATAGACCTTTCCTCTCCTTTTTGATTAACTTGCTGTTTCATACTTGCTTGTTGTAATTTGTGCCCCACTTCAAGGCCATAACGTAAAAACAACTTAACAGATTTGTGAATATTAGCATAAGAAACTTCTTTTGGATTTCCTTCTGTTAATGAATCTTTAACAAAATTAAATACATTATTCATAGATTGTTTCCATTTAATGTCCACTTGCCCTGATTCCCAGTCGTGACTAAAAACATTGCGCAAATCTTCTTTATCACATTTTCTAAAGAGTTTTCCAATATAATATTCTACTTCTTGATTGGAAGCTTGCTTAAAGAATGTATCAATATTGATGATTTTTTTGTCTATCAATTCGACATTTTTATAAACAGTTTCTTTTGGCATATCTTGCCATACGGTTTCACCAAAAATTTTCTCATTGATTGAAGTTTTTGAAAGGTTGGTTTTATCATTCAATATACCGTTAATTTCTCTAACTTTTTGGTTGTCCAGAAATACAAAATCAGCCATTGCTGGATTAGATTTATCTTGATACTTGTCAGTATACACAAGCTTATCTAACTTATCCGTAGGAATACCAAGACTAGCGCCTTTAAGTACCATTTGGTAATAATCTTGTAAATCAGCCGGGACAAAATTATTTTCTTTATCTTCAAATTGCAAATCCCCTAAAGAGAACTGCAAAGCTTGTGAAGTAAATAAAAACAAAGATTTTTCTTCTTTTGATAAATTTATTGATTTAATTTTATCAATCAAATTTCGCAAAGCTGTTTCGACAGCACCCAAATTGGTTGGATTAGCAACCCGATACTTTAACGTACGTAAAACCTCATCAAATGGCTCTGCAAGTAATTGGTGTTTCATCATTGACACACAACCTTCAGTTACAGTCTTACGTTTGCCCGTCAATTTTAACAACAGTTCAGTCTTAGTTTGTTGATTCAAATTAGAGCCAACAACCTGTCCAATATAGTTAGTACTACTTCCCCGTCCGTAGCCATAGAACGTGTTTGTCCCCATTTCATTCATAAAATGATGATATCATTAAATAGCTGAAAATGCAATTATAATTTAAATTACGGTTTTAAACGTGTTGGACCACGGAAGACAAAACAACTTTCTTTAACGGTCGGTAAATCTAACATTCGAGCCATTAAACGTGCTAAGCCAATAGCAAATCCACCGTGTGAAGGTGCACCATAACGGAAGAATTCTAAATATTCTTGCATATTTTCTGGGTTAATACCTTTATCAATAATGTTCTGTTTTAGTTGTTCATAACGATGTTCACGCTGAGCACCACTGGTAATTTCCACACCTTTATAAAGCAAATCAAAAGAACGATCATCCATTGTATAGAAGGCACGTGCATTATGTGGGTAATCTATAATAAAAACAAAATCAGAGCCAAACTTTTCTTTTACATATTCGCTTATCAAACGTTCACCATCTGGGTCAATATCACCTTGCGCCGCTTTTTCCATTTCGTAATGTTTCTCATCACGCAAAATCTGATAGACTTCTTGCAAAGTTAGACGTGGAAATTTTACGGTTGGTACAGTAATTAAATCCCCAAATTGTTCGTGTAATTTTGTAAAGACATAAGTCAATAAATTTTCTTCAATGTCCATGACATCGTGATGACTTTCGATGTGAGATATTTCCACATCAAGTGCTGTAAACTCCGTGGCATGACGAGAAGTAAAACTGCTTTCAGCACGGTAACATTCGCCAATTTCAAAAGTACGGTCAAAGCCAGCCATCATACTCATTTGTTTATATAATTGTGGACTTTGCGTTAAGTAAGCTGGATTACCAAAGTAATTTTTAATTTCAAAAACTTCACTACCACCTTCGCTAGAAATTGCACTAATTTTTGGTGTATGAATATTGATAAATCCATTATCAATTAACCAGTTAACCATATATCGTTCCAGCGCAGTTTGTACCTTAAAAATCTGTGCTTTTTCTGGAGCACGCAAATCTAACCAACGATAATCCAAACGCAAATCTAAGCCACTTTCTTTGTCAATGGGTAAGACAGGAGCACAAACACTATCAACCACGACAGCGTCAGGTATGATTTCTACACCACCCAACTTTACATAGTCATTTTTTACAGCCGTTCCTGTAATGGTTAAAACGCTTTCGACAGTAACACCATCAATAATCTTCGCAATTTCAGGTAATTTTGCTTTTTCAACAGTAACTTGCATTTTGCCACTAATATCACGCAAAACAATAAATTGCATTGCGCTTTTGTTACGTAAATTTTCCACAAAACCAGATATCTTAACTTGAGTATCAGCTTTGACATTTTTAATTAAAGTTCTTTCCATTTGTATCTCCTTAACGTAATTCACCAACAGCACGTGGATGCAATTGTGTATCACGAATGTTTGTAATTCCAGTCATATACATTAACATACGCTCAAAACCTAAACCAAATCCACTGTGTGGGACTGAACCATATTTACGCAAATCCAAATAACTACGGTAGTTATCAATGTTCATTTGACGTGCTTGCATTGCCTTAACTAATTTATCGTAATCGGCCTCACGCTCACTGCCACCAATAATTTCACCAACACCTGGTACCAATAAATCGGTCGCTGCCACTGTTTTTCCATCACCATTTTGTTTCATATAGAAAGCCTTAACATCACGTGGATAGTTCACAACGAAAACTGGTTTTTTGAAATATTCATCAGTCAAATAACGTTCATGTTCGGTTTGCAAATCAACACCCCAAGTAACTGGGTAATTAAATGCTTTTCCTGATTTTTGCAAAATTTCAATTGCCTCGGTATAATCAACACGCACAAAAGCATTATCGGCAACATCTTGTAATTTAGTAATTAAGCCCTTTTCGTAAAAATTATCAAAGAATGCCATTTCGTCCGGACATGTTGTTAAAACTTCACGTATAATGAATTTCATCATATCACGGACAACATCAATGATACCATCAATATTTGTAAACGCTGCTTCTGCTTCAATCATCCAAAATTCTGCTGCGTGACGTGTTGTATTCGAATTTTCAGCACGGAATGTTGGACCAAAGGTATAAACTCGACCAAGTGCCATCGCTGCTTCTTCGGCTTCTAATTGTCCAGAAACGGTTAAACTTGCAGGAGCGCCGAAGAAATCACCTTGATATTCCGGAGCAACAACCTGGAACGATTCACCTGCACCCTCAGCATCGCCGCCTGTGATTAAAGGTGTATGTACATAAAAATAGCCACGTTCTTGGAAGAAATGATGGATTGCCATTGATAAGGCATTACGAACACGCATTACTGCCATAAACGTATTTGTACGTACACGTAAATGTGGAATGGTACGTAAAAATTCTAAACTAGTTTTTTTCTTTTGAATTGGGTAATCTGCAGCACAATCACCAATGATTGTGATTTTTTCAGCGTTAATTTCTGCGTCATCTGCATTATGATAAGCTGAAACGACAATTCCACTTACAACCACAGCAACGCCCAAATGCATTACTTCATTCATAGTTTCTGCACTAATTTTATGATTGTCTTCTTTTTGAATAACAATTTGCAAAGGCTTAAAAGTACTACCATCATTGAGTTCTAAAAATGATGTTGTTTTGGATTCACGGAAATTTTTCACCCAGCCACTCACCTGAACCATCTTCCCAATGTAAAAGTCTTTTCTTGTTTTTAACTCTTGAATTGTAATCTCTATCATGACAATTATTGTAACCTATAATTTTAGATTTGACAAACCCCAATCTATCCGGTATTATATAGATAGTTACCTGCTCTGGTAGCTCAGCGGCAGAGCAATCGGCTGTTAACCGATCGGTCGTAGGTTCGAACCCTACCCAGAGCGCCAAAAAAAAGTGTCGTATTATGCGACACTTTTTTTTATTAGTTTAATTACTTTTTAATCTTCATCTTCCTCATCATCGTCAGCATCTTCGTCATCATCAAAACCTAACTCAGCTTTTAATTCGTCGTCATCATCTAAATCGTCTAATGGGTCGCCTAAGTCATCCCCCATATCATCATCATCTAAAGCATCATCACTGATACCTGCAACGTTTAACAGTTCTAAATCATCATCATCAACAGGTGTTAATTCATCATCAACGCTGTCATCGCTTGTGTTTTCTTCATCATCGTCTTCTTTTACAGATGAATGTTCACCATAGATTTCCGAAATTTCTTCATCGCTTAAATCAGTTTCAGCGTAACAAGTTGAACACACTGTTTCATCATCAGTAATGTAGTTAATTTTACAAATTGGACACAGGCCCAACTCTGCGACTTTTCCCGCATCTAATAAATTATTAGAAATGGTTTTCATTTTTTGTTTGCAACTTGCGCAAATCTTTTCTTTTTTAGTGCAATAATTTAAATCGCACTTTGGACATTTAATATATGCTTCTGCCATAAGTGTACATATATATATTCCCATTTTAGAATAATGTCAACAACTATTCAGCAAAGAAATGTATAAAAATGTATAACAACACTAGTTGCGTTCTTCGTGTTTATTCGACAAAATGATACTTAATACGTCGTAAATCGACGAAAAAAATGGGGGAAGATATTTTTATGAGCGAAATTAATGGATTTAGACAAGTCGAAACAGCGATTGCAATGCTTTCGCGCGAAGACCTACAAAAGGTATTACTAACAATGGTACAATCACCAGAGCTGCAATCATCAGCCGTTCTTAACGAATTTTTTAAACACACAAAGTCAGATGAAATGCCATCAATTGATAAACAAATTTCAAAAATTTTTGTTTCAATCGGTATTCCACCACACATTAAAGGGTATCAATACTTGCGTACTGCAATTAAAATGTGCGTCAAAGATACTACGGTAATTTCTGCAATTACTAAAAAACTCTACCCTGATGTAGCAAAAGAATATGACACGACACCAAGCAAGGTCGAACGAGCAATTCGACACGCCATTGAAGTATGCTGGAATCGTGGCAAAATTGACAGCATCAATAACATTTTTGGCAGTCAAGTTTTCACCAAAAATGACCGTCCAACAAACGGCGAATTTATCGCACTTTTGGCTGACAAATTATTGTTAGATGATTGTCACGAATAAATTATTTAAGGTCAAATTCGCCTTGACGTGGCAAGCGTTTTACCACAGCAGCAATCAATCCATTAAATAATGGATGTGGACGTTGTGGACGTGAAATAAATTCAGGATGAAATTGACATCCGACAAAGAATGCGTGGGTAGGTAATTCAATAATATCGATAAATTTTTCTTTTGGATGTACACCACTAGCTACCAAACCGTTTTGTGCTAATTGCTCAAGATATTCATTGTTGATTTCATAACAGTGATGATGACGTTCTTGGATATTAGTTTGATTATATAGTTTAGCAACTACACTGCCTGACTTAATTTGACAGTCATACAAACCAGCACGTTTTTTACCATCTTTAGTATTAACTACTGGATTTTTTAATTCAGCAACAAATTCAGTGCTATTGGCATCTTTTAAGCCACAGACATTACGTGCAAATTCAACAACAGCTGCTTGCATACCCAAACCAATACTCAAACAAGGAATTTCATTTTCACGAACGTATTTTATAGCAGCAACTTTACCTTCAAAACCACGACTGCCAAAACCACCTGGAACAATTACACCATCAACATCTTTTAACCAAACTTCAGCACCATCAACTTCAATTTTTTCAGCAGAAACGAGTTTAGTTTTAAGACGTACATTATTCACAATGCCGGCGTGTTTCAATGCTTCGGCAACACTAATATAAGCATCAGCAACTTCGGCATATTTTCCGACAATTGCGATAGTTGCTTCAGGTAAACTTTCATCACACAATTTATCTACCATTTGTGTCCAAGCAGATAAATCACATTTATTTAATTTTAAATTTAATTTTTGTAAAACAATTGTGTCGAAGTTTTGTTTTGCAAACATCAATGGAACTTCATAAATTGTACGACAATCACGGTTATGAATTACATCTTCTTTATTATCTAAACCACAGAACATTGCAATTTTGTCACGATGTTCTTGTCCTAATTCAACATCAGCCGTTGTACGACAAACCAAAACATCAGCAAAAACACCTTGTCTTTGTAAATCTTTGACACTGTTTTGTGTGGGTTTTGTTTTGATTTCACCACTGGATGCAATATAAGGAATCAAAGTTACGTGAACAGAAACACTGTTATTCGCACCTAATTCACGACGGAATTGGCGAATCGCTTCAATATAAACAGCTTGTTCTAAATCACCAACAGTACCACCGATTTCAATGATAACAATATCTTGTCCAACGCCAATATCACGCATAAATTGTTTAATCTCATTCGTAACGTGTGGCACAATTTGAACGGTAAGACCATTATATTCCCCATTTCTTTCCTTCGACAAAACTTTCGAATAAATTTGACCTGAAGTAATATCAGATTGATATGAACAATTGATATCTAAAAAGCGTTCATAGTGTCCAATATCCAAATCAGTTGCAGCACCATCGTCAGTGATAAAAACTTCACCGTGCTCATAAGGACTCATTGTCGCAGGATCAACGTTTAAATAAGGATCAATCTTTTGAACTGAGACTTTGTAGCCTCGTAATCTTAATAATTTGCCTAAACTCGCTGCTGTAATTCCCTTGCCTAAGCCGGAAACAACACCACCCGTTACAAAGATATATTTCGCCATAACGGAATTTAGTTTAACTCAAATTTTGTCGAAATGTCAAAGTCTTTTTAAAATCGATACTTTAATATGATAGGTTATATGAGAAAAAAATTAAACCGACGAATTATCGCAATTACACTCGCAAGCGCTTTGACCATTGTTATTCTAATTTCAGCATTTGGGATTTGCCAAGGATTAACACGCAAAAAGACACTGCACGGGTTGCAAGCAATTGCACAAGATTATGGAACCATTAAACTGGATTGTAATTACAGTGAAACCAGTCATTCTTTAGCTGTTAATCAAACCACTGAATACATTAACCAAACAAACCACACACTTTTTGAAATTAAATTTCACTTATACGCAAATGCTTTTCAAGAAAAAGCAAGTTACCCTGCCGTAGCACCCAGTGATAGAGAACGTGCTTACCCCAACGGTTTTGATGCTGGTTATGCCAAAGTAACAACTCCACACATTATTATCAATGGGACTGACGACACAGTCATTACTGTACCCTTAAAGGAAGGTTTAAAACCTGGCAAAAGCACAACCATTGACCTGCAGTACACGATTAAATTAGCAAATGTAAAACATCGTTTAGGCTACACAGATAAAACAGTTAATTTAGGCAATTTCTACGCAGTTCCCGTTGTTTATGACAATGGTTGGCAAATTTATCCGTACAGTTATAATGGTGACCCTTTCTATAATGAACCATACAATTTTGATGTTAAAATCAATGCCCCTGCCGGCTACTGCATTGCAACTAGTGGTACTCATATTAGCGATAACCACTATGTGGGGTATATTCTACGTGATTTTGCAATTGTAATGTCACGAGATTTTCAAACACTTTCACGTAACGTCGGAGACACAACCGTGACTTATTATTACTTAAACGACGAAATTCCTGATGTTAGTCTTTATACTGCTTGCAATGCCTTAGCATATTTTTCAAATACTTTTTTTGACTACCCATACGCAACTTTGTCCGTAGTTCAAACTGATTTTTTACACGGTGGAATGGAATACGGTGCTTTGGTCTACATTGCTGCTGATATCACTGACCAGTTACAATATCAAACAGTTATCGTTCACGAAATTGCACATCAATGGTGGTATGGATTAGTCGGTAACAACCAAACTAGAACTGCTTGGATTGATGAAGGCCTAGCTGAATATAGCACAGCCGTCTTTTTTGAAACCCATCCACAATACGGAAAAACATTGAAAAGTACTGCATCGCAAAACCAAGATAGTATTAAACTATTTGAAAATGTAATGGATGAATATGGTGTTTTTTATTCAAGAGATATGCATCGAGAATTAATCGCCTATCAAATGCCATTAGAATACACAATCAATACTTACGCACGTGGAATGCTACTGTTTTACCAAATTACGGAAATGGTTGGCTACGAAAACCTAAATCAAGCGCTGGCCAAATATATTTCGGAGAATTGTTATAATTTTGCAACGACTTATACACTAACCCACACATTAGAAGACAATTTAGGCTATGATTTGGTTAATTTTATCAACAATTACCTTGCAGGAAGACAAAATAACGTGATATAATAATTAGATATGAATTTAAAAAATTTTGATAAAAGCACACGAATTTTAAAACAAGTAGACTTAACCATAAATGGTCAAGTATCACAAGGGAATACTAACCCAACAGTCATTGGTATTTTAGACTGCACTCAAGGAAGCAACCCTGCAATTATGCAAAATTTATTGAGTGGTATTCGTCAAGCTGGTGGACTACCCTTAACATTTAATTTAACAAACTTCAACAGTATTCAACGTATGACACCAGCAACAGCGAAATATGCTGCCAACTATCGTGATGTTGTAGCAGCTAACACAGCTGGGATTATTCGTACACAAATGCTTGATGGTATCGTAGCAATTATCGACAATTGTATTATGGGTTTAGGTGTTTTAATTGGCTCTACCAATACAAACTGCCCCGTGATGTTAATGCCCACCGGTATCGCAAATAATTTTGATATCAGTGTTTTCAACGCAGCTGGCAAAATTGCAACACGTGAAATTAAAGCTGGTGATGTAGACCAAGTAGTAAATAACTATATTCACCAAGCAGGAACACCAAACATAGATACACTAACTTTAGATTTTTACCGTATGGCAGAATCTTTTGAATTAATGTTACCAAACGCAACAACAATCAATGCAAATTCTGGTGCTGTATTAAACCTTGCCACAGAAACTGCAACAGCGATGCTACAACGTGCTGAAGATATCATTACAACCAAACGTTTAATTAGCAAACGTACGCTTAAAGAAAAAATTGAACAATATCAAACTGCTGGTGGAACTGTCGCTGGTATTTTAATGTTTCAAAAAATCTTCGATTTAGTTGATTTAAAAGTTGCACCAAATATGTACAACTCATTAAAAGCAACTTTAGCTGACGAAGCCTATGTAGTTTCTGACAGCACTGCTCCTTTAATTATGGAAGGTCAAGCCTGGGTTTATTCTTCTGCCATTGACGCAATTAACGCATTATGTTCAAATGCGATTGATAATGGTATTATTGTTTTACAAAATTGCACCGATACAGATGTAACATCTGTTGCATATACAATCAATGCAATGAAAAAGAATGATGCGATTGCAATTATGACAGATGGTTACTCTTGTGCAACTCCTGTTTTGACCATTGCACACATCACTCCAGACGGATATGCAAATCAAGACTTCGCCAACATACAAAATGGTGATACCATTGAAATTGACGTAACGAAAGGTCGTATCAATATTAGTGTTAACAGTCGTGATATGAAATTACGTGCCAAACGCAACATTTTGAAAAAACATGAAATCTATTTCTAAAAACAAACATCTTTGGCCTGCTTTTATTCGTGCAGTTGATCAATATCATCTCATTGAAGAGAATGATAAGATTGCTGTGTGTGTTTCCGGTGGTAAAGATAGTTTTGCCCTAGCCCTTTGTATGCAAGAATTATGTCGACAAAGTCGTCTAGCCAAACGTCAAAATTTTGAAGTTATCTTCTTATGTATGGACCCTGGATACAGTCAAGCTGATCGCCAAACCATCGAAACAACAGCTGAAGAACTTGGAATTCCTTTAGAGTTTTTCAGTGCACCAATTTTTGATGTAGTGACCAAAGCTGGTGGAACACCCTGCTACTTATGCGCACGAATGCGCCGTGGGAATTTGTATGCTGCTGCCCAAGAACGTGGCTGCAACAAGATTGCACTTGCGCATCATCTTGACGATATTGCCGAAACCATTATGATGAACTTAATTCAAAACGCACAAGTAAAAACAATGCCTGTAAAATTAAAAAGTCAAAATTTTCAGAATATGACTTTGATTCGACCTTTTTGTTTAGAACGTGAACGTGATATTATCAACTGGCGTGATGCTAATCAGTTAAAATTTATTCATTGTGCATGCCCTTTGGCTGACCGTGAACAAAACAGCAAACGACAAGAAACAAAAAAATGGTTAGCGCAAATCGAGCAAACTAATCCGGTTGCGATTTTAAATATTTACAAAGCTTTAGACCGACAAACTCCTGAACTAAACGGAAAAGAATGAAAAGCGTTTTTATCTTTTGATTTACAAAACAGAACTAATGTGTTATAGTATGTAAGTTATCACTCGCTGTTGTAGCACAGTCGGTAGTGCACCGCCTTGGTAAGGCGGAGGTCGACGGTTCAAGTCCGTTCAACAGCTCCAAAAAACACAAAAAACTAAACTTTTTTTAAAATATGCATTAAAAATGCTTGCATATTTGTTATATAGCAGTTAAAATAAGCACATGGCTCAACGTGCTTATTTTGGATTAGGATTTATTCCTTCGTTATTGATTTCGTTAATCCCTGTTTTGGGTTGTATATTTGGTATTATTGTTTGTTTCCAAAGAGAACAATATGGTTTTGGTGTTTTACGGATTTTCTTTGGCTGGAACATTTTATGGATTGTTGACATTATTTGTATGTGCGTACACAAAGACTTAGTTTGGTTAGCGTAAATTAAATTTTACGTTTTTCATTGACACCTAAAGCAAAACCACAAGGTGTTGAACATTTAAAGTTTGGAAAGGTGCATTTTGCACCTTTTTGCATTGTAGCTAACTTTATTGCTCCATCGTGATTGATTGCCACTAAAGCCTTTTGATACTTTGTTAAAACGTCATTAACAACACGTGTCGTTTCCAACAATACCGAAGAACACTTGCGTTCAATCGCTTTCAAAATAAAGTCGTCTAAATTCCCCATTTCACTAACATCAACTAACATTGCCTGTGGATAGTTTGCCCGTAACGCATCTAAATCGGTCAACCATTCAGCACGCAACTCAGCATTATCAGCAATCAACTCAGGCACATAAAAATCTAACTTTGCAGGAATAGCCGGTGTTTTCATATAATATTTTAAAGTGCGATGACGGTTTAAATGCATATAAACGGCAAAGGAACAACGGAAATTTGTGGCATAAACATCACCAAAATACTCAGTCACAGGACGCTCACAAAACATTGAAACTTGGCGTGATTTACCATTTTGTGTCAAAACATCATCGATATAGCCTGTTTGTTTTAACTGCGCAATAAATTCTACAATGTAAGGATATAATTTTTGTTCAAAAGGATGACTGCTCTCTTTTATTTTCGCAGCATAGTCACTGAAAAAACCATAAAGATAATTAAGTTGACGATAAGAAACTGTATGCAACATCGAAACCATTGTAAAGCTACTGGTTAGATAACGAGCATTTTCCATTGCTAACTTTTTAATTTTATTATCAGTGAAAAATTGTGGATAATCTGCCTGATATGTATCACGAATCAGTGTTGTAAATTTAGATAACCATTTATCATAAACAAGCTGCTCTGCTTCTGGCAACGGATGCAAAGTATAACGACCACTTTTAACAGAAGAAACCATATAACGCTCATTATCTAACATCCCTTCCAAAATGCGTGGGATACAATGTAAATATAAAGTTATAGTTGCGTGGTCATAAACACTATGATGTCCACTTGCTTTTGTTAAATCTGCCCTACGAAAAGTTTTAGATTCATCTTCGGCACGCAAAGTTGCAAAATCATGTGCCATATAACAAACACCTGCGGCCATACCTCCGAAACGGTCTAATTCACGCTTTTCAGTTTGATGATTCGGATGAGTTGTTGCGATTACACTTATTTCCATATTTAATATGGTATAACGAATAAAAAACAATTGTCAAATTAACAATTAAAATTCAAAAATATGTTGAGAAAAGACATTAAGAGTAGTATACTATTAGGGTATGAAAAATAAATTCGATTTAGGACAAGACGATTATCAAATCGGAACAGATGAACCATTAGACTTAGATGACGCAATCAGTGTCTTAGAAAAACGTTTGGATTCGGAACAAATTGATTCTGTCAACAAACCACTAAGCGACGTTACAGCTTTAGCTGATCCATCAACTTGGCATAAACGCGTTGTCGTAATTACCGGTGCATCGTCTGGGATTGGTTTAGCTGCAGCTCATTGTTTTTCTTTGTATGCTGATATCGTTTATAACCTATCACGCGAAAAAGGAAACGACGATAATATTAACTTCATTGAAACTGATGTTTCAAACCCAGATTCAATTAAAGAATCAATCCGTAAAGTCTATAACAAAGAAGGTCAAATTGATGTCTTAATTAACAATGCTGGCATCGGCTTATCTGGGGCTGTTGAAGAATTATTAACTACCGATATTGTCAAAGTAATGAATACAAACTTTTTGGGTGTTGTCAGTGCTTGTCAGGCCGTAATTCCTTTTATGCGCGAGCATCGTAAAGGTAAAATTATCAATGTTTCCTGTGCAATGGCAAACACTGCCCCAGCCTTTAACAGCATCTATTGTGCAAGTAAAAAAGCACTAGAAACATTTACTTCATCGTTGCGTAAAGAAATTGAACCATTAAAAATTGACGTAACCACAGTTTCTTTGCCAACTTGTAAAACGAATTTCACTGAAAATAGGATTAAACAAGATTCAACAAATAAAGCATATCGCTACCGTATTAGTAATGATATCGGTCGTTTGGAATACGCAGAACAAACTGGTTCATTGCCAGAAGCAATTGCTGAAGAACTTTATCGTATCAGCAATAAGAAAACATTTGGAACACAAATCATTACCATTAAAGGCAAAAATCGTGTTCGTGCTTTCTTTGGTAAATTTATTGCAAAGAAATAAAAGGAAACATTAAGATGATTGATTTAAGCGAAATTCAAAAAAAAATTTATCAAAATAAAATTGATAAAGGGTTTAACTTAACAAACATACCACAAGAATTTTGTTATTTACACGGCGAAGTTTCTGAATCCTTTGATGCCTGGTTAAAGAAAAAAGGTACCGAAGAAATTAGCCTTGAATTAGCCGATGTGGCAATCTTCACATTAGGACTTGCCGAAATGCTAGGCATCGATTTGGAAACTGCTCTACTCAAAAAAATCGACATCAATCAAAAACGTGTTTACATTAACGGTAAAAAAGTTGATACAACCAAATAATAAAAAAGTCGAAACCAATCCGACTTTTATTTTGTAGACGTAAAATTACATTTGTTTTTCATTGTTTTGTTTGTTTGTTTTTGCTTCAAGACTTTTACAAAATGCTTCGCCATATTTATGAAAAATCTTTACAATGTTTTTTACCATTGCCAATGAGATACCTGAATCTTTTTCTTGCTGATAAAGAACTTTCTTCAATCTATCAAAAGACATACCACGATTCAATCCATCCATTATTTTAATTGCCACATCCAAATCTTTTTCACGATTTAAAGTAACATTGATACGGACACAATTCATCCATTGAGACATTTTTTCATGAGTAACAAAACGTGAACCATTTTCCCCCAATATATAAATTCTTCTTTCCTTAATTTGTTCTGCTTTACTTACAGAATCTGTTTTTTGATGTTCTTCTTTGAAATTTTCGTTTAATAACTTTCCAAGTTTGCTCATTTTACTTCCTTTTACTGCGTTCACTAATTATACCAAACGGAAAACAAAATTTCAATACTAAATAAAAAAGTCGGTGCTAACCCGACCTTTATTTTGTCCGTTAAAAACTAATTATGCACTTTTTTTAGTTTTTGCGTTTTGTGCCTTGCTTAGAGCCGCAGCCAATTTTGATTTTTGACGATCAGCTTTATTTTTATGAATCACATTATCCAATGCCGCTGCATCCAAAACAGAGAAAACAACATTTAATTGCATTTCAGCATGTTTCAATTCATTTGCAGCCAATGCTTCTTTAAATTTTTTAATTTCACCACTAATTTTGGTTTTAATAGGACGATTTTGTGATTGCTTTGCTTTCGTCACGTTAATTCTTTTAATTGCACTCTTAATATTTGCCATATAGTGGCTATTATACACGAACTTTGCAAGTTTTGCAAGTCTTTTTCTCAGGAACTTTTTTCAATAAATCAGCCATACTAAGTTATGGACTCTATTACCGACTTAGCTTGCGAATTATCACGACGCATACCTAACAATACATCAGGTATCAATACCTACCAAAACAAAGTGGCAGGAATTACCATTCAGAATACCATCATAAAAACAAACACAGCTGCTCGACTAATTGGTAAACCAATTGGAAATTACCTAAATCTAGACACAACAAACCATAAACAGCGTAGTATTGTGAATGCTTTACGCCAATCGCTGACTTCTCTTCTACCTGCTACTAACATAGAAAAAGTTTTAATTATTGGATTAGGTAACGACAAATTTATTGCCGACAGCTTAGGTCCTAGTGTGTTAGAGTTAATCAAAACCGGAGAACATTTTTTAACTTTTGAACCGAGTGTTTTTGGAGTTACAGGAATTAACTCTGTCGATGCAATAAAAGCAATGACACGCTTGGTCCACCCTGATGCTGTTGTTGTTATTGATAGTTTAGTCAGTGCAACACCGAATCGAATCGGCACAAACTACCAAATTTGTACTAGTGGCATAACTCCTGGTAGTGGAATTGGACGCAATAACCAAACAATTGACCAAAAATTACTCGGTGTTCCCGTTCTTGCTATTGGTGTTCCTGTATGTACCATAATGACAACAGCGAATAAACAAATTTATCACGTTGTCCCCAAAGACATTGAACTCATTATTAAAGATTGTGCAAAAAACATTGCGCAAAGTATTAATACTCTGGTGTTACGAAATTAGTACGATGCAACCAAGCTTCTATAATTTGTTGTTTACCAAAGATGTTTTTCATTTTGCCAACACGTTGTACTGTTGGTATTTTTTCCACACTGCGCGCTAATAAATCACCATTTGCAGTTTTCACAACCAAGTCATCATCCTTGCGAGCAAACGTTGCGTAAATTACTTCTTCGCCTTTACCCATACCAGAAGCAATCGTTAAGCCTTTACGGTAGCGTACCATTTTGTCAATATCACTCATTGCAACTTTCTTCGCATTACCTTGGTTAGTAACCAAAACAGCATAACCACCATTTTCAGCAGTTGAAATACCAGCCAACCAAGCACTATCGTCCATTTGCATACCTTTAACACCCGACGCAATACGACCTTGAACAGGTACATCACCAGTGGCAGCATTCAAAACATTACCCACATTGGTAATCATTAAAATTGTACGATTCTTTGGCAATTTTTGAACAGCTAAGATTTCATCTTTACGGTCTTCACGAATCTTGTATACATCAAAGACAGATTTAATTACCGAACAAGCATCACTAAATTTTGAACGTTTAATCATACCTGTTTTTGATAACCAAACTAAATTATATTCGGGCAATGTATCGGCAACGGCTGGGTAAATTGCAATTGGATATTCTTCCGGATTAGCCGTTGGGAATAATTTGCGCAAAGCTACACCACGATCTTTTAAGCGACATTCTGGAACATCTCCACCGAACAATTTGTAGCATTTACCCATATTAGTGAATATATGTAACAACTTATCAGTTTGCGTAAGCACAGCAATACGGTTAACATCTTGTTCACGCATACCATCGGCAGCATTTGTTTTACTCATACTGAAATGTTTTTTCGTAACGCGTTTAATGTTTCCCGAAGCAGTAATCGTTAAAACAATATCTTCAACTGGAACTTCATCATCATCAGCAGTAATAATAACATCTTCCAGTTTATTAACAACACGAGTACGGCGATCAACTTTAAAGCGCTTTTTAATTGCCAACAACTCGGTTTTAACAACTTCAAATTGCAATTTTTTGCTGCTAATAATCGCAGTCAAACGTTCAATCAATTCACGTAACTCTTTTAATTCTTGTTCAATCTTCAAGACTTCTAAGTTTGTTAAACGAGCCAAACGCAAATCCAAAATTGCTTGAGCTTGACGTTCTGATAAGCTGAAACGTTTTTGCAAACGTTCACGTGCTTCACTAGTATGTTTACTGGTTTTGATGATTTTAATAACTTCATCAATATTTTTGACGGCAACCAACAAGCCTTCCAAAATATGTGCACGTTCTTTAGCTTGATTCAATTCAAATACTGAACGCTTATAAATAACTTGGCGTTGGTAGTTAACATAGTACTCGATAATCTGCAACAAGCCCATTTGACGTGGTTTACCTTCGGCAATGGCAACCATATTATAGTTAAAGTTACAACGCAATTGCGTAAACTTATATAACTGCTCAACTATCTTATAAGCGTCTGTATCTTTACGTAATTTAATCAAAATGCGCATACCATTACGGTCTGACTCGTCGCGAATTTCAGTAATGTTTTGTAAATCACCTTTTTTATTTTCACGTAAATCGGCAATGTTTTTTTGTAACTGAACTTTATTTACTTGATATGGCAATTCAGTAATTACAATATTACGTTTATCACCTTCAACTTCAATGTGAACTTTACCAGACATTACAACCTTACCACGTCCAGTTTCGTAAGCATTGTACATATTGTCATCAGCCACAATCCAACCAGCTGTTGGGAAATCCGGGCCTTTCACAATTTTCAAAACTTGCTTCAACGTAATTTTTGGATTATCAATGAATGCAATATGTGCATCAATCAATTCACCTAAATTATGAGGTGGAATATTTGTTGCCAACCCAACAGCAATACCACTACAACCATTCGTCAATAAGTTTGGATAACGTGCTGGCAATGTATCTGGTTCGGTATTACGGTCGTCATAGGTCAATGAATACGTTACCGTATCTTTGTCCATATCACGCAAAAGCTCAAGTGCTAATGGTGCAAGTTTTGCTTCGGTATAACGCATTGCAGCCGGTGGATCACCATCATCAGAACCAAAGTTACCTTGCCCAGAAATTAACGGCATATTCATATTAAATGGCTGTGCCATACGTACCATTGCATCATAAACAGACACATCACCGTGTGGGTGATATTTACCCAAACATTCACCAACAATAGCCGCAGACTTACGGAATGGTTTTTCAGGAGCTAGCCCCAAATCGTTCATTGCGTATAAAATACGACGTTGAACTGGTTTCAAACCATCTTCGACACGAGGCAAAGCACGATCCAAAATAACAAACTCACTGTATGGAATCATACTTTCGTGCATAATGGTTGCAACAGATTTTTCAATAATACCATCTTCTGAATTACCATCATTGCCATCGCCATCATTACTTGCTTCAACTTCGGCAGTTTGGCTTGCATTAGCGACAGTTGTCTTGCGACTTTCTTTTTCGGCTAGTAACTTTTGACGGCGTTCTTCTTTTTCGATAATCGGCTTCATAATCGCCGCTTGACGTGCTGCTTCAGCTTCGGCTTTTAAATCACTTTCTGATAATTTAACAACATCATCAATATTAGCTATTTTACTATGACTTGCTCTTTCGACAACTTGCGAAACTTCACTGGACACGTCATCAGTTGTTACTGCAGTATCTTCATTCACAACTACTGCTGCTTCATTATCAAGTTCGGTTGGCATTTCATCAATATTTGCTTCCATTTCAGTTTCAGACACATCATCGGATTTTTCGCTTTCTTCCATAACAACTGCATCTGGAATAGGAGCTTCTTCAATTTCTTCCATATCGTCTGTTGCTACTTCTTCAGTTTCAATCGTCACTGTTTCTTCCCTATTTTCATAAATTTCATCATTTGATTCATCAACAGGTTCAACTTGTGCCAACTCATCTTGCCCTACTTCTTCACTCTCAGCATCATCTTCAGCAATTTCTTCTTCAGATTCTTCAGCTACCTCTTCACCTTCTTCAAATTCTTCACTTTCATCACTTACTTCACTTACTTCACTTACTTCAGATTCCATTACTACATCAACGGTGTCATCAGTTTCTGCTTCTTCGATAACATCTTCAGCACTGACATCTTCTTCATCAAGAGACAAATCTTCTGCTTCAACATTGTCTTCTGCAGCTGTTTCTGATTCTTCGATAAATGACTCATTATCAGTTTCCTCTTCAACTATCTCATCAGATAATTCATTATTTTCAGTTTCAGCAATGACATCCTCCACAGTTTCAGGAACTTCTTCAGTTTCTGTTGCTATAGTTTCATTTGGTTCATCATCAAAACTGACTGAATTTTCATCGTCGATTAAATCATCAAACTCACCCATTGATACCTCCTAATTTACTCTTCACTGCTTTAATTGCTGTGTCATCTTGTTTGTTGAAATTTGCGTGTTTGCTAATATAGTTACGGCGACTTTCAATATCATCGCCCATCAAGGTTGTAATTAAACGTTCTGCTTCGGCAGCATCACTCAACGTGATACGACACAATTTGCGAGTTTTGGGATTCATTGTCGTATCCCATAATTGGTCAGCATTCATCTCACCCAAACCTTTATAACGTTGTACACTACATCCTTTAACTTTTTTTGTTACTTCTTTTAATTCATTATCATCATAGCAATAACGATTGTAATCTTTCTTGTAAACCTTAAACAAGGGTGGCATACCCGTATAAACGTGACCTTGCGCAATTAATTCTTTCATATAACGGAAAAAGAATGTTAATAAGATTGAACGAATATGACCACCATCCTGGTCAGCATCGGCCAATATAATAACTTTATGATAACGCAAATTATCAATATTAAAGTCTTCACCAATACCCGTTCCCAAAGCACCAATCAAAGTACGGAATTCATCATTTTCCAAAACTTGGTCAATACGTTTCTTCTCTGCATTTAATGGTTTACCACGTAATGGTAAAATTGCTTGAATACTTCGATCACGACCTTGCTTTGCAGTACCACCAGCACTATCACCCTCAACAATGAAAATTTCATTCATCTCAGGACGACGTCCACTACAACTTGCCAATTTTCCGATTAAAACACTGCCATCAATACTGTTTTTACTACGAGCAATATCTTTGGCTTTACGTGCTGCTTCACGAACACGAGCTGCAGCTTTCGCTTTGTTAATAATAATTTCCAATAAACTTTTCTTTTCAGCCGATTTATCAGCATCTTTAAAATACTCAATCAAATTATTATAGGTAAAAGTTTCCACAGCGATTTTTGCTTCAGGATTACCCAATTTTGTTTTTGTTTGTCCTTCAAATTGAACTTCGTGCATTTTAATTGATAAGACAGCCGTCATACCTTCACGATAATCTTCACCCTGTAAAGCATTATCTTTTTCTTTAAACAAACCAAATTGCTTACCCAACTGGTTAAACGCACGAGTAATTGCACTCTTGAAACCAGTTTCGTGAGTACCACCTTCAGATGTCGGAATATTATTAACGTAAGAGAAAATACTTTCAACAAATCCATCCGTATGTTGAATTGCAAAAGTAATTGGCATTTTATCGCTTTGACCTGCAATAATGAATGGTGCTTTATATAAAGTATTCTTGCCTTCATTTAAATAAGCAACAAAGTCAGCCAAACCACCATCAAACTTAAATACACATTCACGTGAGAATTCAGCATCTTCCGGTGCAATACGTTCATCAATTAAAGTAATTTCAGCACCTTTATTTAAGAAAGCTAATTCTTCTAAACGTTGTGAAATGATTTTGTAATCAAACTGTGCGTGATTAAACATTTCACTATCGGGTAAGAAATGAACCCGTGTTCCGTTTTTAAGAGTACGTCCAACAACTTTCAATGGCGCATCAGCAACACCCCAGTGCATTTGTCCATCAGCAGGATCAATATGAGGCGAGAAACGAATGTAGTGTTCCTTACCACCTTTAAAAACTGTAACTTCGCAATATTCCGACAAAGCATTAACAACCGAAGCACCGACCCCATGTAAACCACCAGAGAAACTATAATTCTTGTTATCAAATTTACCACCAGCGTGAAGTTCGGTATATACCATTTCCACACCGGAAATTTTCAATTCTTGATGAATATCAACAGGAATACCACGACCGTTATCTTCAACAGTAATTGAATTATCTTGGTGAATCATAACAGTCAACTTGCTACCGAAACCGTTCGCAATTTCGTCAATTCCATTATCAACAATTTCCCACAACAAATGATGCATACCCTTTGAACCAGTTGTACCAATGTACATACCTGGCCTTTTACGGACTGCATCTAAGCCTTTTAGAAGCGTTAAATTGCTTGCGTCATAACTTTGTTTTTCGTTTGCCATACGTTATAGTATAGCACTTTTCAAAAAACCCACAAAATGGTTATTTTATACAATATATTGTATGCGTAATTATATTCTTACCACTAGATGTTGAACGTACTTTTTCACTACTTGCGCCATTTCGTTAATTTTTTGACTGGAATACGCACCATCACAGCGACACTGTTGAATTTGCCAAACTTGAGCTCCATTAACAATATTTTTGCCAATTTCAATTAAATCTTCTTCGTTAAGCAATGGGCTAACGGTTGTACGGAACATATATTTAACTTTGTTTTGCTGTTTTAAATACTTTACTGTTTGTAAAACATTACAAATGGAAGCACCAGTAATCATTTGATGTTTTTCTGCCATTGCTTTCACATCTAAAGCAATATAATCGACAAGACCTAATTCAACAATTTTCTGCACAAGCAAAGGTCGAGTTCCATTTGTATCAAGCTTAACCAATAAGCCAATTTGCTTTATTCGTTCTAATAACGGAATTAAATCAGGATAAAGTGTTGGCTCACCACCACTAATAACAACAGCTTCAATAAAGTATTTTTTTTTATTTAAAAAATTAAACACAGGCTTCACGTCTAATTGATTTTGCTGTGGATTTAAAATATGTCGATTGTGACAATAATGACATCGCATATTACAACCTGCTAAAAAAATTACGGTTGCAATTTTTTCAGGATAATCAATCAATGAAAGTTTTTGCCACCCTGCAATTTTCATCAATTAACTTCCTATAGCAAATAATTGATATTTTTTTCGGTCATGATATTCTTGCTTTTTGCCTGCGTGATAGTTTGATACTGGACGCAAGAACCCCACTACACGACTCCATACTTCAGTTACTGCACCACAAATTGGACATTGCCAATATTCACCAGCCAAATAACCATGCGCAGGACAAATTGCAAAAGTTGGAGTTAGTGAAAGATAAGGTAGACTGTAGCGATGAAAAATTTTTTGTAACAGTGATTTAATGGCGTCAATATCATCCAACTTCTCACCAGTATACAAATGCAGCACCGTTCCACCTGTGTATAATACTTGCAATTCATCCTGTAAATCTAATGTTAAAAGTAAATCATCCGTATAGCCAACGGGCAACTGTGTGCTATTTGTATAATATGGTATTGCTGGAGTTCCGGACGTAATAATATCAGGATAAACTTTTTTATCAAGTTGTGCTAAACGACTGGCCGTACTTTCAGCCGGCGTTGCTTCCAAATTATATAAATACCCTGTTGCTTTTTGATATTCACTCAATTTATTACGCAAAAAATGCATCACACGCAACGCAAATTCACGACCAATTTCGGTTTCAATACCAACACCCTTTAAATTCAACAGACATTCATGCATTCCGACGATACCAATCGTACTAAAATGATTATTCCAATAACCACCTGTACGTTGTTTAATCCCTTGCAAGTAATAAGCACAATATGGATATAAACCCATATCCGTCTGTTTTTCGATCATTTTACGTTTAACTTCTAAACTCTGTTGCGCTAAATCTGTCAAACACCCTAAACGAACAAAAAAATCCTCTTCATCTTTCGCTTCATAACCCAAACGTGGCAAATTCAAAGTTACAATTCCAATACTGCCAGTTAAGGGATTAGACCCAAATAAACCACCGCCACGCTTTCGTAGTTCTCGTAAATCCAATCGCAGACGACAACACATTGATGTGGCATCTTCCGGATTCAAATCCGAGTTAACAAAGTTTGCAAAATAGGGAATTCCATACTTTGCCGCCATTTTAACAATTTGTGTCATTACCGGACTTTGCCAATCGGTTTCCTGAGTAATATTTATGGTTGGTATTGGAAAAGAAAAGACACGTCCTTGACTGTCCCCTTTTAACATTGCTTTACAAAAAGCCAAATCCAGCCTTTCCATTTCAACTTGGTAATTGCCATAAGTTGTAGCTTGAACTTCACCACCAATCAGAACAGGAACATCACGCAAGGTATTTGGGCAACAAACATCTAAGGTTAGATTTGAAAATGGACACTGGAAACCACTTCTGGTCGCCACGTTAAGATTAAAAATGAAATCATACATCATCTGTTCTAAGGTTGCATCATCCAACTCATCCGAACGCACAAAAGGTGCTAAATAAGTATCAAAGGACGACCAAGCTTGTGCTCCTGCCGTCTCCCCCTGAAAAGTAAAAGTCGCATTCACAATTTGATTTAATGCACTTTGTAAAGTCTTAGCTGGCGCTGCCGACATCTTACCAGGCACACCAGTAAACCCCAAAGTTAACAACTGTCGTAAATCCCAACCAACACAATATGGACCGAAAAAACCTAAATCGTGAATATGAAACCGTCCCTGCTTGTGGGCAACAGCAATCTCAGGCGAATAAACTTGATCTAACCAATACTGACTCGTAACTGATTCTCGCAAATGCAGATTCAAACCTGCCACCGAGCGTTGCATATTTGCGTTATTTTTCTCGACAAAATCTTGCCCAGTCAAATACTGCTCGAACAAATCATTTACCATTTGTTGACTATCCATCAGTTTATCTTATTGAAAAGAAAACTTTTTTGTGTCAAGTCGAAACGTTCAGGCTGTTAATGCTTGTTTTAATGCTTTAGCTAATTGATCAGGACAACTTGTACCACGACCTCGACAATCAACGCCTTCCAACTTAGTAATTAAATCCTGCGCTTTTTGACCTTCTGCCAAAGTTGCAATCCCGATGGTATTTCCTGGACATCCACCTAAAAAACGTACGTTATGAACAACATCTTGTTCATCAAGTTCGAATGTAATCTGCATACTACAAACCCCTTTGGGACTATAACTAAATTCTCTCATCTTCATGATCCTCCTGTTCTACTAAATGATTATAGACATATTCAAAAACTTCTGGTGCTTTATCTTTCCAACGTGCTGCTGCACGAATCGCATCGGCACGAGAAGGTACTCTTAATTCCAGTTTCATTAGATTTTGCGGACCCGTGTAATCTTTAATCATCAAAACTACCGTTTGTGTCCCATCAGTATTTTTATAGTAATCAATACGATACTCTTGACTACGTTTCATACGTAATTTGTTTTCATCAGTATATTTAATGATACTTTCACGAATGGACGCAGGAATTTTTGTCCAAAAGTGAGCTAAACAATCACGGCCGTCTTTTGCCAATTGATACATTAAATCCCCAGAAACCGTCTTGGCAACAACAAATTTAACATCAACAATCTTTGCCAACGCTTCGCGATAATCCATATAAGACATCAAGTCCGGATTCGACATAATAATTTCCGATAAAGTATTTTCCGACAATGGAATTTCCATTTTCTCAAAAATAAACAGCAATATAATCTTGCGTGTTATCTCATCGGCAACGAAATAAGTACTACGATTATCTTTCACCAGTCAAATTATATAACAGTTCCTGGAACCTGGCAAGTTTCTCTTGTTCTTGTTGTACAAGTTCGGCAGGAGCTTTAGCCATAAATCCTGGATTATTTAACATACGCGATGCCCTTGCGATTTCGGCACGATAGAACTCAGCTTGTGCTTGTGTATCAACAGGTTTTTCGACCTTTTCAACTTTAGGCTTTGGTTTGTCTTTACATTCTTCGATATATTTATCACAGAAATCAGTCCAGAACCATTGTTGCAATTCATTCGCAGCAATACCAAATTCATATTTCTCGTAACGACGCGTGATTGTACGAATGATTTTATTCAAACTAGTCAACATCCAATGCTTTTTACCTTTAATCGGTGTCGGAAAAGGTTCAAATGCCAATTCGGTATCGTGCCCTATTTCGTGCCAAATTTGCTCCGTAATATATGGTGCAATTGGATGTAATAATTTCAAGAAACTTTCCAAAGCACTTACCAACAGTTCGTTATCTTTATGCATCAAAACAAACTTCGTCGCATTCCAGATTTTATTCATAAAATAGCGAGCCTTAGTAATTTTTTCGTCACCATAGTTTGGGTCACGATCCAAACTTGAACCAAACAACAATGAATAACGCAAAACATCACAGCCATATTGTTCAATGATATCAATTGGGTCTATGCCATTACCCAATGATTTACTCATTTTGCGTCCTTGACTGTCACGAACTAAACCATGAAATAAAACAGTATGGAATGGCAATTGTTTGGTGTGATAAAGTCCAGAGAAAACCATACGAATAACCCAGAAGAAGATAATTTCATAAGCCGTAACCAAAACATCGGTAGGATAAAAATAATTGAAATCTTCTTGATTTTTATTCAAGGTAACAAATGGCCACAAAGCTGATGAGAACCAAGTATCCAATACATCGGTTTCACATTCAATTGGAATACGATGCCCAGAAATTAACTGACGAGAAATACACCAGTCCTTAATATTCGTCAACCAGTTCAAATACATTTTTTGAAATTTTTTGGGAACAATATTTAAACCATTATTCAAAGCTTGAATTGCTGGTTGCGCAAGGTCGTGCATTTTAACAAACCATTGTTTTGAAATTGAAGGTTCAGCCGTTTGGTGGCAACGATAACATTGTCCGACATTCGAAATATGTTCTTTGGTTGCAATCAACAAACCACTTGCTTCCAAATCAGCAACAACTGCAGCACGCGCATCTGAGATTGTCATACCCACATATTTACCGACGTCACCACACATCAAGCCATTTTCATCAATCACTTTTAAATGTGGTAAGTTATGGTGTTCTCCCGTTTCATAGTCATTATGGTCATGTGCCGGTGTAACTTTTACTGCCCCAGTACCAAACTTCATATCAACTGAATCATCGGCAATTACTGGAATTTCACGATTAGTTAAAGGCAATGGCACGGTCTTACCAATTAAATCTTGATAGCGTTTATCATTTGGATTGACAGCAACAGCCACGTCACCAAATAACGTTTCGGGACGAGTTGTTGCGACACGTAATGGACCATATTGAATAGTCCAAATGTTACGTTTGACTTCACTATACTCTACTTCAATATCAGACAATGCAGTATGACAATACGGACACCAGTTAATCATACGTTCGCCCTGATAAATATAACCATCTTGATATAAACGATGAAAAGCTTTATTTACTTCTTCCTTGCAATGGTCTTCCATTGTAAAGGTAAAACGTGACCAATCACAAGACAAACCCAAACGTTTAAACTGGTTGCAGATAATTGCTTGATAGTGGTCATACCAATTTTGAATGCGTTCCATAAATTGTTCGCGAGTTAAATCTTGTTTAGTTAAACCTTCTTTTTTTAACTCTTCCACAACCTTGGCTTCGGTTGCAATCGCAGCATGATCAGCGCCAGGCAACATTAAAGCTTCATAACCCTGCATACGTTTAAAACGAACTAACGCATCAATAATCGTCGAATTAAAAGCATGACCAATGTGCAACTTGCTTGTAATATTGGGTGGAGGCATAATAACAGTGAATGGTTTTTTATCACGGTTTACTTGAGCCTTAAAAACATTATTATCAATCCATTTAGCATTGTAATAAGCTTCACAAGTTTTGAAATCAAAATTCTTGTCCATTGTAGATAGTTTACTATAATCCGTAAAGTTCTGCAACCTGTTCACGTGTCGCAATAACTTCACGAGCTTTACCATTACCGAAATCAGCCCCCACAAAACCAGCTCGCTCTAATTGATCCATAATACGACCAGCACGACCAAAACCAACAGAGAATTTACGTTGAATTTCTGAAATTGATAAAGTACGTCGAATATTATTTTCACGCACAGCATAACGCAAAATCGCCACAAGTTTAGGGTCTTGTTCACTAACTCCACCACCGTCATCATCGAAGCTTGTCATACTGCCATCGGGAATACCATTTAAGATTAAGTCTTCAATCTCACGATTATAGTCTGGTGGATTCTTTTCACGAACATAGCCAGTTACACGATGAATTTCGTCATTGGTCATATAACATCCTTGAACACGTTCAATGCCTTTGGCTGTCATAAACAACATATCACCACGTCCCATCAAAGTTTCAGCACCCACAGTATCCAAAATAGTACGGCTATCAAAGCCACTTAACACACGGAACGCAATACGCGTACCGATATTGGCTTTAATAACACCACCAATAACATCAACACTGGGTCTTTGGGTTGCCAAAATAATATGTATACCAGCAGCACGTGCTTTTTGTGCCAAGTTTTGAATACTATCTTCAACCTCTTTTTTATTACGCGACATTAAATCTGCTGTTTCATCAACAACCATTACAATGTATGGCATTGCAGGGATTTCCCCACTCTTATAACCAGGCAAAGAATGATAAAGAGCAATATTATTAACATGTTGTCCCTGTAACAAATCATAACGTTGGTCCATTTCACGAATCAACCATTTAAAAGCATTAACGGCATGAGTCGCATTTGAAATACATCTTTCAACAAGCATATGTGGCAAGCCGTTGTACATACCCAATTCAACACCACCCTTCATATCAATCAACAACAATTTCAATTCTTCCGGACTGGTTTTATAAATCAAGCTTGTCAAAATTGTATTGATACAAACCGATTTACCTGAGCCTGTAGTTCCTGCTACCAACAAGTGCGGCATTTCTGCTAAGTCTGCGATAACTGGTTCATCATTGATGTTTTTACCAACACAGATAGCTAAAGGACTTTTGTGCGTTAAGAATTCACGTGAACCCAACAAATCTTTAATTGAAACAGTACCAATCGTGTGGTTAGGAACTTCAATACCAATTGCATTTTTACCTTCAATTGGGCTTTCCATACGCGTATTATTGGTCTTAAGTACAAAATTCATATCATCGCGTAAGTTTTCCACTTGCGAAACACGTGTTCCCATTTCTGGTACAATTTCAAAACGTGTAACAGCAGGAGCAACACTAAAACTATGAACGCGCGCACGTACATTATACTGTTGAAACAATTGATTTAATTTAGCTTCTTTTTCACTAGCTTCAACATTAAATTCACTTAAATCCATACTTTGAGTATGAATTAAATCTAATGTTGGTTTGTAATAACGTTTGTTCTTAAACGTATCTTTTGGTGCAGTTTCCGGCGTTGGCGATGGAATATCCAAAGTTAATGATGTTTGGTTATTTAAATTTTGGATAACCGATGAATTACGACGACGATTTGTCGCTGGGTTAGTTTGTGGCTCGGAATTACCAAAAACATTGTTAGCCGCTGGGTTTGGTGGGGTCCAATTCATACCTGTATTCGCACCTTGCCACTGCATACCATTTGGTTGCCACGGACTGGTTGGAGCTACTGACTGTGCCGCCCCACCCATATTTTGAAATGGCATAGTGTTTGGTTGCATATATGGATATGTTGGAGTTGAAGGCATTGACATTGTTGGCATTACTTGAGTTGGCATTGGCGCAGGAGTAACCGGCTGTGGGTTAGACCAAGCCGAACTATCAACACTTTGCCAAGGAATAGCCACCCCATTGTTATAAATACTTAACCCACCCATTACACCATTATTCGACGCCATTGCCGAAGCTTGGTTGACACCATCCGGCGTTGTAAGATTTTTTAATGCGACCGGACTATCTGCTTTAGTTTTGTGAGTTTCTTCTTTCGGCAACGCACCTAATCCAAGTAAACTTTTGTTCGCATCAAATTCACGACGATTTTCACGCATAATCTCTTTACTACTTGCCTGCAATTTCTCGTATAGTTCTGCCGTTGTTAGTGCAAAATTATTAACAGTTGGTTCTTCCGTACTTCGCGTTTCTAAAGATATGAGATGATTTTCGCGATGTTTTACAATGATACGATTTACCACCAGTCCCAGACCAACTAAGAAAATCACACTTAACAACAAATACGTGCCAACAATACCTGATATAATTAACAAAAGATAAGAAGGTAAAGCAAACAGTGCTCCACCTGGTGTCAAATTGGTAAAACAATAATCAAGGTAACTACTTAAGTTTGAACTTTCACCACCACTAACTGCTGCCTGCGTAAAGCCAACATGCATCGCAGTAAAAAACGCAAACAGCATAACCAAAGCACCCCATAAGTATTGCTGATCAAAACGAATGCGCTTACCATTACGCATACATAAACCCAAAATCATGGCAACAATAAACAAACAGAATGTGTAAATTCCGGTAACACCATACAAGAAATCCGTAACAAATCCACCCAAACGAAACAGCATCAATAAAGCAACAATTCCAGAAGCCCAAATAATAACCTCGCCCAAAGGAAAAGAGCGTTTTTCTTTCTGCAACTTAGTTCGATGGATAGTACCGTCCATTATCTTAAATTATAAACAAATTTTTGATTTTCGTAAAATATTATTTACCAACTATAACTGTAATAATTTGGTCTGTGTTTAAGTATTTTCTAATTACCTCATTAACATCAGCCACTGTAATAGCGTCAACAATTTTTAATTCTTCTTCAATAGTAAGTACTTCATTATGAATAGCAACAACTTCCAACATACGACTGTTAATTTTACTTGTATTTTCACTGCCAAACAAACGTTGCATATGCCATTGGTTGCGATATTTCACTAATTCATTTTCCGTAATACCATCTTTTAATAATTTTTGAATTTCTTGATTGACAACATCAATAACTTTTTGTGTATTTTGTGGTGTACAAGAAAAAACAACTTTAAGATTGCCACCAATATCACTAACTTCTAATTCGGAGTGAATTGAGTATACCAAACCTAGTTTTTCACGGACATTGACAAACAATCGACTACTCATATCACCACCGAACAAGAGACCGAACAAACACAAAGCAAAACGGTCCTGATGGTATTGATTACAAACAGGAATTGCCAAAGCTACATGTTGTTGTTCTGTATCTTTTTTGACATGCAAACGTGATGGAACAGGTTTAATTGCTGGAATATTTTCACGTTGTTTTGGTGCAATTGGTTCTTCATAAACTGGCAATTTTGACAGAAAATATTTAGTCGCTAATTCTTCGGCACGTTCTACCGTAATATCTCCGGCGAAAGCAAGGATTGTGTTCTTGGCAATATAATGTTTTTTAATAAAATTATAAATATCTTGAGGTTGATATTGTTTAATCGCTTTAGCATATCCTGCTACAGGGTGTTCATATTTTGTATCGCGATAAAAAACTTGATTCAATTTATCATACATAACAGAGTTAGGATTATCTTCGTGCATTGCAATTTCTTGAACAATAACATCCCCTTCCTTGTCGAAATCCTCTTCTTGAAATTTAGTATTAAAATACATATCCGAAAACAAATCAACACATTTTTCAATATTTTTAGCGATTGCTTTCGTATGATAGCAAGTTGCACTTTCGCTGGTCCAAGCATTATAAGGAACACCTAAATCAGAAAATTCATTGATAATTTGTTGACCAGTACGTAAATCTGTCCCCTTAAATAACATATGTTCGCAGAAGTGTGATAACCCCTCTTCGGATTTTGTTTCGTCACCACTCCCCACCATAACCAACATACTAAAAGCCACACTCTTAAAGTCAGCCATCGGTGTTACAATCAAACGCATACCATTTGAGTAAGTTTTTAAAATAGTTTCCATAACGATATGATAGCCAAAATCATAAAATTATGCAAATCATAATATGATAAAGTAAGATGCAAAATAAAAAAATTGTAATCTCTAACGCAATTATCTGTTGTATTTTATGCGTCCTTGGCTTCTTTGTGAGTACTATCAACGTAAGCAACACTTACCTTAGTGTAAGCGCACCATTAACAAATGGCGACCGTAAGCATTCACAAATTGGTCTAATGTTTATCATTGACGAGCCAGAACTAGCGAATAATTTAACAAACATTTTAGACACTCTTGACAAGGCCGAAGCATCAGCAACTTTCTTTTTTACAGGCACATCGGCAATTAACAACTTAGAATTATTACAAACACTGAAACAAAAGCACGAAATCGGTAATTATGGCTTTTCGAATATTTCACTTAATCTTGCTGATAAAAATCTAATTTACGACGAAATTCGTTTAGGTGATATACTAATTAAATCTTTAACAAATATCCGAATGAAAACATTCACTCCACCAACTGGAAGTTTCAACAAACACACAATTGCAATGGCAAGCAATCTTGGCTACACCACTGTTTTACCAACCAACCGTGAAACGATGATTGACTGGGGAAAAGCCGATAGCAACCTGGTTCTATCATACGCAACTTACAACATACAAAATGGCGACATTATAGCCCTAAAGCCAACTGTCGCCACTATGCAAAGTTTTGCTCAAATAATTGCTCACTATACAACTAACAGCTGGAAAATTACTTCGCTGTCTCGTCTTTTACAGTTGTAGGTGGAACAATGCGTTGTAAATCAACACGACCTTTTTCGTCAATTTTGATAACTTTGACTTTAATTTTATCGCCAACTTTAACAACGTCTTCTACTTTATTAACACGTTCTTTTGCAAGTTTAGAAATGTGAACCATTCCTTCCAAAGTTTCGGTTATTTTAACAAAGCAACCAAAATCCAAAATACGCACAACAGAACCTTCAAACACTTGACCTACTTCAGGTTCTAATACGATGTCAGCAATAATTGCTTTAGCTTTTTCAACCATTACAGAGTCTGAACCACCAATAAAGATACTTCCATCATCTTCAATATCAATCTTAACCCCAGTTTGTTCAATGATTTTGTTAATCATCTTTCCACCACTGCCGATAACGTCCTTAATTTTTTCTGGATTGATTTTGAAAGTAATTACTTTAGGTGCATATTTAGAAATTTCTTTTGCTGGTGCTTTAATCTCACCATTCATAATTTTTAAGATTTTCAAGCGTCCTTCACGTGCTTGTGCTAAAGCTGTTGTAATGATTTCTTTATCAATACCAGCAATCTTAATATCCATTTGAATTGCAGTAATACCCTTTTCAGTTCCCGCAACTTTGAAGTCCATATCTCCGTAGAAATCTTCAACACCTTGAATATCAGTTAAAACTGCTACTTTACGGCTATTTTTATCTTTAATTAAACCCATTGCAATACCAGCAACTGCAGCTTTAATTGGAACACCTGCATTCATCAACGACATTGAGCTACCACAAACAGAAGCCATTGATGAACTACCATTACTTGATAAAACTTCACTTACGGTACGAATTGCATAAGGGAATTCTTCTTCACTTGGCAAAACAGGAATCAAAGCACGTTCAGCCAAAGCACCGTGTCCAATTTCACGACGACCAGGTGCACGTAATTGACGTGCTTCCCCAGTAGCATAAGGTGGCATATTGTATTGATGCATATAACGCTTTGCTTCTTCATCATCAATACCATCTAATTTTTGCGCATCACTCAACATACCCAAAGTACAAACGTTCAAGACTTGTGTATTACCACGAGTAAACACAGCTGAACCGTGAGTACGCGGCAACAAACCTGTTGTTACCCAAATTGGACGAATATCCTTTGTGCCACGTCCATCAGGACGAATTCCTTGATTCAAGATTTTTTCACGAACAACTTCTTTTTTAATTTTGTTCATTACTTGAATGATATCTGCTTTACTCTCTTCCCAAATGTCAGCGAACTGATCAGCAACAATTGTTTCTACTTTATCTTCTTCAACACGACGTTTAATGGTGTCTGTTTCTTTTAAAGCTGTTTCAATGAAACTTGTTGCAAAAGAACGAACTTGTTCTTCTAATTTACTGTCAATTGTATGCAACGCAACTTTACGTTTTTCTTTACCAACTTTTTTTGCAATGTTATTTTGGAATTCGCATAAATTTTTAATTTCCTCGTGAGCAAACATAATTGCATCAATCATATCAGCTTCAGTAACTTCATTTGCACCAGCCTCAACCATCAAGACTGCTTCACTTGTACCACTGACCGTTAAATGCAAATCACTTTGACTTTGTTCTAAAGCTGTTGGATTGCAAATAAATTTACCATCAACACGTGCAACTTGTACTGCACCGGTAGGTCCATTCCAAGGAATGTCACTGATTGTTAAAGCAACAGATGAAGCTAACATACCCAAAGGTTCAGGTGCAACATCAGGATCGACTGACAAGGTTGTCACAACCACTGCCACATCATTATGTAAGTTCTTATCAAACAAAGGACGCAAAGGACGATCAATTAAACGACTTGTCAAAATTGCCTTGTCGCCACCACGCCCTTCACGCCTTGTAAATCCGCCAGGAATTTTACCCACTGAATATAATTTTTCTTGGAAATCTACGCCTAACGGAAAGAAGTCAATTCCATCACGTGGTTGGTCTGCCATTGTTACGTTTGCCATAATGACAGTTTCACCACAACTAACTAAACATGTTCCATGTGCCAATCCACATAAAGCGCCTGTTTCCACAGTTACTGTACGATTACCAATCGTTGTTGTCCATTTTTTATTATCCATAAATGTCATTTTATCATAAGTTCAGAACTTGTGCAATTTTTTATTCACTTTCTTCTTCAATCGCCTCTTCTCGTTTAGCATGAATGAAACAAAAAAGATGAATAAGAACTGACCAAAGTCTTTTGAAAAATTTGACTACACATGCTTTCATTAAAATTACCCCTTTTTACCGTAGGCGACAATTGCCGATAAATCCGACACCAACACATCTGTTGCATCTTCATTTGGTATTAAGAGTGCCAACTTAAACTGATCACCATTTAAGTTAATTTTTATTTTTTGCACACCATTGGCTGGCTTAACCTGAATATTACGCTTGGTACGATTTGAAGTAATCGTCAATACTAAATTTGTATTAGTCTTTAAAAAAACTTCACGCAAAGTTTGTGTGTTCGTCGCATACCCAAGACTAAACCAATCACTTTCCCAACAACAACTATTACCTTCAACTAAGTTAGCTTTTAAAATATCGCTGTCATCTGATAAGTGCTCCAAAACAAATGTACGACTAATTGTCAATAAGCCATTCTCACAGATAGCCAATAGTTTTCCACGATACGGACGAATATCTAAACACAATCCATAGTCTGCTGGAATAAATACTGCATCTTCCAAGAAAGTACCATTTGCCCACTCACCCATTAAATCAACCGAATAAGTAATGCGATCACGATCTAATCCTAACAAAAACAATCGATCATTTGATACGGCAATTTGTCGTGGAAAGACTAACTGGTCTAATGGTTCAAATTCTTTTTTGTATTTATTGGCAAAGAATAATCCTTCGTCATTAGAAGCAAAAATATAAAATCCCCATTGCACAGCATGATCATAACCATAAGTTGGTTGTGGTTGTTTGAGTGTTAATTGCTGAGTGCCTTTTAATCCTTCAAGATAATTTGTGTAAATCGTATTTTTCTTTTTGGTACCAACTACGGGCAAGGCGAAGTTGTCCAAGTTAAAACGAACGCTCCGGTAGTTATTGAACTGGCATAATGCGGGATTTACCATGCTGAGCCTTAAACAAACCTGCGTTGTATTTTTCTTGCCAAACTTTCCATTCGTTAAACATACCTGCGACAAATGCGTATTCTGACAAAACACCATAAATCACAGTTGCATTGTCTAAACCATAATCTTCAGGCACAATTCTTGTGCTATCCGAAACTGCCCAAACTCCCATTAAAGAATTGAGAACTAAACGTGCGCAAGCAAATAATTGTTGGTAGTTATCGTCTTTACTTGTATCTTGCCAATCAATCGTTAAGCCAAGAATTTCGTTGGCACTACTAATTAAATCTTTCATAATCATATTTTACATAGTCCTTTATTTTGGCTTTCATCGCCTGAATTTTTTTTGCTTGTGCTTCAAAAACAGCTGCATTGCCTTCGTCAATCTCCCGTTCAATGTCATCAGCATTTTCGCGTCGCGTACGTTGCGTATATAGCAAGGTACGAACATCTAAGGCATCGAACGGGACGACGAACGCTAATTTACCATGCCAAAATACTTCAAACCTTGCAAACTCACCATTCCAGAAAATTTCGTAAAACGGATCAATTTGTAATATGCGTTCAGCAATATGAAATAGGTCATGATAAATTTTTTGCATTTACATTACTCCGCTTTCCATTTCAAAGCCGAGAAGCCACTGCAACGACCTTGCAAGAATGGTTTATCACAAATCAAGTCAGCATATTTAACTAAGGTAGCCATATAACTAGCTTTACCCGGTTGTTGTTTCAAGATGCTGCCATCTTCGTTTGATAACCAAGTCCAATCACAAAGTTGATGCATTGCAAATGATTTGCTGTTCAAGGCATATAAGTTACCTGCTTTACATCTTACATCACTGTAAAGTGGAATACCATTGAAAGTGAACCCACGGAAACCACCAGCTAATTCAGCTGTGGCAATATTTGAACGTGTACTTTTCAATGATTCAAAGATAGATTTCTTAACACGTGGATGTGTTAATAAAATATCTGCAGGCATACTTTGACAATGTTCTTCGTAAAGATCCATAAATTCCAAGACAGCTTCTTCGTCTAAAACGCGCAATTCAGCACTATTATCACGATAGTTACAAGGAATAATTTCCGGATTACGATTAACATTTGCACCATAGAAATTGTGCAAGAAAATAGTATCAATACCATTCATATTAGTTTTTTCTTCTTCGACAGCATAAATATAGAAACGGTCAGCATTGCTATCCAATAAACCTTCACTCAAAGTAATAGTGCATGCAGGTACATTGATTTCTGCAATCAAATTATCGCCATCTGGATCAGTAATACCTATACCAGTATTGCTTGCAATAACCACTTGCATTCCTTGAACGAAGTTATCGATGTATTTTTTACCAACATTGATGGTTTTACGTTCGCCATCTTCGAATGCAGTATAATCAAAAACTGCTAACATTTTTGAACCATCGCCATAAAGCATATTGGTTAAATTGTTTTGTGCAGCTGAAACCAAATTTTGCATTTCGCCACCCAACAAAGAAGCAAAGGCATTTGGATCTAATGACGCTGCTTTTAAGGCTTTATCACTGATTTGGAAAGTACCATATAAGTTTTTTAATGGCACAGACAATTCAATTGATTTTTGACCATCACCAACTGGTAAATCTCCTGTTTCCGTACCAGCACCAACTGCAGCTTGTCCATAACGAATACTTACCTTAGCATTTTTACCACTTGCTGTGCGAGTGTTTTCTTCTACCATTGTTAAAAATGGGTTCGTTTTTTTATTAATGTCGTTAATCACTGTATCTAAATAGATATTTTTTAACGCATTTTCTGCTGTTGCAATTGTAATCATTTTAGAACTCCTTTTTTGAAATATTCACAAACCAACCGATCGGCTTGCACCAAAGTTGTTGGTTTTTTCGCTTTAGCAAAATCAAAAGCCGACGAAGAACTGGTTAACACCGCAGGCGCCTCCACGCTGTTATGTTCTAATAAATACTCCCGAATAATATCCTCCCGGCTGGGCATGGAGTTTATTTTCTGTTCCAGTTCTTTGTAAGCTTGTGACTTTTTTGTGAACGCACTTTGCAATTCACTATAAGATTTTTGGAGTGCTTTGATATCCACAACGGGTTGTATCTCGGCTTGTTCCAAAGTTACTTCTTCACTATTTTGATTTTCAAGATTATTTTGTTCTGCCATTTTCCACTCCTAAAATTGCTAAGATTTTTTGGCCGACTTGTTCATATACATCTTCGATACTTTGAATTGGTCGACGTAATTGACGTTTTACTAATTCATTATAAATGTTTAACGTACCTTCACCGACAGAAGCACGACTTGCCAGATTAGTTAATAAATCACCACCACAACTAATTGTGTTAAATTCTGTCAATAAACGATCTTCTTCCTTCGTCAATTCGTCTGGAATAATTCCTGCTTCCATAAATTTAGGTTCACGGTAACCTTGTTGATAAACAATGATTTTACCTGGACATAATCCATCAATCTCCAAACTATCAATATCCACACTGCCATCTTCCACAGCGACTACCCCACAAGCCATACGACTCATAAATTCGGCGCGACGATTTTTAATGGCATTATACGCACGTTGAACAGGAATCACACGATCAACGACAGACTTACCAAAAAATTGTCCTGCGACTAATTCGCTCGTCCCACGAACAAAAGGAAAAGGATAAGGCAATGGACCATCATATACCAAACTTTGGTCGCGAATGATTGTTAGTCGTTCACGTGTCCATTTTTCAATTACTAACTGATTATCAACCTTTTTGGCGTGAATAATTGAACCAATTTCAGCTAAGTTAGAAACATCTAATTTATCAGGATAAATTTCAAAAGGCGAACAAACAGTGACAACAGGTTCTTGATTAACTTTAGCAACTTTATAAAAAACGGAACCAGTTACCTCTTGCCAAAAATTCCCTTCTTCAATTAAACGTTTAAAACGAATTTTCTCAAAAACAGCCCTAACTAATTCATCGTTTACTTCTGGTTGTACTTCTGCTAAAATCGACAAACGGTTTTCAACCAAAGGTCCAATATGATTAAAACTTTCGGTTGATTGCCAGTAGTACTGTTTTGTGTAATCAACATACTGTTCTCCATTGTAAAAGTTCAAATTGTTTTTCCATTTATTTTCTAAACCAATACGTGCTTCCTTGCGTGCTTCATAATCGTTTATGATTGCATCAATGATTTGACGTTTACTTTGTTTGCTTTGCATTTCTCCTCCACACCCACATTAAATCACAACTTTTTCGACATTAATCGTTTTCCTGCCAGTCTTTTGATTAAATCTTTTTTTGCTTGCCCTAAACTATTTAATGAAATCACTTGTTCGTGATTGGTACGTTGCCAATCCATCACGATATAACGCAACGCATCTATTGTATGATCGTTAACTTTCTGTGGATGTTCCCCATCGCCCCAATAATAACCACGCAATTCACTGATTAAATGAACACAGTTTTTAAAGACAAAAAGACTACGCTTCCCTTCGGCATTTTTCATTAGTGTTTTCATTTCTAATAAACCTTGCGCAAGATTTTTATTAACATTACTATCAACGCATAAACCGTAATTACGGTATTGCATCGCTGTTGAAACCTCACAGGCAGATGTTTTTTGATTTGCAGCGCTATCAATTAAAATTCGTGTTTTGGTCAAATCCCAACCTAACTCGGAAGTTCGTTCTATAATTGCTGCACTATGTTCTGCGACAGTTTTTCCGGCAACTTCATAATCGCTAACGACATAAAGATTTTCGCCCATCGTTACTACCCACAATACTCCGGTTGGATTACGATATCCAGGATCAATCGCAATATAATAACCATCTGGCTCCGTAATGAGAAACGGCTCAATAATATTTGCTGAATCAAAATTAGGGAAAACCAAACCTTCTGCAGCCACAAAGTGTCCGTGTTGTCGACTTTCCAAAACATCTGGCGATAAATTTGCGATTAAGAATTGTTTTTCTTCCTGTGTTAAATACGGATTATCATCCCAACTCATCCAAAAGCACGCTAACTCAGCTAAGCGTTCTTGCCTTAAATAAATTCGTTCATATACCCAACTGCGACCTTTCAACGGGGTCATTGTCACCCAATGCACACCACCACGATCCAATAAACGCAATAAACACTCATCATAAATATCTTCCGGTGGTTCTTCATCAAACCAAACATAATCCAGTGAAACACCTTGGAAACGTTCCCGACCTTGCTCACAATTACGAAAACCAATTTTACTTACAGTCCCAAATATATTACGCACCAAAATAAAATCAATCACTCCGTGAGCTGGTGCAAATGAACTGCCGGATACCATTACTGTTTTTATAATCCACTCGGGTGGCAAATATTGTAAAATTTTGGCTTGCGCAACGTCACGTTGAACTTGTCGTGTGAGACTAACAACCCATCCATCACAAGCGTGGTCAATTTTAACAAAGGGATGGAGTCCGGTAGCATACCAAATAGTTTCCATCGCGCCACAAACACTTTTACCAGTACGATTCCCACCAAAGACAAAACGGCTTTTCGCTAACGATTGATGAAAGGCTAATTGCTTCTGGTGTTGACGTGGCTGGCTTTTTAACTGGGTGCCTTCATTCTTACTTGACCGACGAATTTGTTGTTTAATAGTTAAATTAGGCCAATCATTATAAAGTAATAACGGCGCATCTCCTGACAAACTTTTTAAATTAATGACATCATTTTCCATAATTTTCTCCGTTAAACCACTTACTATGGTGCAATGTATCCTTTGTACTTTTACATTTGTTTAATTGCTTCTGTTGCGAGTTTGATAGCGCTAATCTTGCTAGCCGTTTTTCCTATCAACTTTACGTTTGTCCCCAAAGTGCCAAAAACACAAAAAAAAGTGCAGCAACGCAAAGCACGGAGTCCAACACCACGACATTTACAAACAATTTCGTATTGGGATGCTTTGAATGATGACAGTGAAGACTTATAGACCATAGCACAAAAAAAAGCAGTTACCACAAGTAACTGCCACTAAAAACAAAGAATAAACTTAACGAAAATCATTAAAAGCCGGTTGTCGCACAATTTTTTGAGCAACTTCTAAGGCGTGTTTTTCAATGCGTGAAATATAGCTACGACTGATATTTAACTGTTTAGCAACTTCACGTTGTGGTAATGCAATGTGGTCATTTAACCCATAGCGCAGACTGATAATTTTAAATTCACGGTCGGTTAAATATTTACGCAGCTCAATAACCAGCTTTTTTAATAAGTGTTGATGCATAGCAATGTCAATGTCAGAATGCTCACGGTCCTCGGTGATAATATCAACTAACGAAATTTCATTACCGTCGTGGTCATCGCCTAAACTTTCATTCAATGAACCAACTTGTTGATGTTTTTTAGAAACACGAAGAAACATCAAAACTTCATTTTCAATACAACGTGAAGCATATGTTGATATTTGTGTTCCCTTGTCGGCTTTGAAAGAATTGATGGCTTTAATCAAACCAATCGTGCCACAAGAAATTAAATCATCAGCTTCGGCTGCACCATTATATTTTTTCACCACGTGCGCAACCAAGCGCAAATTGTGACGAATTAAAACATCCTTAGCCGCCATATCACCCTGCCAAAATTTTTGAAAATAAATCAATTCATCTTTTTTCGACAAAGGTTTAGGGAAAGAGTTTTTATCGTTAACCAGTCCTGAAAAGAAAAGTACTTTGCTTAAAAACGTGATGAAATTTTCAAAAATCATACCACACTCTATATGCAGTAGCAAAAAAAAGTGTGACTATAACAAGATACAAATAATTCCACCTTTGCCATTGTTAACGACTTTGCCAATGGTACGTTTCATTTGTTTCATCGCGTTGGCAGGCATATTAGCAATTTTTGCGCCAACACCTTCTTGCATAATTTCATCAAGTGACTTTCCGAAAATTGGCGTTTGCCAAACAGCTTCTTTGTTAGTTTGATATTCTCTTTCTAAAAATTCCAGCATTTCTTTTGATTGCTCTTGTGTCCCAATGGTAGGTGTTACTTCAGTACCAACATCAACCTTGATAATGTGCAAACTCGGTGCAGTCGCACGCAGTTTTAAACCATAATTGCGCCCATGACGATACAAGCGTGGAGTATCCAGTTTATAACTATCCAAAGTTGGAACAACTACCCCATACCCCTTGGTCTCAGCATCATCGATTGCATCTTTCAACTTATCATATTCTTTTGCCTTACCGGCAGCCTTTTGAATGTAAGCCATTAAATGCTGTTCATTCTCAATCTTTAAACCACTTTCTTTAGAAATCAATTTGAAATACAAATCATTTTTGGGAACTAAATTATAAACAATAATTCCCGTTGCCACATCAATTTCACTAGTTTCCACTGCACTAAAATAAGGGCTATCCGAACAAATTGTCGCAGGATTATTATCTGCAATGCGTCTTACAGTTTTCGTATAACGGCGCAACCTTTCAACTGCATCAACAATCACAGGATGATTTGCTGGCATAACTTGTAACCATTTTGGCATATTGATTTTAAAACCAGTTACAGGAAAATCTGCCAAGACTCCATCGAAGATTGCTGTAATATCTTCCGTCCCCAAATTTTCTAAATCTAAACCTAAAACTTGAATATTAAACTTTTCACGGATTTCATTGCATACCTTTTGGCAATTTTCACTTTTAGGTTCTTTACTGTTTACAACTACAACAAACGGTTTTCCATATTGTTTTAATTCAAAAATTACTTTTGCTTCAGCTGTCAGATAATTTTCACGTGGTAAATCGGTAATAGTACCATCAGTTGTCACAACGACTGCAATTGTACTATGATCAATAATAACCTTGCGTGTACCAATTTCTGCCGCCTGATCAAAAGGCATTTCAACATCACTCCATGGCGTTTTGACGTTACGAATGTGCCCACCCTCTTCCAAACCACTAACACCATCGACCATATAGCCAACACAGTCAATCATACGAACACGCATATTTGCATCACCGATTTTAATATTCACGGCGCGACTCGGCACAAATTTCGGCTGCGTTGTCATTACGGCTGTTCCATCAGCTGATTGAGGTAATTCATCAATTACACGTTGCTGTTCATAACTATTTTCAATATTTGGAATCGCCAATTGTTGCATAAACTTCGTGATAAAAGTTGATTTTCCGCAACGAACTGGCCCTACTACCCCCAAATAAATGTCACCATTTGTACGGGTTGCAATGTTTTCAAAAACCTGATTATTCATAGCAATGATTATGAATAAACTTTTTCAGTTATAACTGATTTTTTTATTTTGTTGCATTATCCTTTGATGTATCTTCATTTTTCTTTAAAATGAATTTATTTTCTTTACCGTGAAATAAACGGAAAATATTATTTCGGTGAGAATATATAATCATTAAAACACAAACACAATACAACACAATAACCGGTACGGTTAAAGGAGCATCGAACCATAACGAAAGAACAGCCCAAGTAATAACACCCATTACAGTTGACAAAGACATAATATGGGTAATTGCTAATAAAGGAATGTAAATTGCAGCAACAATTAACATTACTAATGGATTTAAAAAGAAAGATAACCCCATCCATGTTGCTAAACCTTTTCCACCTTTAAACTTGTACCAGACAGGGAAAATTGAACCAAAAACAGCACTCAACCCCATTGCCAAAATAACAATATAATGACCTTCGTGATAATAAGTAAAAGAACCTTGATAAAGGCTAACAAACAAGTAACCAATTGCAGAAACACTGGCACATTTTAAACATTCCAAGATTGTAACCAATAAAAACCACTTAAACCCCATTGCACGTCCGACGTTAGTCGCACCAGCATTACCAGAACCCACTTTAGATAAATCGACATGGCGTAATTTAGTTACAGTTTTTGAAACGTTAAAACCACCAATCAAATACGCAATTGGACAAAGTAAAAATAACCACCAGAACATTATTCTTTCTCCCGATTTCTTAAAAGAAGTCTAACAGGCGTTCCTGAAAAGTCAACCGATTTACGTAGCGTGTTTTCTAAATAACGAAGGTAAGATTTTCCAACAATATTTTTATTATTAACAAATAAAGCAAATGTCGGTGGCGCAACTGAAACTTGTGTCGCGTACAAAAACTTTGGTCGTTGACCTGACTTAAATGGAGGTGGTGTCATTGCTACGGCATCTAAAATTAAATCATTTAGCTGACCTGTCGTAATACGTTTTTCAGTGTTAGCCAAAACACGTTCCACATTCGACATTACTTCGCCAATACGTTGTCCCGTCAAAGCCGAAATATAAATAGCTTGGAAGTAAGGCATAAAAGCTAAATCTGCTGCTAACTTTTTAGCAAACTCTAACTGTGTATAGCTATCCTTTACTACCAAATCCCACTTGTTAATAACAACGACGGACGGACGACCAGCTTCGTGAATATAACCAGCCAAACGAACGTCTTGTTCTGTAACACCCTGTGTTGCATCAATCACAAGCAGCACTACATCACTATTTTTAATACTATGAATTGCACGCAATACACTATAATATTCGACCGTCTCAACTTCTACACTGCGTTTACGGCGAATACCAGCTGTATCTGTTAAAATAAATGGTTTACCACAATAATTAAACGGACTATCGATTGCATCACGTGTTGTACCAGCAACATCACTAACCATCACGCGTTTTTCACCTAGCAACGCATTGACCAAAGAACTCTTTCCAGCATTTGGTCGACCAATAATCGCAATACGCTTAATATCTTTTGCTGGTTGTGGACGTAACAAATTTTTCAAACGTAATTTTTGCACAATGGCATCCAATAAATCACCTAACCCAGTTTTTTGAGCACAAGACACAGGCAATGGATCTCCAACACCCAAACGATAAAATTCAGCCAAAGTATTATCACGTAATTGTTGATTGTCCAGTTTGTTAACACACAGGACTAATGGTTTACCATAAGTGCGTAACAGCTTGACAACTTTCATATCGTCACCAGTTACGCCAACCATTCCGTCAACAACAAAAACGACGACATCAGCAATGCCAACGGCAATTTCTACTTGCTCTTTAATGTGTGCATTGAAAGCACCTTCTTCAAATGAAACACCACCAGTATCAACCAAAGAAAAATTACTACCTGCCCATTCACAATCAGCATAAATGCGATCACGAGTTACACCAGGCATATCATCGACAATACTGTGTCCATTTTCTGAAATTGTATTAAACAAAGTTGATTTACCAACATTCGGACGTCCAACTAACGCAACAACCGGAACCTTAGCCAACTTGCACCACCTTTAAACCAGCATACTGAGCAATTGCATCACTATGTTTATCTGGATAACCATACTTATAATAAACAGCATCAACACCAATAACAGCTAAGTTTTTCATACAAATGATACAAGGACGATGCGAACAATAAACAGTTGCACCTTTTAAAGCAATTCCGTCACGTGCAGCTTCACACACACAGCGCGTTTCAGCACAAACAGCATTACAAAAGCCAGCAGCTGTCCCACTGGGAATTTTATGAATTTCACGTAGGCAGCCACCAACTTCGGCACAACTCGCCGCACCTTCTACTACACCATTAACGGCCGAAACCAAAACCTTGTCATCACGCACCATCACGCAACCAACCTGATTACGTCCACAGTGTGATGTCTTTGCCAAATCAAGTGCCATTTGCATATAGTCCATTGTTTAAATTATACCCTAAATTTAGGTGGCAGTAAAATGATTGTTTTTTAACTTCTCGTGTTATGTTACAGGCAAGGAGAAAAATGAAATGAAAATTAAACCATTGTTTGACAGGGTTTTGTGCAAACCCATCATTGAACGAACAAGCCAAGGAGGCATTTACATACCAACGACAAATTCAGAACGTCACCAAATTATGTCTGTTATTGAAGTCGGTGAAGCATCACCTGTATCTATCGACGACAAAATTATCATCAATAAATATGCTGGTGCTGAAATTTTAGTAAATAATGAAAAGTTATATTTAGTTCAAAATTTTGACATTATTGGGGTGATTTATGAATAAAGCACAAAAAGCACTATACCGTGGAGTTAACAAATTAAATAACATTGTCAAAATTACCATTGGACCAAACGGACGTAATATTATTATCGACCGTCATAATGGAAGTCCTTTAATCACGAACGATGGCGTAACTATCGCCAAAGAAATTAAACTACCCAACCGTCACGAAAACCTAGGTGCCGATGTCATCAAACAAGCTAGTTTAAAAACCAATACCGAAGCTGGTGACGGAACGACTTCAGCAATTGTACTGGCAACAGCAATCACAAACCAAGCACGACGCGCAATTACATTTGGCCATCAACCAATAAAAGTGAAAGATGCTTTATTTAATGCTGCCAGAAAAGCTTTGGAAATTTTACCACAATACGTGCGTCAAATTCATAAGTACGAAGACTTACGCCGTGTCGCAATCAATAGTTGTGCCAATGAAGAAGATGGCACAATGGTTGCCAAAGCTTTATCAAAAGTTGGACCAGATGGGCTAATTTCTTTAGAAATGAATCAAACAGGAACAACGCAATTAACTTTTACTAATGGAGTTAAATTACCAGCCTCAATTACATCACCTTATATGCAAACAAAAACACTACATAATGTAAAAGTTTTAGTCACTGACGGTACAATCAAAACTATTCAAGAAATTTTGCCTATTTTAGAAGATGCAATGCAAAATCAAACAGCACTACTCTTAGTTGCCGACGACTATGCAAATGAGGTAATCAATGCGCTAGTTTTGAACCGTGCCAAAGCCGGCTTACAAATTGTGGCAGTACGTTCCACAGCAACTACCGATTGCGCCGTAATTACCAACGCAACTTTAATTTCCCCACAGAATGATTTAACAGTATCTCAAGCTACAGTAAAACACCTAGGGCACGCTAACCAAATCATTTTTGACGGCGAAACGATGATTATTTTAAGTGACCAAAAAAGTGATGATTTTGCATCACATATCGAAATACTCAAAAACGAACTCGCAGTAGCCGAAGATGATTATCATCGCACTCGTTTAAAAGAAAGAATTGCGAATCTTACAACAACAGCTGGCTTAATTAGTGTCGGTTGCCCAACAGAAGCGGCAACAATGGAAAAACGTTTAAGAATCGAAGATGCAGTTGCCACCACGACCAATGCAATGCGCGATGGCGTAGTTGTCGGTGGTGGTATTACATACTTAAATATTGCTAAAGACCTGAAAGGAAAAGATATTGGCGAAAAGATTTTGAAACGTGCATTGCCTGCTATCTACCGACAAATCAATCGTAACTACCACTTCAACCCAGCAACCTGCGATGTCATTGATGCTGCCACGGTTATTAAAAGTGTCATTAAGAATGCAACATCGGCGGCAGCAATTCTAATTACGACCGGCACAATTATTTCGAACGAGATTTAAATAACATACCAATCACCAAACCGGAAACAATAGCAACAGCAATTCCTGCCGACATTGCCGTTAAACCACCACTAAAAATACCTAAGAAACCATATTTGTCAATGTTTTCAAATGTCCCCTTAACTAATCCAGCACCAAACCCAGTAATTGGTGTTGTGACACCAGCTCCTGCAAACTTTTTTAATGGCTCAAAGACTGTACATACCTGCAACAAGGCACCCAAAATAACAAATGTCACAAGAATTCGTGCTGGTGTCCAATTGGTTTCTAAAATCAACAACTGTCCCAACATACAAACAAAACCACCTATCACAAAAGCCCATAAAAAGTTCATTCTGTAACCTCCTCAATCACAACGGCGTTCGCAATTCCTGGGATTGATTCTCCCTGGAAACAAGTTGTTGGCGATAATAAGGCACCTGTTGCCATAAATAAAACCTTGTGATATTCACCACGCTTAAACTTATCTAAAATAAAACCATTCAAAGTCACTGCACTACATCCACAACCCGAACCACCCATATCAACTTTTTGTTCACCGTAATAAATTAACTTCCCACAATCGAAGTAATTCTCCCCTAGGTCATAACCTTTTTCTTTCATTAAATCACGTAGAGCTTCTTCTCCGATTTGTCCTAAATCACCTGAAAATATAGCATCATAATCCGATGGCTGTGTCTGTGTGTTTTGAAAATGGCGTTCCAAAGTATCAGCAGCAGCCGGTGCCATACAAGCGCCCATATTATTAACATCCTTGACGCCATAATCAATAACTCGCCCAATCGTAGCACAGGTTACGGCTATATGAGAAGTTTTAGTGTCTGACAAAACTGTTGCACCTGCACCTGTTACGGTCCATTGTGACGTTGGTGGCCTTTGGTTTCCAAATTCTAACGGAGTACGATATTGCCTTTCGGCAGTAGCAAAATGTGATCCAGCTGCAGCAACCGTTGTATGCACTAACCCTGAATCAACAAATGTTGCTGCCGTAAGCAAAGATAATGCCATTGTGGAACAAGCCCCATAAATGCCGATATAAGGTAATCCAATTTCACGCATCGCAAAAGATGAAGAGACAATTTGATTTAATAAATCACCAGCAAAAACAATATCAGGTTTAATACCGGCATTTTGAATTGCACCTTCGATTGCTGTAATAAAAAACTTACGCTCTGACATTTCGTGAGTTTTTTCACCGAAGTATTCATCCTGCACAATTTGTGAAAAAGTTTCACGCAAAGGACCCTGACCTTCTTTTTTACCTGCAACTGAATACCAACCAACGATTCTTGGTTTTTGTTTAAAAAATATTGTACTCATAAAAACAACCCCACAATAAAGTATCCCAAGCCACATAACATTGCGATAGCGACACCAACAACGATGACTGGTCCAGCAATTTTAAACATATTGGCACACGTTCCAAAAATAATTCCTTCCTTACGGAATTCCATTGCAGCACTTGTAATACTATTAGAAAATCCTGTAATCGGCACAATCGACCCACCACCGGAAAAATAGCCAATCTTATCATAAACACCAATCCCAGTTAAAATTGAAGCCAATAAAATTAGCGAACAAGAGACTAATGCCCCAATTTGTGTTTGGTCATATCCCGGTAACCACAATTGATACAAAGCACCGAGACCTTCCCCTAGTAAACAAATCAAACCACCCACCAGGAAAGCACGAAAGAGCGAACTCCATACTTTACTTTTCGGTGTAATTTTTTTGATATACGCAGCGTATTCCTGTTTGTTCATACGCTAATTATTGCCAAATTTAAGTAAACAATACGATGGGTTCGCCTTTTTTGACAACAGTATCAACTACCGGAAATGAACCATTAACAGTATCACCTTCCCCCGCAATTTCAACAAAGAAGCCAGCTTTTTCTAACATCATTACAGCATTTTCTACCTTCATTTCCACAACGTCCGGTACTTTAACCATCTCGATTCCCATACCATCTCCATATTCGGGGTTTGCTGGGAATTTTTGATATGCAGTAATTTGCTGAAAGATTTCCCCCACATAAGGCGCAGCGACAATACTTCCATAATATACTCCTGTACTCGGCTCATCTACGTAAAGGTAACAAGCATACCGTGGATGGTTTTGTACTGATAAATAACCTAAAAACGAAGATACATATTTACCTCCAGCAATATGTCCATCAGCATATTTTTGTGCTGTACCTGTCTTACCACCGATTTGATAACCAGCAACAGCAGCTTTCTTACCACTACCTTGATTTACAACTCCATACAATAATTGACTAAGTGTTGCACTAGTCTGTGCCGAGACAATACGCTCCTTAATATTAGATTTTAATCGCTGATGACCAACCTGCTGAACAAACCGTGGCGTGCGTAATAAGCCATCACCAACCAATGCACTAACGGTTGCAATAAACTGAATTGGCGAAACAGCAATTGCTTGTCCAAAACCAATACGTGCTAAATCAACTTCGCGAACGTATTTTTCATTCAACAATAAACCAGATGGCTCGCCGTAAAAATCAACACCTGATTTCTGTCCAATTCCAAATTTACGTAAATATTTGTAATAACGTTCGACACCCAAACGTAAAGCTAAATCCATAAAAACACAGTTGCATGAATTGTTTACACCTTCAGCCAATGTTTGCGTACCGTGCCCTTTGGTTTTCCAACATTTAATACGTTCACCAGCAATTGTACGACTTCCACTACAACCAAAACGGTCATTCAAGCTAACAACTCCTTCTTCTAAGGCTGCAGCCAATGTAATAATTTTAAAAGTTGAACCAGGTTCAAGCACATTGATGATTGGTGAATTTTTAATTTGTGTCAATAAAGCCACAACATCATCACGTGGCTGCTCGTTTAAATCATAAAATGGTGCACTTGCTGAGGCAACAATACCTCCGGTAGTAATATCATATACTAGCGCTGCCACAGTCTTGGCTTGATGTTCCTGATAGGCACGTGCTATCACGTTCTGTACAATATTTTGGATACCAGCATCCAAATTTAAATGCAAATTTTGACCAGCAATAGCAGGAACATAATATTCCTGTCCGTCCTTAACTTTAATTCCACGTAAATCACTTTGAGTAGCAATACGCCCGTCAACCCCACGTAAGACATCATTATAATATGCTTCTAAACCTTCTTGTCCGTGATTATCAACACTAACGATACCAAGGACTTGTGCACCAACACTGCCAATCGGATAATTACGTTCGTAGGTTTGACTAAGATAAACACCGTCAAGTTTAGCTGCTACTAATTTTAAAGCAGTTTCTTTATCAACCTGCATTTTAATCAACCATTCACTAACCTTAGTACTACTTGCTTTTTGTAAAACACGTTCATAAGACAAATCTAAAATTTCTGCAATTTTATGAGCTGTTTTTTCTTTATTCTGCACAGCGACCGGACGCAAGTAAACACTAAATGTCAAAGAGGATGTAGCTAACGTTAAACCATTGCAATCATAGATTGTGCCACGCTCAGCCATTAAAGGCAAATCACGATACCATTGTTCAGCAGCACGAACCTTTAAGGCTTGCCCTGTGAGAATTTGCAACCAAATCAAACGACCACTTAAAACAACAATGATAGCCATCGCAAAGCAAAAAAAAGCGAACAATCGTCGCTTTTCACTTGTGGTTGTATAAAGTCGCATAATTATTTATATGGAACACAAAACTAAATTTTAACTAAATAAATTGCTTAAGGAATGACACAACCAATCAAAAAAAGAACTATCACTAGCAGCATTGCTTACGACAGAAGTATTACCCTCACTGGCAACATAATGAACGTTACGTGTATTTGATTGTGTACTACTATCAACAGTTTGACGCGTTTGTTCCAAATTCGATCTTTCTTGATTCAAAGTTTGTTGTAAAGATGTTGATTCTTCCATCAAAGCATTAACTTGTGCTGAAGTAGAAAATAAACTGACAATATTAACAATACATAAAATACTCATTAGCAAAAAGATAGTTGCAATAATTGTTGCAGCCACAATGGTTGAATTTTTAAACTTAACAACATATTGTGTATCTTCTTCTAACTCAGTATCAAAAACACTGGTTGGTGCACTAACCTGCGCAACCGTTTGTTTCACAACCTCAGTTGTTACCGGTGTTGAAATAGTTGTTGACGCAACAGCAGACGAAAGATAATCACTACTGTCAATGTAAGGTCGAATAACCTGTGGCTCACTTTCAACCTTAACTTCATCAAATGTTTTATAAGGTTTAAATTGTATTGTATCAACTGGCTTGTGAACTGGCATTGGTTCAGGATTATGATAAGAAGCAAAATTTGGTCGAGTAGATTTTTTTTGAACAGGGTTTTCTGGCAAAATATCAACGTTTTCCTCAATCAAAGGTTTAGCCGCAATTGTTTGAGGTTGTCTTGCATACAAAATAGCAGCCGCTTCTTCTTTGGCTGATGTAATGCCGGGACTTTCAACGGTTGTTGCCATTACCCTCCTATAACTTACAAATCACACGCAGCTTAGCCGATGAGCTGCGTGGATTGAATCTAGTCTCTTCTATTGTCGGACAAATTGGTTTCTTTGTCAACAATTTTACACTTGCTCGGTGTTGACAAATACACTGTGGAATTTTGGGTGGACAAAGACAATCAGTAGCCGCACGCTTGAAAGTTTGTTTGACGATTCTATCTTCAAGACTATGAAAACTGATAACAGCTAATCGCCCATTCGGTTTTAACATTTCGATTGCGCCATCCAAGAATTTTTGAATGCTTTCCAACTCTTGATTAACTTCAATACGAATCGCCTGAAAGGTACGTTTAGCTGGATGGCCACCAGTTTTTCCATAACCAGATGGCACAGCATTTTTAATCACATCAACCAAATGCCCTGTGCTTTTAATTGGTCGTGCCGCAACAATTGCAGCAGCAATGCGACGTGCATAACGTTCTTCGCCGTAATTCCAAATTAAATCAGCTAACCTACCTTCCGGATAACCATTGACCACACTATCAGCCGTTCTTGTTTCGTCAGTATCCATTCGCATATCCAAAGGTGCATCTTGCGTATAAGAAAACCCACGTTCTTGTGTATCGATTTGATGCGACGAAACACCAAAGTCAGCCAAGATTGCATCAACCTGGTTAATGCCTAAACTTTTTAAAATATCGGCGATGTCACAAAAATTGCATTTAATTAAACGCACTTCAACAGGCGCTTCAGCCAAAACATTTGCACTAAAACGCAAAGCGGCAGTATCTCGGTCCAAACCGACCAAGGTACCACCGCTGATTTTTTTTACAATTTCACGACTGTGTCCTGCACCACCAAGTGTTGCATCAACCACAACCATATTTTTCTTTAAGTTTAAAGCTTCCAAACATTCGTTCAGTAAAACTGGTACGTGCTTAAAATTAAGTATGCTTGGATCAATAACGTCCCCATTCATCATTAACCCAAGCCTCCCTAATGCTTAATTGTATACCTTACTGCGATATGACGCAACTTTTTTATAACTATCTCCACGAATATCAGAATCCAGAGCTTGAAGCAACTGTGCCGTGCGTTTATCCACACTTTTTGGCATTTCAACAAACACCTTAACAATTAAATCACCCGTACCAACTGCACGCAATTTTTTAACACCTTTACCACGGATACGATGAACTGCACCATTTTGTGTATTCGCCGGGATTTCCAAATCCATTGTGCCACCGATAACAGGAATTTTAACTTTCGTTCCTAAAATTGCTTGCGTAAATGTAATCGGTAATTCCATATACAAGTCAAAATCTTCACGCATTAAGATGGGATGCTTTGCAACGTGAATACGAATATGCAAATCACCAGCAACACCGTTTGCTCCATCTGCCATATTACCTTCACCAGTAATAGTCATCGTTTGACCATCATTGATACCTGCCGGAATTTTAACTTCGTACTTAACTTGCTTTTTAAAATTACCCTTACCACTGCAAGACTTACATTTCTCCGTAATGACCTTACCACTACCATGACAAACCGGACAAGCTACGATGTTTTCAATCACACCAAAAGCACTTAATCGTTGAGTTTGTTTGACTTGGCCTGCACCGTGACAGTAACTACAGCTTTGCAAACTTTTATCATCCTTTGCACCAGTACCGTGACAGTCTGGACAACGTTCATTACGATTAAAGATGATGTTTTTGGTAACACCGTTGCAACTTTCTTCAAAAGAAATATCAGCATCAATAACGATATCACTACCACGTGCAGCACGTGCACGACCAGAACGACGTCCGAATAAACCATCAATTCCTTGGTCAAAAAGATTTTCAAAAATATCGCCGAAGCCACCAAAGCCACTAAAATCGAAACCACCAAAGCCAGCACCCCCACCGCCAAAGGCTGGACCTTCAGCCGAACCAAAACGGTCAAAGTTAGCTTTCTTTTTGGGGTCACTTAAAATTTCGTAAGCAGTATTAACTTCTTTGAATTTTTCTTCTGCTGATTTATTGTTTGGATTTAAGTCAGGATGGTATTTTTTTGCTAAACGGCGATATGCCGACTTGATTTCGTCGGCACTCGCGTTCTTGCTTACCCCTAATGTTTCGTATGGATTATTAGCCATGATTAACTAATATGCACATCATCATTCGAATCTGCGCCTGTTGCTCCTTCTTGTGTTGCACCTTGTGGGTTAGCACTTTGATACAACTTCATCACAATTGCTTGTGTGGATTGAGTAAATTCACCCATTTTTTTCTTGATACTGTCAACATCGTTATCGTCAGCAATATCTTTTTTAAATTTTTCAACTGCGTCGGTTAAGACTTTTTTATCGTCTTCAGTTAATTTATCACTACTTTCACGTAATAATTTTTCAATACCCAAAATTGCACCATCAGCCATATTTTTTGTATCAACTAATTCTTTACGTTTTTGGTCTTCTTCAGCATTTGCTTCAGCTTCTTTAATTGCTTTTTCAATGTCTTCCTTACTCATATTTGAGCTGCTGGTAATTGTAATTGATTGTGATTTGTTCGTTCCCAAATCTTTTGCAGAAACTGAAACAATACCATTAGCATCAATATCAAAAGTAACTTCAATTTGTGGTACACCACGTGGAGCTGGTGGAATATCAGTCAACATAAAGCGTCCCAAAGTCTTATTATCTGCAGCAAATTCACGTTCACCTTGTAATACGTGAATATCAACACCTGGTTGATTGTCAGCCGCTGTTGAGAATACTTGACTCTTTTTAGTTGGAATGGTTGTATTACGTTCAATTAACTTAGTACATACGCCACCCAAAGTTTCAATACCTAAAGACAATGGTGTTACGTCTAACAATAAAACATCTTTAACATCACCGGCTAAAACACCACCTTGAATTGCAGCACCGATAGAAACGCATTCGTCTGGGTTAACACCTTTAAATGGCTCTTTACCAGTTTTCTTTTTCAATGCTTCAACAACGGCAGGAATACGAGTTGAACCACCAACCAAGATAACTTTTGAAATATCACTTAAAGATAATTTTGCATCTTTCAAGCAAGCATCAACCGACAATAATGAACGATCAATTAAATCTTTCGTCATATCTTCGAACTTAGCACGAGTTAAATCATATTCTAAGTGTTTTGGACCATTCGCATCAGCAGTAATGTAAGCTTCACTAATTGTAGTTTTAGTCATACCACTTAAATCAATTTTTGCTTTTTCAGCTGCTTGTTTTAAACGTTGAACAGCCATTTTGTCTTTACTTAAATCAATACCTTCTTTAGCTTTGAAGTCGCTAATTAATAAATCAATAATGCGTTGGTCAAAGTCATCACCACCCAAGTGTGTATCACCATTGGTTGCTAAAACTTCAAAGACGTCACCACCTAATTCCAAAATTGAAACGTCGAACGTACCACCACCCAAGTCATAAACTAAGATTTTTTCGTTATTACCACCTTCTTTATCCAAACCATAAGCCAAGGCAGCAGCTGTTGGTTCGTTAATAATACGCATAACTTCCAAACCAGCAATTTTACCAGCATCTTTAGTTGCTTGACGTTGACTGTCATTAAAGTAAGCAGGAACCGTAATAACAGCTTTTTCAACCTTTGCACCTAAATAAGCTTCAGCATCATTTTTTAATTTGGTTAAAATCATTGCTGAAATTTCTTGTGGAGTGTATTTTTTACCACCCATTGTTACTTTTTCAGCAGTACCCATTTTACGTTTAATTGAAATGATTGTGTCCTCAGCATTTGAAACAGCTTGACGTTTTGCAACTTGACCAACGATACGTTCACCAGATTTGGTAACACCAACAACTGATGGTGTTGTACGTCCACCTTCACTGTTTGCAATAACCACTGGTTCACTGCCTTCGATTACTGAGACACAACTGTTCGTTGTACCCAAGTCAATTCCGATAATTTTGTTTGTTGTTTTCATTTTTACTCCTTTTTACTCCTTTATTTTTCCTTTTATATTTTTTTTGAGATAAATTCAAATAATGATTACGCCCCAGAAACTTTAACCATTGAAGGTCGTAACACGTGTCCGTGGAAAGTAAAACCAGTTTGCCATTCTTCTAAAATCATATCTGGTTTAACTCCGTCAACCTTTTCCACGGCAACAGCATTGTGCAACTTTGGATCAAATGGTTGGTCTTTCGTTGCAATGACTTCAATGCCTAATTTTTGGAAAAGTTCGTCTAATTTTTTACGGATAATTTCAAATCCCGCTAAGTCGGCTGGATCAGCAATTTTTTTACCAGCTTCCACGACACCATCAAAAATCGGCAAAAGCAAATTGATAACGTACGACTGTCCATCTTGGAACGCAGCAGTTACAGCATTTTGATTACGGCGTTTATAGTTTTCAAATTCTGCTTTTTGATATTTTGCCAAATCTAAATTTTCTTTTACTTTGGCTTCTAATTCTGCAATTAACTTTGCCGTATCAGACACTGCTTCAGCCGCTGTTGCTTCTTCCGTAGTTTCAGTAGCTTCATTTTTTTCCTTCATCTTTACCTCCTGTTTGATTAGTTAATAAACGTTGTTCTTTGGTTTGCGACAACAACGCGTACAAGGCGATAATCAATTGTTTGTAATCAATGCGATCAGGACCAACTAAACCAATACTTGCAACATTTTCCCCACACACATTGTAGTTAAACTTAATGATTGAACTATCAGCTAACAATTGGTCATCAATTTCAGCACCAATTACCACCGTATCTTCAGCATCTAAGGCTTTACACATTGTGGCATCATCACTCACAGCTTTACTAATTTGACGTACTCTTTCAATATCGTTGTATTCAGGAATTTCCAACAATTTGATGGTATTCAAATTACGGTCAATGTTGGTGTCAATGAATTTTTCCAACTGTCGACTAATACTTTGGCACAGCTCACCGAAAAATGTTAAATCTTTTTTAATACTTTCGGCAATGGTCGTAAGGTTGTCTAACATTTGTTGTAAAGTCAAACCACGAACTTTTGTATTGAGCGCCGCACTTGCATCTTCGGCTTGCTTGTTCGTTAATGGTTCCATTGTATGTAAAGTACCATTCAAGCTGCCTGCACTGGTCTTAATTAAAATCATTGTGTCACCTTCCAAAAGTGGAACTAACATCACATCAACCACGTGCAAAGTTGCAAAATTAGTTTTTACGACAACTGGCAAATTAAAAGCCTCTGTAATTTTTTCGGTTAAATTTTGAACAATATTTGGAAGACTTTGCACACGTTCGGAAACCGTATTTGCGGCGAAAGATAATTCTCCTGCTTTAATATTCATTTCGCCCAAAACTTTATTTACATAAGCACGATAACCGGTAGTTGTTGGCACACGCCCACCACTGGTATGCACTTGACGTAAATAGCCCATTTGTTCCAACGTCTTCAAATCGTTCCGTATAGTTGCCGATGATTTAGTTAAATCGCCACGACTCGCTAATGTGCCCGAAGCAATCGGAACAGCATTACGAATATACTCTTCAACGCTAATCATAAGCAAACTCTCTAACCTACTCGACAGTTTTGACATTGCTAGCATTCACCTCCTTGTACTGCTAATATTATATGCAAATTTTAGCAATGTCAACCCTTTTTTGCTAATTTTTTTTATTATTGCTATTTTTTAATATAATCCCCATTCGGCAAGTTTTTCAAAACCACCGATTTGACGAATATATTCTTGTGCAATTTTCACGATTTCAACATAAGGCTTTCCGTCAACAGTAGTATCGCCAATCGCACAAGATAGCTCAACTGTTTTACCTTTTGCCTGAGCTTGCAGGAAAGCATAAATGTTAATACTTACATCTGCCTTTGATAAGTCCTTACCATGAATGCCACCACCGGTTACACTGTGGCCTAAATCACTTCCTAATTTACGATTAGTTGCACCCGTATCCACATCAGTTCCACCTGTCCAATCACCCAAAGGATTAACCATAGTTTCATAACCAGCATCTGTATAACGCTTTTGCAAAACTTCACTGCTTGCATTACTTTGGCAAATAACCAATTTCTTGCCATCTAAAATATATTTACCATCATAAGGATAATCGGCATAAATTTCACGTGCAATCGCAGACAAAGATTTTTCTTCATCTGTTAATGGCACACCTTTAAAAATACCGTTATCCCCACAACGTAAACCCTCACTTTGATTCAAAGCTAAAAATTCATCCTGTGGTACAACTTTCAAAATTACTTTTAAATTACCTGCAATACGACGTACAATATTTAAAATTTCTTTTTTTGGTAATTTAACACTGGTTTCCATAATAATGGTACAGACCCCGTGCCCTGCTAAAACTTCAACAGCAATGCGTGGATTCTCATCTAACTCATACGCCAAATCAACAATCGCACCAGCAATACAATCTGCAACTTTATCTGGATGAGATGGATTAACTTTTTCTATCATTTGTAATATTCCTTTTAACCGGGTTCGAGCTTTTTTTACTATGGTCGGGGTGGCGGGAATTGAACCCACTGCCTCTTGCACCCGAAACAAGCGCGATACCGATTCGCTACACCCCGTTCACGATATGCTAACACAAATCAGTTGACGAAGCAATAACTTTATGAAAAACTGGGTTACTTTACTATTTATTAGGAGTTAACATATGAAAAATTGGTTAAGGGTTTTTATCCTCTGCTGTATTTGTGTTTTCATAAGTTTTACCTTTGCTGCTTGCGATACTGCAGTTAAAGCTTTTGAGTCCGAAAAAGCTGAAGAACCGACAATCCAAGACCCAATCGACAATGAAAATACATTACCCCAAGAACCAAATACACCGGACAACCCAGAGATTATTGCCCCAATTGAACCACCAGTAGTTGAATTACCCTGTGAACATAAATTTGGTGAATGGTTTAGCATCAAAGCACCAACCTGTACCGAACCAGGCTTAAAGCAACGAGATTGTCAAAACTGTGCCGAATACGAACAACAAACAATAGATTCACTTGGTCACGATTATAATCTTATCGAAACAATAGAACCAACTTGTACCGAGTCTGGCACACAAAGGTTTGAATGTAAACACTGCCACGATACAAAAGATGAAATACTTCCTGCCACAGGTCATCAACACATTATCACTGTAATCGAGCCAGATTGCACCAACCAAGGCTACACACATCACTTATGTCATTGTGGTGATGAATATACTGATAACGAAAAACCAGCAAATGGACATATAATTGACGAAAACACACATAAATGTATAAATTGTGATTTTACAGAAGCACCAACCATTTCGCCAATTGAAAACATTCAAGATTCTTATTGGCACGTCCAAGGTAAAACTTATGTCATTTACTTCGAGACATTAAACGGCAACAAAGGTACTTACATTTCTTATAAAGCTGAACTAAATACAGACAAAACTTTAAAAACCATTACCAATGTTACTCATAAATATGAAGGTACTTTTGAAATTGTTGGTAATACCATAAATTTTATAGATACCACACTTAGCAATGATGAATACAATGGTCCCTATGCAAATTATACTCTAACCTACTCAGCCGATAATGATACATTTACACTTAATGGTTCTTTTATAAATGATAATAGCACTTGGATTTTTGTGGGGTATGGTTTATTATAATATGATGAATTTAAAACAAATTATTGAACAACGCTTAAGAACAATTGAACCATCTGCTACTCTTTCAATTAGCGAAAAAGCAGATTTTCAATGTAATACAGCTTTTACACTTGCTAAGGCACAACGTCAAAATCCCAATGTGATTGCAACACAAATTGCCGAACAATGGAACGCACAAAACAGCGATTTAGCAACAGCATCGGTTATTGGTGGTTTTATCAACTTCACAGTCAACGATTTACAATGGCAAAAACTGGCTGAATTCATCATTAACAACAAAAAATTACCATTACCAACACAAGCTCCACGTACCGTATTTTTTGATTATGGTGGCGCAAACACAGCCAAAGAATTACACATCGGACATTTACGTTCCCCCATTATTGGTGAAGCCTTAAAAAGAGTATTCCAAGCTTTTGGACATCAAACAATCGCCGGAACATATTTAGGCGATTGGGGTTTACAAAATGGTTTAGTACTTGCTTCACTCATTGAACAAGGAATTGATTGTGACCAAGTAACGCTTGATATGTTAGGCGAAATCTACCCTGCTGCTTCCAAACGGAAAAATACTGATCCAGAATTTTACGAACGTGCAGCCACTGTAACTTTAAAACTACAAAACTTCGAAGAACCATATTATGGAATGTGGCAAAAATTACGTGCTTTATCTGTTAAACAAATTCAAAAAAATTACGAAAAACTGAATTGTACATTCGACCTTTACGATGGTGAGAGTTCTTATCAAGCTAATGTTGATACTGTAATTAACAAATTACAAGAAAAAAATCTCATTGAAAAATCACAAGGTGCATTGATTGTGAACGTTGCACTTCCAACCGACCAAAAACCAATGCCACCTGTTATTGTCAAGAAACAAAACGGTGGCGACCTATACGCAACTTCAGACATTGCGGCAATCTACACAAGAATGCAGCAATACAAACCAGATCAATTTGTTTATATTACCGATGCACGTCAAAACTTACACTTTGAACAAATTTTCCGTGTTGCTCGTCTTGCTGGCCTTGTTCCTGAAACAACAACACTCACCCATATTGGTTATGGAACGATTAACGGTAAAGATGGTAAACCTTTTAAAACACGTGATGGTGGAACAATTAAACTCGAAGATATTTTAAATACAGTTGCTAATGCTACTACCGAATTTGCTGTTGGTTTATCAGCAATCAAATTTGCTGACCTTATCAACCAAGTGCATAAAGATTATGTTTTTGATTTACAAAAATGTATTGCTTTTGAAGGTAAGACTGGGCCATACATTCTCTATACAATCGTTCGCATTAACGCTATTTTTAATAAGGTTGGGAATTTTAGCTGTAATTTTACAGCACTAACAAAGTATATAACTCCAGCAATCCGTAATGTACTTCTCAGCATTATGAAACTTACCGAAGCTTACAATGTTGCACTGAATACACTTTCATTAAATGCAATTACCGATGCTATTTATAACCTTGCCAACAACTTCACTACTTTTTACGCAGAACAAAACATTATTCACGAAGTAAACCTTGAAAAAAAAGAATTATATTTATCGATAGCTAAATTAACAAAAACAGCCCTTGAAATTGGGCTGCATACATTAGCAATTGACACTGTTGAAAAAATGTAATTTTAATTTAATTATTTTTTTAAGAAATCTTTAAATTCACTGTTAACAATTGTAACTTTATGTTCATCACGATAATCGTTAATCATCAATGTTTGATAGTTATTGTAATTACGTGTAAAGTACGTATCAACCAAGGTATCAAATGCTGTACGGTTACCGTAGGATGTTAATGTCGCAAACAAAGTGTCTGCATAATTCATTTTTAACAATTCAATAGAGCTGTTTTCTAAGCCAGTAACACCGGTAAAAACGAAGTCAGCCACATCACGCGTGTACATAATAATGTGTGCACCATAATCCGTCCAAACTAGATCCGAGATTTCACCTTTAACACCGTTTTCAAATAACTCAATACTTGCATTAGTAAATGCTTCAACCATCTGGCTCTTAGCAGCATCACTACTCATTAAGTATTCATATTGAGGTTTACTGGTACTGGAATTTAATTGATCCAAGTTTTGCATACCTGGGTCAGTATTATACTTGTTAATATAAGAACGGAAGATGTCATATTTTTCTTCCAAAGTATCAGCATTATTTAATGCTGTTTGTAATTCAATCAAAATGTTGTAAGCAGAAACACCATTGCTCATTGTTTGAGCATATAATTCATTCAAATCATTTTGTTTATTATAAGACGAATTTTGTTCTGCCTCTTTCTTAATGCGTTCATATTCGGTTTTTTGTTCATCAGTAAAACCAACTAAAATATGACTTACAGTATATAAATTATTAGCAACATCATTTGGTAAATAATACAAGTCTGCTAATCCTGAAGACATTACCGATGATTCTAAATCATTGTTTGGGAAATTCTTTTGACCATTGATGGCGTTAGAAACTTTTGTAATATAATATTCAATAGCTTCGTTAGCAATGTTAGTTGCGATAGCACGCCCACAACCAAAATATGCTGGCAAATTATCTTGTGTCTGGTTAACATCACGATTGCCATTAATCTTATTAGCCCATTCGTCGAAATTTTGGCTGCGTGTTAAATAATCATCCCAAGCAATCTTGGCATCTTCACCATCCAAAGTAAAGAATCCTAGGTTATAAGCAGTACTTAAACGACCGGCAGTAATACTTGTACGATTGGTACGGCTCATACGTTCGATTTCACGATTCAATACTGCTTTTTCGGATTTTGTGAGATGTTTAAAATAAATACTATCTGCTGACAAATAATCACGTTCAGGTGTTTTTAATTCATTAAACCCATTTTCGAGTGTTTGCAAATTGCGCACAACTTTTGAAATTGCCTGTTTAACATTTTTCTGCGAAGCAACACCTGGAACTGTTGGAACATAAAACTCATAATCACTTAATGATAATGTACCAACAGAGTCATTATCAGCATAACCTGACAAATCCATTGTGAATACACGTTCCCCATTTTCCCAACTTACCAAAATGCTAGGTTCATAAGGCTTATCAACTTCGGCTTCGGTGTTTTCTTCGTCTTTAGCGTCTTCCTCATCATCAAGATTAAGTGCCTCATAAACATAAGTACGGATAGTATTATCCAAAGATTGATATGCTTGTTTTAAAGCTAACGCCTGTTCTGATTCTCGTAAATCACCAAATTGTGTTAACGACTTCTTTTCTAAAATCTTATTGTTTAATAGTGCTGAAGTTAAGTACTCCAACAATTCATTAGTTTCCATTTGGTTTGCATACTGGTAACCCCACTCCAAATATCCATAATATAACTCTTGACGTGAAATAGAAAGATCGTCATTCTCAGTTGTTGCAACCATGACATTTGAACTGTATTTTTTATCTAAGTTAACAGCAAACAAGGAACACGCCGAAAAACTGACCATTACGACCAACAACAAAACTAATGTAGCCAACCTTGTTAAAATTTTACGCATAGATACTATTATTATAAACCTAAATTACCAATTCTTACAATGAAAATTTTGTAAAATACTAAATGCAATTATTTGTGAATTTCTTGCCAAATTTCAGTACGTTTTTCGTCCACTTGATATTGACGGAATTCATCACGGTATAAGTTTTGTTGTAAATCATCTTTAACAAATTGCTTAATTATACTATTCGCATCAATGGCCCTCAGTCGATAGTCACCACTTTTTAATCTTTCTTTACAATATTCTTTACCGTTAATTTCACAAGTACCACTGGCTTGTTTATCTACCCCAGTTAGCTTTAAGTAACCCAACTCTTTGATTAAACTATCACATTCAGTGTCTAAAAAACGGTCTGCCATTGCTTCGATTTCGTCATCACTAATTCCACTTGCTTGTTGAGCAAACAATTCCTTTGCCATATTGATTTTCGCTCTTCTTTGATTTTGTGTCGTACCGTTAGCAACAGCTTTAAATTCCATTAATGCGTCAATCATATCATCATTGGCTGATTTATGCATTGATTCATTTTTAGTAAATTGCTTTGTAGCAAAAACTGGCGCAGTTTCAATTTCTTCTTCAGTTTCTTCTTTAGTTTCTTCAACATTTCCCTGTGTTTGGACTTGTTGTTCGTCATCCAGTTCATCTTCAGATTCTTCAACGTCTTCTTGTGCTTGGATTTGTTGCTTATCTTGTTTCTTTACGTCATCTAAAATGTATTCTTCAATTTTACTGGTAAATCCCCTCTGCACTTCTGGGTCAGAAAAAGAACTGTGTGTACGAGCCTGTTCTAATTTACTAAGTCCATTCTCAGCACGTTTGATTCTTTCTTGCAAGAAGACTGCTTCTTGTTCTAAATTTTGAGTATCATCATATATCAACTCACGGTCTGCAATATCAGCTTGCAAACGTTCTAAACGCATTTTATCAGCCAACAAACGCGCTTTGGTTTCGTGATAAAATTCACCGGCATAATACATCGGTTCATTATTATTGTTTAAATATTGCGTAGGAATTTCCGTTTCCATATTTACTTCCCAATATTGAGTTAAGTCGGTTATTTTTTTATTTTCTTGTTCTTTACCAATGTTTTTCACACTGAAGAAACCTTTACGCACCATAATACGTTCAGTAAAACCAATTGATTGCACAGGACTATAAATATTTTGTAGGAAACTATTGATACGGTCATACAAAGCTTTATAACCACGCCAACCTTCCTTTCCTTTTTTTAATTTAAACTCATCTGAATAAATAATTGCACCGGCTTTGGCTAACGTTTTACTACTTTTCTTATCAATCAAATTACCGATTTTATTATCTTTCGTTACTTCTTTTTGTCCCGGTTGTCGTTCAAACTCCCTTTGTTGTTGTGAACGTTCTTGGAAATATGTAACAATTTGTTTAACTTGACAATCGTTACTTAAAGCCAAAAGGACATCACCCACCTGTAATTGTGTTTTAGGATCACGATTTTGTTTTTTGCAAATTTCTTCACTTTTTTTCAACAATATATCGTTTGCTTCAAGATAGATACGTGCTTGGTCATCAATAGTGGCACTAAGAAAATTATTAGTTTTTTGCTCATCACCTTGCATCGCATTTTTAATTTTTTTCTTAATATGATTAAGTACTTTTTTAGAATAAAACTCATCACAAGACACTTGGCTGTTTGGATTCTTTTGGTACTTTGCGATATATTCACAATCACGAATTTGTACCCAAACATCAATAGCCTGTTTTTTTTCTTCTTTATTTAAAATTTTTTGTTCTTTTACACCGGACATCAATTGCTCAATAATTGTACGTGCCGCAACTTCAGTATTAAAATCATTAATTCCATATAAATCAGTAATGATTTTTCCATCAATGGATTGCTTATCGTTACCAAAAGTATTTCTGCTAAGTAATACGGCTGTAGTCTTACAGTTAAAAGCAGTTGCTCTTTCTAATTTTTTATCATTTGATTTCGCATCTTTTTGCAATTGGAAATCAATAGCTTCTGAGATTTTATCAAAAACTGTTTTAAATGTCGTATTTGGGTCATCAAGAAATTCAGCAACTTCTAAATCAGTCGCAAAACCGATACCAATCCCCCTTAAAGCATTCACAAAATATTTTTTGACATTCTTTGATAAATTCATATTCTATTGTACCATTTTGATACCTTAATAGCAATATTTTTCATAATATCAGTTTGACTTTTTTGGTCCAGAAAAATATGCTTTAACTATGTTAAACGAAATTAGAAACCCAAAAGATTTAAAAAAAATTAATCAAGAAAAATTACCTGAACTATGTCAAGAAATTCGCCAAGCTTTGCTTCAAAAAATTAGTACCAATGGTGGCCATTTATCTCCAAACTTAGGAATTGTCGAATTAACCACAGCATTGCATTATGTTTTTGATGCACCAGTTGATAAAATTGTTTTCGATGTGTCGCACCAAACATACGTCCACAAAATGTTGACCGGACGTGCGCAAGCCTTTACCGATGCAAACCACTATCAAGATGTAAATGGTTTTAGTAATCCTGACGAAAGTCCTTATGACTTATTTACACTAGGCCATACATCAACAGCACTTTCCTTAGCCTGTGGTCTAGCCAAAGCACGTGACCTTTTAAAACAAAAACACCGTGTTGTTGCTGTTATTGGCGATGGCTCTTTATCAGGTGGCCAAGCCTACGAAGCTTTAAACAACATTGCCGAACAAGGTGGCAATGTGATTGTCATTGTTAACGATAACGAAATGTCAATCGCCGAAAATCACGGTGGCTACTACCAAAACTTAGCCAATTTACGCGCAAGTAACGGCACTGCTCCAGATAATATGTTCCGTGCCCTTGGTTTTGATTATCGTTACGAACCAAATGGTAATGATGTAAATGCTAATATTAAAACACTTGAGCAAATTAAGGATTGTCAAAAACCAATCGTTGTGCACGTGCACACTGTAAAAGGTTACGGCTATACACCAGCCACAGTAAACCCAGAAAATTTCCACTACTGTGGTCCATTTGACATCAAAACAGGAAAAGTTGCAACTTCTAGTGAGGTTAATTACACACAAATTACTTACGATTATTTAGCGCATAAAATTACCAAAGACCCAAGTTGTTTCGTTGTAACAGCTGCTAATCCAAAAACAATTGGCTTTGATGCCAAACGCCGTGAGCAAGCTGGCAAACAATTTGTTGATGTCGGCATTGCCGAAGAACACGCTGTTGCTTTTGTTGCTGGTGCAGCCAAAGGTGGCGCACATCCTATCTTTGGGGTGCAAGGTTCATTTTTACAACGTACCTTTGACCAATTGCATCAAGATTTAGCTTTAGACAACAACCCTGCTACCTTATTAGTTTTCGGTGACCACGTTCACGGTATGGCTGGCTCAACGCATAATGGCTTTTACGATATCGTTCAATTAGGCAGCATTCCAAATTTAACTTACATTGCTCCCATCAGTAAACAATACTATTTACAAATGCTGGCTTGGGCAATTAACCAAGATGCAATCAGTGTTGCCATTCGTGTGCCCGACCAAGTAATTGACGACCCAATCGAAAATAACACCGACTTTACTTTGAACAGTCGTATCATCAAGCAAGGACAAGGTGTTGCAATTATTGCCGTTGGTTCAATGTTCCCGTTAGCACAAAAAGTCGTAGCAACCTTGCAAAAACACAACATTAACGCCACTTTAATTGACCCGGTTTGTGTTTCAACAGTCGATACTAAAATGTTAGAAACAATTCTTCCACATCACAATTTGATTGTGACATTAGAAGAAGGTGCTTTGGCTGGTGGCTTTGGTCAAAAAATTGCATCTTACTTAGGTGACCGTGATATTAAGGTCCATAATTTCGGATTGAGTGTTGGACTAACCAAAGACTTTGAACCAGATGAACTTTTACAACAAAACGGTCTTACCTTGGAAAACATTACCGATTACATTTTAAATAATTATACGAAATAAATAATTATGCGAAATAAAAAAAGCGACAAGTTGTCGCTTTTTTTCTTTAGGCATTTGTTGCTGTTTTGATTATATATTGCTCCGTGCCTTTGGAATAATAAATGTTTTCGCCGTCGGTCCAAATGTATTGACCGTCCAAACCGTCTGGTGTACCGACCCATGTTTGTTCAAGTAAAATACGGTTTTTGGTATCAATAACGGCATTTACCGTTCCATCGGAATAATACAGATTGGTGCCGTCCGTCCAAACACGCGAACCATTTATTGTATTTGATGAACCCAAAGTACGCCACGTGATTACATCCCAAGTCTCAGTATTACGGTTGTAGATACGGCTACCAGTAGAGGAAGGAGCATTACCATAAACATTAACCCCGTCGGTCCAAACGTCATAGCCTAGTATATTTATATTACTAGCGTCTTCCCAGGTCTCACCATTAAACTTTTTCGGACTACCAAAAGGTGCAGCAGTGTGAGAATAGTAACAGACACCATCAATGAAGAAAATACAACTACCTAAAAGTTCTTCTGACCAGCCAGTGTCGACCCACGTATTGTTGTCTTTATTCAAAACGTAATTTTTAGGGGTTATGACGTTTTGTCCACTCGCTGAACTAAATTCTGTAAACGTATAATACGTTTTACCATTATAATTCCAAACATATTTACCATCAAATTCGTCCAAGCCAGACCAGTTCACTTGGTTCCAAGCATTGGTCGCAGGATCTTTTTTGAAATGTATGTTGCCGGCACTGTAATAATAATCCGTGCCGTCCGTCCAAACGTTATCACCATTAAAATTATTCAAACCGTACCAAGTATTTGCGATAAAGTTTTTGTTTACCATATATGCCACGAATTCTGTATGATCGTTGATGATTGAAGTTTCTATAGGAGCACCTTCTCCGTTCTTTTGCCAACCTCTGAATTCTTGGGTTGCCGTATCTTCCAACTCAGGCAATTCAAATTCTTTATCTTTTTGTACAATTTGAATGCGCCATACTGCACCATCAACAATGTAGGTTGCGACTGCGGCATATTCATCCAAATTTTCCAAAGTATCTTGCAAGTTGCCAACAATTTTGTTTAACTCCTGATTCTCATCAGTCAACTTGTCTTTTTCGTCCGTCAAGTTTTCGTTTTCATTTGTCAGTTCGTCATTTTTATTTGACAAGCCACTGTTCGATAAACCGAAGCTGACAGCCAGCAATGTGGTCACTGCCGTAATACAAACCGAAATAAAAAGTACTAAAATACGAAACAATTTATTATTCATTTGTTCTCCTTTTGTATAGTTCCACCTTTAGTATGTGGCACTACTACTCAACTTATAATAGAAAAAAAAAAAAAAACAACTGAAATTTTTAATTTCAGCAAAATTAGCAAAAAAATATTACCTAATTTAGTCTGGTGCGTCGTGAGGGAGTCGAACCCCCAACCGTTTGGTTCGAAGCCAAATACTCTATCCAGTTGAGCTAACGACGCAAACGTTCAAATGTAACAAAAAAGCCTGCTTTTGGCAAGGCTTTCTCTTTTTAATTAGATGCACTATTTTTAGTTTGTTTGCTTGTTTTTCATCACTGCACGTGCAACAACGGTAATCAACAACAACAATGCTGATAAACCGATGACAGAGTAAACGACACGACCTACAATACTAATATTCGTACCAAACATTAATTGCATTAAGTCGACACCAAATACCCCTGCAATCAAATAGTTTAGTCCCCCAATCAATAAAAGACTAAACGCAATGACATCCACAACCTGCATAATTTTTTTCATTTTTCACCCCTAATCATAGATTGTGTGGGTATAAACTTTTTTATACAAGATTATATACTACGTTCAGCTTCAATTGTACGTGAACGTAACATACTATTCACAACAGCACGTTCAATAATCTCGTCCAGTCTTAAATTAACACCTAATTTTTTTTCGGTATCATTCGTATAATGACGATAATCATTTAGTTTGGTTTGAAGAATTTGGATTTCCTTATCTGACAAAGGCATTCCTGCTTTTTGCATTTTCTCAGCCAACACGACAATTTGTTTACCGTGAGCAATGATTGCATTATCATCAATATTTTTCAGTTCATTCACCCGTGTGTTAGATCTTAAATTTGTTAAATTACCAAAATCCGCCTGTTGGTCAAGCTGTGGTTTAAGTCGCTCGAAATCTGACGCTGATTGGACTAAATCATTATCACGCAATAGTTTTACCAAAGCAATCATTTTGTTGATGTTTATAATTAAATCTTCATCTTCACATTCAGTAGTCTCAGTATGTTGCTGAATACGAAAATTTTCACGTTGTGCAATTTGATAAAATTGATCTTGTGCTTTACTACCAAGCTCCCATCCCCATTGCCCAACTTCTTGAGCACGATAGCCAAGTTGTGATAAAAACGGATTAGCAAAACCTGTTACGTTATCACCTTGATACCCTAAAACATTTATATTCGGATTTTGTTGTTTAGCCTTTGCTACTTCACTCGCAGGACACAAAATCCACGCATTTCTTGATAAAGGAATACCACCACGCGTGTATGTATCATTCGGAACTGCTGACGCAACTTTTCGATTATCAACTTCGGCAAAAGGTTGTAATGTTGCATATTTACTATCTTCCCAATCACCATAAAAATGTGACGAAACTTCACCATTCATTGATGTATGCAAAGTGTCACGTGGTGTTTCGTATGAATAACTATACTTTTTTCCATCGAGTTCAATATTACTTGTATTTTTTAAACCCAATTCTTTTTGCGTTGATAAACGATTTCCCATTGGCATACCTTTGGATTTGTGAACCATAATTAAATCTTCTTTATCGTCAAAATCTTTTTCGTGCTGGTAAACTTCACGGTCACTTTCATCCAATACAGGTGTAATGCCATTTGCTTCCAACATTGAAACTGCTTCTTCGGGCTTAATCCCTAATTCAAATAAGGTTTGTGCCGATGTTGTTTTATTTATTTCACTTTCTAAATCTTCCAATTGTTCCAACAAGCCACTGGTACGAATTTGGTAGTCTACATCTTTTTCAGCAGCTTTAAGTGCTTTCTTGATGCCGGCAATACGGTCAGGCAATTTTTTATGTTCAGCAAGCCACGCTTGGTATTTTTTATATTCGGCACGGCGTGAAATTAACTGTTCCCATTTGTTAAAAGTTTTTTTACCGCGATAGCGACTATCTCCCCAACGTAAGTCTGATTCCATATCACTCAATTTTTCTTCTATATTACGTAAAGGTTCTTCGAGATTAAATTTATTTTTTTCAATTTCATCTATTCGTTTTTCAATCTCAGCCAATTTTAAATTTTGTACATCTTTAAACATAGTATTCAATTATAATACCGAACTAAATTATCAACAACTTTTTTATGATATCGCTTTATTTATAAACGAATTTTATCACGCAAACTTTTATGGTATGTGATGGCAAAACGATGTGCTTCATCACGGATACGTTGCAATAAACGCAAAGCATAACTATGATGAGATAAAATAATTGGTTCGTTTTGTGTTGTGGTATAAATCAATTCAAAGCGTTCAGCCAAAGAAATATAAGTAATACCATCAGCTTTGGGGACAGCAGACAACTGCCCTTTACCACCGTCAATCACAATCACATCAGGATAAATCCATTCTCGGTGTCTTAAACGACGGGTTAAAGTTTCTTCCATCGATAGAAAATCATTGTTGCCTTGTCCGTGTTTAATCCGAAAGCGACGATACTGATTTTTATCAGCTACACCATCAACAAAAACCACCATTGAAGCAACAACATATTCTCCAGCAGTATGCGAAATATCAAAACACTCAATTTTACGTGGCGTTTTCGTTAAGCCTAATACTTCGCCTAATTCACGACACGCCCCCAACGTAAAGGCATTTGCATCTTCGGCAGTCGTTTGAATCCGTGCACGATGACGTAAACGCTCAATCATTTGTAACACATTGCGATAAGCAATGGCTAACTCAAACTGTTGCAAGGCACTTGCTTGTTGCATCCGGTTTGTCATCACAGCCACTACTTCATCATACGAATTCCCTGATAAAAAATTCGCCGCTTTTTTGGGGTCGTTATGATAAATACTACGAATAATATCCATTAAATATTTCACATAAATACCATTAAAGTATGGTCCGTAAATTTGACCTTCACCACGATTAGTACGAACTACTTGAATCGTGCCATCGGGTGTAATTTGTATGTAAGGAAATTTTTTATCATCTTTTAATAAGATATTATATTTCGGTTTATGCTTATTGATTAAGTTAGCTTCCAAAAACAATGCATCGTTCTCAGTATTCACGACAAACCACTCTAAATCAGCTATATGTGCTACCATTGCAGTAACTTTGGCATCGTGCGCACCTATAAAATATGAACTGACACGATTCTTCAAATTTTTTGCTTTTCCAATATAAATAATTGTTCCAGCAATGTCTTTCATCACATATACGCCGGGACTTTTTGGCAAGTTTTTTAATTTTTCCTTAATATTTATCATTGCCATTTGGATATAATTAGTATAACCTATTATTTATGAACAACCAACAACAACCTAAAAAAAAGAAATTTAATTGGTGGTGGCTTATTATCGGCATTGTCATTGTTTTTGTGCTGATTAACCTAACTTCACCATCCACAAAATTAGAATCAATCAGCCTCACTGAATTATGTGAAGATGCTGGGGTGGTTTTTAACCCAGATACTGATGGATACAAAGCCGATGGCGAAAATAAAATTTATGGTGCTTACAAAGTTGAAAGTACTTACTATATTATTTATAACTCCACAATGGGCAAAGATGGTGTGGAATCACGTCTTACCTTGAACGAAATTGAATCAATTCAAAACAATTTAAGTAACATTCGTAATTATGCTGATGCAACAGTTTACGATACTACAGGTACTGCCCTACGTATTTTATCAGCAGCAAACCCAGTCATCAAGATTGAAATTGGTGCTGCACCAGCAAACTGGACCGAATGGATTTTGCCAATCTTTTACGGTATTATGATTTTTATTGTTTTCTTCATTTTCATTCGTAGTATGTCGGGACGCAGTGGTTTAGCAAATATGGGACAAAACCGTGCTACTGTAGTTTTCAATGGTCCAACTCGTTTTACCGATGTTGCAGGGATTGACGAAGAAAAAGAACAAGTTGCCGAAATTGTTGATTTCTTACGTAACCCCAAAAAATACGTAGATATGGGTGCACGTATTCCTAAGGGCGTTTTATTAGTTGGCCAACCTGGCACTGGTAAAACATTATTAGCAAAAGCAATTGCAGGTGAAGCAGGTGTCCCCTTCTTCTCCTTGTCTGGTAGTGACTTTTCCGAAATGTTAGTCGGTGTGGGACCAGCACGTATGCGCGACTTGTTTGAACAAGCCAAAGCTCACGCTCCTGCTATTATCTTCCTCGACGAATTAGATTCAATCGCACGTATGCGTGGTGTTGGTGCATCAGGTGTTGCCGAAGAAAACGAACAAACCTTAAACCAATTATTGGTACAAATGGATGGTTTCTCAAAATCTGAAGGTGTGATTGTTTTAGCTGCAACTAACCGTCCTGATGTTTTAGACTCGGCAATCTTACGTCCTGGCCGTTTTGACCGTCAAATCATAGTTCAAATGCCTGACGTTGATGGTCGTGAAAAAATCTTAAAAGTACACGCTCGCAATAAACGTATGGGTGATGTTGACTTACGCCGTGTTGCACAAATCACCAGTGGTTTCAGTGGTGCTGACCTTGAAAACTTATTAAACGAAAGTGCGATTATTGCCGTCAAAGATGGACGTAATAAAATTTCAATGCAAGATATTACCGAAGGTATTAACAAAGTTTTAATTGGACCACAAAAGAAATCTCGTATCATTACCGAGGAAGACAAACGCATTACAGCATATCATGAATCTGGTCATGCGATTGTTTCAAAGATTTTAATGCCTGAACAAACTGTACAAGAAGTTTCAATTATCCCCCGTGGTATGGCTGCCGGTTATACCTTAACCAACAATCAAAACGAAGAACACAACCATCAAAGCTTAACAATGTTAAAAAATCGTTTAGCTATGTTATTGGGTGGTCGATGTGCTGAACAAATTTTCATCGGCGATATCTGTACCGGTGCATCAAATGACATTAAAGTTGCCACCGAATTAGCCGAAAATATGATTACCAAATGGGGTATGAGCAATAAACTTGGACCACTTTACTACGGCAAAGAAAATGAAGTTGCTTTACGTATCTACAACCAAAAGAATATCAGTGAATCAGTCCAAGCCGTAATTGATACAGAAATTAAAGACTTAATCAACGAAGCACTCACCCGTTGTCAAAAATTATTACACGATAATGCTGCCAAAGTAAAAGTTATGGCTGAATTACTGTTAGCAAACGAAACGATTTACAGTGATGACATTAACTTGGTAATGGAAGGTAAATCCATTAAAGAAATTGACAAGGTTATGGCAGAACGTAAAGAAAAACAAACTCAAGTGGCGAACGATGAACGTATCAATAACTTAATCGAACAAATCAATCCTTTATTGGAACGTTCATTAGAAATTGCTAAATTGCATTTAACCGAAAACCTAATTAGTGAAGAACACTATCAAACCTTAGAAAAGAATTGCGAATTAGCTCGTAACTATGTACGTGAAACAGGAACAATTCCAGTTGCAATTCCAACGATTGATTTTGAATCATTGGCTAAATATCCAAGTTTAGTCAAAATTGAAAAAACCAATACGGAAGAACCAAAAGCCGAAAACAAAGTAGTTGCACCAAAAAAGAAAACTACAACAAAACGTACACCGAAAGCAAAGGCAACAGAAGATGGAAAAGGAAACGACAAGAAAACTGCGTCACACGAAGAAGTACCCACTAATGAATAAACGTTTTACCAAAAATGATGCTGGCTTTATTTGCCAACATTGTGGGCACAACGTAAAACCTTTACTTTCTTCATCACGTGACCACTGCACTGCTTGTTTGTATTCATTACACGTAGATATAAATCCTGGCGACCGTGCTAATCCTTGTCGTGGACTTTTAGTTCCGATTGGCATCACGATGAACAGCAAAAAAGGTACAGTTATCAATTATCACTGTGACACTTGTGGACAATATCACAACAACAAAGCAGCTCCCGATGATGACTACGACGCTATCATTGAACTATCACGTAACCCACTTCGCTACTTGTATGGTGACAGTAATCATTAAAAAAAAGACTGGTTGAATTTCCAGTCTTTTATTTTTAATTAAACTTGTTTACTTACAAATATGAACAGCAAGGTCAACGGTTTTGACACTGTAACCCCACTCATTATCATACCAAGCCAATAATTTAACGAAACGGTCATTCAAGAAGACACTGGCTTTTGCATCAAAGACAGATGTATGTGGGTTGGTAATCATATCACTGGAAACAACATCATCTTCGGTATATTCCAAAATGCCTTTTAATTCGTTTTCACTAGCCTTTTTAATTGCAGCGCAAATTTCTTCTTTGGTTGCTGGGTTTTTCAAGGTACAGGTCAAATCTACCACAGAAACATTATTCACAGGAACACGCAAACTTGTACCTGTTAATTTGCCTTGTAAATCTGGAATTACCAAACCAACAGCTTTTGCTGCCCCGGTTGTGGAAGGAATGATATTATCATAAGCAGCACGTCCCAAACGCCAATTCTTTGAATTAGCACCATCAACGGTATTTTGTGTTGCTGTTACAGCGTGAACTGTGGTCATCAAACCTTGTTCAATACCAAAACGTTCGTGAATAACTTTACACAAAGGCGCAATACAGTTGGTTGTGCAAGATGCATTTGAAACAATAAGTTGGTCCGGTTGATATTTATCTTCATTCACTCCCATTACGTAAGTTGGAGTTTCTTTATCTTTCGCAGGTGCTGTAATGACAACTTTCTTTGCACCAGCGTCCAAGTGTGCTTGACATTTTGCAGATGTGGTAAAAACGCCTGTAGCTTCGGCAACGACATCAACACGATTTTTTCCCCATGGAATATTGATAGGCTCTTTTTCAGCATAAAAATTAACAGTTTGACCATTGATGATTAAGGCATTGTGTTCTGCGTCGACCTTAATGTCAGCATTTAATTTACCATGAACAGTGTCATAGGTCAGCATATATGCTGCGTACTCCAAAGTTACAAACGGGTCATTTACGGCAACCACTGTTGCATCCTTACGTTGCAAAGTATTACGCAACATTAAACGCCCAATACGTCCAAAACCATTGATACCAATTCTCATATTTTTTTCTCCTTTTCTTTTTAACGATTTAAGATTGATTTAATTTCATAAATCACTTCGCCAGCACGATATCGAACTTTACCGATACGTGATAATAACAAAGCCCTCATAAATGACATTATTGCCAAGACGATACCACCAAATCCCATTGTAAACAAAATACCGAGGAAAATCGGGTTAACGAAACCAGTAAGAGCAAAACCAAGAACAAACGTAGCTAACGATGCCATTAAAAATAAAATACCCCACCATACATCAACAGGAGCGATTTGTTTATTTTTCTTCACTCCAAAATGACTATGATTACGTTCACGTAATTTTTTAGTTAATGTTTTTAATTCACTGTCGGTATATTCACAAGCATACCAATATTCTTTAGTTTCCCAACCAACCCAATTATTCATTGTACGCATATACTTAGTTTTTGCCGGATTATCACGTAAAACAGCAACAACATCAGCTGTATACAATTCGGCATTAACGATACCAGTAAAATATCCGTCCAACAAAAACATACGACAAGCAAAACGAGTTAAACGGTCCGTCATTAAAGCTTTACGGCGCTTCCAACCTTTGAACTGACGATAACCGTAAATAATCGGAACACCACTATTCAAGTGTTCTTTTACCATACCCTGTAAAAATCCCATTGGGTTTTGCAAGTCAATTTCTGCTGTCAAAACTAAATCACCATTTGCCACATTCAGACCAGCTGTAACGGCAGAATGTTTTCCCACACGGTCTTGCAAAGTTACAATACGGAAACTTTGATATTGACGAGCAAAGTCTAACATAATCAAACGAGATTCATCATCACTACAATCATCGACAGCAATAATTTCCCATTGATATTGATATTGCGTACGAATATTTTCTAAATCAGCGATGTATTTTGATAATACCTCTTTCAAAACGACTTGTTCATTATAAACTGGCAACACTAATGAAATTTTCCCCATATATATATGATACCCATAAGATACCTTTTCGGCAAATTATTTTTCACTGATAAAACCTTGCCGAAGCCCAATTTAAGTATTATAATTTGCTGTTATGTTAAACGTTTGGGCAAAAATTATTATCGACCACAAAGTAAAGGAAAGTGTTGTTGTGGAAATTGACCCTGACAATTTTTATGAAGGTGTGACACAGATTGCCAGTGCCTTAAAAATTCCTACACCCGTAATTACTCAATCACAAGTGGACCATTTTTTAGAATTCAATCTCTTAAAATTAAAGCAACGAGATTTTATTGAAAGTATCCCCTTTGATTTTTTGGAATTTAATGCTATTATTGAAAAATAATGAAAACAATTGTTGGTATTGCTACTCCGATGGGTTTTGGTGGTGTTGGGATTGTGCGTCTTTCTGGTCCAGACGCACTTACCATTGTTTCAAAAATGTTTAATCGTCCTTTGCAACCTCGCTATGCAACATTAGGGACTTTAAGTGGCGAAAATTTTACTGATACTGTTTTGGCAATCTACTTCCCTGCACCTCATAGTTTTACAGGTGAAGATGTCGTTGAAATTCAAGCACACGGTGGTTGGCACTTAATCAACCGAATTATGCAAACAACAATTAAACACGGTGCAACACCAGCCGAACCTGGTGAATTTACTCGGATTGCCGTTTTGAATAACAAAATGACATTGACTCAAGCCGAAAGTAGTTTAGATTTAATTCACGCTGAATCTGATGCCGAATTACAAAATGCTTCACGTTTGATGTCAGGTGATTTAGAAAAACTCGTACAACAAATTGAGAACAATTTAATCGAAGTCCGTGCACAAATTGATGCTTATTTGGACTACCCTGAAGATTTGGAATCGCCTGATTTACCGATGTCACAAATCAATGAAATTAAAGCAACAATCAATCGATTATTAACAACTGCAAATCACGGACAAATTATAAAAAATGGCATCAATGTTTGTTTAATTGGTTGTCCAAATGCTGGTAAAAGTAGTTTATTTAATGCTTTAATTGGTGACAACCGTAGTATTGTTACTGATATTGCTGGTACAACAACCGATACAATCTCCGAAAAAATTACTTATCAAGGAATTAAAATCAATCTGATTGATACGGCTGGCATTCGTGAAAATGCAACATCCTTAATCGAAGCACAAGGAATTGCTCGTGCAAAAACCATCCTACAAGAGGCTGATATTTTATTGATTATTGTCGATGCGACAACACGCCAAATGGTTGACTTCCCAAAAGATAAAAAACACATTATCGTTTACAACAAAAGTGACCTCTGTCCTGATACACCAAATGATGGTATTGCTGTTTCGGCGAAGACTGGTAAAAATATTGAGTTGTTATTAAAAGCAATTGTCAAAATGGCAACCCAAACAGCACCGTCCAGTAGTAGTGTTTATCTTACAAACGAACGACAAACCAATTTATTACGTCAAGCAAATCAACTATTATGTGAAATCAATACGGAACAACCATTAGACCAAATTTCAGCAAACATAACATTGGCTTTAAGTTATATTGGTAAGATTACTGGAACAGATATTGATGAACGCACATTAGACGAAATTTTTTCAAAATTTTGTCTTGGAAAATAGGAGGATACAATGCAGAAAGAATACGATATAGTTGTAATTGGTGCTGGGCACGCAGGTTGTGAAGCAGCCGTTGCTGCGGCAAAATTAGGCAAAAAAGTTTTACTGACAACATTACACAAAAAAAGCATTGGAATGCTCCCCTGTAATCCATCCATTGGTGGTACAGCCAAAGGACATTTAGTTTGTGAAATTGACGCTCTCGGTGGAATTATGGGAATTCTAGCCGACAAAGCAGCAATTCAAATTAGAATGTTAAATGCTGCCAAAGGGCCAGCTGTCCGAAGTTTGCGTGCACAAATTGACAAAGAACTTTACCATCAAGTAATGGTTGAATTACTTAATCAAACACCAAACCTAACTTTAGCAATTGGTGAAGTCAATGGTATCACTTGGCAAGATGACAAAGTGACGGGTGTAATTTTCCAAGGCGAACAAATTAAATGCCAAGCTGTGATTGTCGCTACCGGTACATATTTAAAAAGTAAAACTTTCGTCGGTAAAGTTGTTAAAGACGAAGGTCCAGCAGGTTTACCAAATGCAACTACACTCGAACAATCTTTCATTGATATGGGAATTGAAATTCGTCGTTTTAAAACTGGAACTCCGGCACGTGTCGATATTAACTCGATTGATTACAGTCAAACAGAAATTCAAAATGGGGATGATAACATACGCGCTTTTTCCTTTTTGGCAACACAGCCAATTAAAAACGTATGTCCGTGCTACTTAACTTACACTAACGAAACGACACACCAAATCATTCGTGAACACATTAAAGAATCAGCAATGTATAGTGGTTTAATTGTTGGAGTTGGTCCACGCTACTGCCCCAGCATTGAAGATAAAATTACTCGTTTTGCCGACCGTACACGCCATCAGACTTTCTTAGAACGCGAAAGTATGTCAAGTCGTGAAATCTATTTACAAGGACTGTCCAGTTCATTGCCAGCATCTGTACAAGACCAATTCATTCACAGCATTAAAGGCTTAGAAAAAGCAAACATCATCCGTTCAGGTTATGCCATTGAATATACTTGCATCAATCCATTAGAATTATTAGCCACATTACGTCACAAACGTTATCGTGGTCTTTATTGCGCTGGCCAAATTAACGGCACAAGTGGTTATGAAGAAGCTGCTGCCCAAGGTTTAGTCGCAAGTATCAATGCTGTCCGTGAAATGGACAACCTAACACCTTTAATTTTATCACGTACCAATTCTTACATTGGAGTTTTAATTGATGACTTGACGACGGAAGGAACATTAGAACCCTATCGTATGTTTACAGCTCGTGCCGAATATCGCTTGTCATTACGTCAAGATAATGCCGATGCACGCTTAACCCCGATTGGACGCGAAATGGGCTTGGTCGATGACTATCGCTACGAAGTCTTCCAAAAAAAACAAGCGCACTTGGAAAAGATTCGCCAAATGGTAACACCAAAAATTCGCCAGGAAGTTGCCAAACAAGAACATACTTTAAGCGAATTCATCACTGACCAACCCAAAGATTTACTCGACCAAATTACAACTGAAATCAAGTATGCCGGTTACATTGCGCGTGAACAATCGGCAATCAACGAAATCAAACGCCAAGAAGCCACCCTGCTCTCACCAGATATGGACTACTCCAAGGTTGCTGGCTTACGCCGTGAATCGCAAATCAAGCTGGACCAAATTAAACCATTAAGCGTCGGGCAAGCATCACGGATTTCGGGCGTTACCCCCGCCGACATCACAGTCTTACTCATTCACTTACGCAAACAGAATTAAAAAAAAATATTGGCACTAACTTTTGAAACTTGCGGAATAATTAAAAAGAACTCTACTGTTTTTGTGGAGTTCTTTTTTTGTTATCTTTCAATACCTAAGTCTTGATTTTGTTTTTTACCATAGTCTTTTAACAGCTCTCTTTGCTTAAAACTATCCATAATAGATTTGAAATCGCCCATTAAATCATTGTAATAAGTGTTTGGCACATATTTATCCGACTCGAAATTTTGTACACTGTTTTCAACACCTTTACACAGTGCCCATGCTGCCATTTGTGCAACACACTTTGCATTTGGTGAACTATACGCAACTCCTGTCTCTGCGTCAATATATGGTTCAAGATTAAAATCTTTATTCAACTTAATTGCTTCTACACCATGCTCATCTAACTCTTCTGGATGCAAATTTATCAATTTACTTGATTCGATTTGAATACTCGGTGCGGTGGCATTAACACAGCCACTTAGACCATTAAGATTTCCTGGCTCATTCTTACGGAGAAGTATTCCATCAAGATATTTCCAACTTGTCCCATTATATAATGGTGCTTCGGTAAAAAATGTTTCATCTTCTTTACTGTGTATACGAACACTTGGAATGTTATTAACTCCACTTATGTGCCCATAACACAATTCAAAACAAGCATTGCTAATTGCACTTATTTCGTTTTCAACATAACCAGCACTTTTTAATCGCACGTTGACTTTTTGTATAATATTAAATAAGCAACTATGCCCATAGCAGAATGTAAAAAATGTTAGTTGTGACATATTCTTTTTTGCTTGTTCAAGTTCCAAGCGGTTAGCATTTTCATCAACCAACAAAGTAAAAATGCAATTTGCAATTTGTTGCTTTACTTCTTGACTGAGTATATTATTTGCATACTTAACGCTTAGAAAGTAACTGTTCCATCACCAGACAAACATAATACTGTTGGTCTTTCAAATTTCAAATTATCCAAACTTAAACTTTCCCAGTTATGCTTATTTGGATTGTCAATGCGTTTTCCAATTCCACAAAAATCATTAAGATTTTGTTCATCCATGATATAAGCATAACATTATAGAAATCAACAAGCAATACAGTGCAAAAAAACTTTCATGGCAGTTAAACTTGCACTGATTTTTCGTTTAATAATTAACCAAGAAAAAACACCCAACTATTTTAATTAGGGTGTTTGATTATTCCGCTAGTTTCAAAAGTTAGTGACTATGATTATAGTTCTTTTAAGCGTTGTGTTAATAAGTTTTTGGTTGTACCTGTTTTCATTTTGGAAACGAAGTCAAACAATAGAATGGTTTGTTTGTGGTTCAACGTCGCTTTTTTAGTGCCGGTTTTGCCCATTGATAAAGCAAAGACAGCATCAACAACAGCGTGCATACGTTCAGCAAAATCGCCAGTTGGATTGTTTTTAACCATTTTTAAAATGTCTTCGGCTTCGTTAATTTTCGAAGCAACAATCAATGATGCCAAGAATTGTAAGTTAGCACCAGTACAACTATCTTCACTGCTACCATAAATCAATTTCAACAATGCTGGATTACCTAAAACAGCAGCACGTAATTTGCTTTCAGAAACACTTTCCAAAATGTTGAAAATATCTTCGCCAGCAAAAGCATTGATATCTTTAATCAATTTGTATTCCCACAAATCAATTGCCATTGTGAAATCAATGGTTGCCAACTCTTTTAAAGCCGAAGCGCCACCTTGATTTCCAATTTGTACCATTAAATCATATTTACGAATTTCTTTATTGTTCATAACTTATATTATAAACAATTTTTATTTTTCTTGCAAGAGTTTCAAGTAGTCTTCTGGATTTGCAACAGCCAAATATAAATACAAACGTGGACCTGCATCACGACCAAACAACATATTATAGAAAATTTTAAAGTATGTTTGTTGACGTTGTTGGTTTTCTTTCTTGCTTAAATTTGGATCATTGATAATTTGGTATAAGAAGTTTTGAATTTCACTTTCACTATGAACAGTTTTTAAATATTCAGCCAACTTTTCCAAAACTGCTTTTTGTTCTTCGGTTAAGGTTTGATAATAAGCTTGATTAAATGTTGGCAACAATTTATAGATACGGTCTGGTTGATAATTTTCCAGCCAGAATTTTACCTTCGCAAAACGTTCTTCAAAATTTCCTAAAGTTGTAATACCAGCTTGTTGCAACATTTTTAATGTTAAATCTTGATTGAAGCCGGTCAAAGGTGCAACCGTAGCAAGTGTACTAAAACTAACACGTCCACCTTGACTGTTCGCCATTAAACACAAATCGAAAACGGAACGGTCATACTCTGGCATACTTTCATCATTCGCTAGATATTTTTCAAGATTACGGTCGAACTCCATATAATGACGAATGATGGTATCGTCGAAACCAAAATCAAAAGCGTCACCAACAGGATATTTTGCATACAAATAGCGCAAAATTTCGGGTTCATAAACTTTTAACAATTGGTCTGGCGTAATGTTAATTCCCGTACTACTGTGCATATTACCCAAGCCACGAATACCAACCCAAGCAAAACAAGTTGATGCTGGTGGTTCGATGCCCCAAATTTCACGTGCAATTTTAGAACCTACGTCGTAGCTACCACCTTCGCTGTGGTGGTCAATTCCAGCTGCTTCAAAGCATACGTTTTCGGCTTTCCAGCGCATCGGCCAGTCCACTTTCCAAACTAATTTAATATTATCAGCAGTTTTTACATCCACACTGTGTTCGTGCCCACATTTACATGTATAAGACAAAATATCGGTCTTTTCATCAAAACCTAAAACTGTTGTATCGTCTTTACGACAAGCTGGACAATAAACAGCAATCGGATAATAGTTTTCGCGTTCGCCTTCATCACCGTCTTGAGTTTTGAAAGACATAATAATGTCATAAATTTGTTTACGTTTTTTAATCGCTTCAGCAATTGCTTTGCCATATCTACCACTACGATATTCTTTTGCTTGATAAATCATTTGAACTGGAATTTCGTTCATGCCTAATTTTTGTAAAGCCGCTTCGAATTCGCGTTCAAAATACTTTGCACTGCTTTCGCCTTCACTATATGGTGACGGAATTTCTACATAAGGTTTACCAACGTGTACCGCGTAATCGGCTGGGAAGTTTTTTGGTACTTTACGGAAACGGTCAAATTCGTCCCATGAAAAAATTTCACGCACTTTTTTACCTTTGCTTTGTAAAGCCTTCGCTACATAATATTGAGTAACAAACTCACGATAGTTACCAATATGAACACTACCTGATGGTGAAATACCACTGGCAACAACGTATTCTTCTCGGTTAGGATATTTCTTTAAAATTTCTTCTGCTATTTCATAACTCCAATGCATAATGACAATATATAATTTTTTTTACAAAAATGCAAATATTATCATTATGGCTGATAACAAGCAACCAACACCACAACGTGGACTGGCTGAACCACCAACTGGCCAAGTTCTGCTGGGTCCACGCGAAGGTTTTGTTGAAAACATTGATACAAATATCGAATTTATTAAGAAACGCATTAAAAATAAAGATTTACGTTTTGTTACACTGACGATAGGAAAATACACACAAACCAAAGTAATCGTTGCCTACATTGACAGTATTGCTGAGCCTAAAATTGTCCATAGTATTGTGAAACGTCTGAAACAAATAAATTGTGATGGCATCATTGATAGTTCTTACATTAGTGAGTGGTTAAATCCAGACCGTATTGCTTTATACAAGGCAGCAGCTGCCGAAGAAAAACCTGATGTGGTAACATCACGTTTACTGGAAGGCCGTGTAGCAATCTTTGTTGATGGCAGTCCAGCAATCTTAACGCTCCCCCATCTTTTTTTAGAGAACATTCAAAATAGCAATGACTACTACAGTGGCAATGCTGGTGTAACAATGAAACGCACCATTCGTTTATTAGGCAGTTTGATTGCCATTTTATTACCTGGTTTTTTCTTAGCCGTCAGCTTATATCACTTGCCCATTATTCCATTAAAAACATTAGAATCAATTGCCAATGCCACCGGAAATGATTTATTTCCACCAATCATCGAGATGATAGTTGTGATTATTCTTTTTGAAATTATTTACGAAGCAACACTCATAATGCCCAAACACTTAGGCTCTGCCATCAGTATCATTTCCGTTTTTGTCGTCGGCGAAGTTGCTGCGACAGTTGGTTTATTATCTGCACCAACCGTATTAGTAGTAGCAATATCAGGAATTACTTCTTACATTATGCCTAATATGATTGCCCAAATCAGTGTACTGCGTTTTATCTTTTGTTTAATTGGTGGATTCTTAGGTTTGTACGGTTTGGTTGCGGGGTTTATTGTTTTATTAGTTTACACAGCCGGCATTGACCATTACGGTGCACCATATTTAGCACCCTTCAGTCCTTACATTCCCGACGACCAAAAAGATGCCTTAAACAAAGCCCCCTTTCCGGAGATGATTGAAAGACCACAAAGTATTCCAAATCAAAATCCAATTCGCCAAAAGCCGATGGAGGTTGAAAATGAATAATTATCAAAATCATCAAGCGATAAATTTACGACAGCTATGTACCGGATATTTTTTGTACAGTATCGGTATCAAAGTTTTAACACTGCCCTCGGCTTTGGCACAAACAACAGGAAATTGGGCTTGGCTCTCTGTATTACTGGGTGTAATTTTTGAATTAGTTTTAGTTTTCATTGCTACTTTGATTTTAAAAAAATACGACAAACAGAGTAGATTTTTGCGTGCATTGTGTTGGCTTTTAGTACCTTTAATGGCGATTGAAATTTCTGTCACAAGTGTGGAAATTTATCATCTTGCTTATACTAATTTATTTACTTCCTTGGGAATTACAGTACTGGTAATCACATTGATTGCACTGGGTTTGTTCTTCCTTACCCGTCAACCACGTGCTTTGTTTCGTGCTGGCGAAATCTTAAAATTGTTTTTTATTTTGGGTTTAATTTTAGCCATTGTGCCAACCTTATATAACATCAAAATTAACTGGCACGAATTAGTCCAAGGCAATAGTGATAAAATTTTCTCGGCAACAAGCTTACACTTACTCTTTTTCGAAAGTGCAACTTTTGTGATAGCCTTTGGCTCAGAAACACACAAATCAAAAAGTGACCTTCGTCATCTTAATTTAACTGCACTACTCTGTGGCATTGGATATTTTGTTTTTATAGTGCTATTTGTCTTATTGTTTGGCAATTTAACACAACATCAAACAATGGGCTTGGTCGATATGACCACAACATCAAAGTTTATTACACATACCGGCAGTCTTGATTGGTTAATTGCTACATCAATTCTAGCAACAATTATTTTACGTTTCGGAATGCAATTAGTTGCCGTTGTCACACTCGTAAAAAGGGGGCTAAACCGGAAATGATAAAACGTACACTTCATTATTTATGGGGGAAAAAATTTTTTATCTTATTATTTGCTCTTTTGATAATTCTTTTACCCAATGCCATTGGTCGTGATTTACAAATACGCACAGCTACTGTGATAACCGAAATGAAAATTGAACGCACTGGCGAAAACATCAAAGTCACAGCTCAAAAATTCAAACCATCAAATAAATCAGAAAATAGTGCCAGCGAAACCGTCACTTTTGAAGGAACAGACATCCGTGAAATGTTAGCCGATGTATCGTTAGCTCATTGTAAAAAAATAGAATTTACAAACCAACCAGACTTAGATATCTTGCACGATTTATATCATTTCCGAGATTTACGTGGAAACACACCAGTTAATGGTCAATCAACAATTGGTGAAATACTTAAAAGTCACGATTGTTATTGTCAACAATTCGAGGGATAAACAAATTAACAATTCCAGTAATAATCATCACCAAACTTGGAACCATTGCATTAGTTAAATCGGTCAAGAACCAACGCCAAATAGTAATTAACAGCAAACCTGTAAATACCATTTGATACAATAAGAAAAGTTGGTCAGCTTTCCAAATTTGTTTCGTTTCAATCCTGACAATCATATTGCCAACGTAATAAATAATAAAACAGCAACCTAAGATAAACAAAATGGGAAAAAGCAAATTATACCAAGGATTTGTTGCCGAACCCAAAGGTGCTTCCGAATTTAATCCAAGATCACGTTTGAAAGCGCCAAAATTCAAAAATAAATATAAACAACAGGCGAACAGCAAACCAAGTGCTGAAACAATTTTCAAAATAACAATCGCTTTATTCGAAATCCGACGACGTTGTGCCATATTAGAATGATACCTTAATTAGTTCATCGTGTACAGTAGAATAAATATATGTTGTAACTTGATATTGTGGCAGAGCTTGTGCGTATAAATGCAATTGTTCTCGATATTTTTCCACCAAAGCTTCACGTGGCAAGCGTGTGGTTTTATAATCAACAATTATTGCTTCTTTTTCTTTGACAGCCAACAAGTCCATAATTCCTTGTACCATTGTTTGGTCTTGCATATACAAAAACGGCAATTCACGGTAGGTGGTATAACCAGCGACAAGCGCTTCCACCACTGCTGGCAATTTTCCATATTGCAACTGACGATGATATTCTGTACCGAAATCCTTACCACCATTGCCTTGGTATTTTACGGGAGCTACGTAATCTTGAAATAGTTCAGCTGCGCTTGCCAAAGCTGTAACACTTTGTTTAACCAGTTGATCTTGATGACCTTGATACTGACAAAGTGTGATTGTTGGCATAGTAGTAATTTGCTCTGTCGAAACTTCAGGCGATAGTTTAACATCATAACATTCTTCAACAAGGCCAAGTGGATTGATTAAATCCATCATTGAATTAGGTTGGAATTTGTTGGCTTTATACTTCCATTTACCCACAATATACAATTTTTCCTTGGGTCGAGTCAGTGCTACATACAACAAACGCTTTTTTTCTTCAAGCTGTCGGTAGTCTTGGTACTTAGCAATTCCGTATCGCAGAATACGACTTTTTTGCACGTAATTATCGGTATCAACAGATAAAACACTGATACCCATATTTTTGTCCATAATAATTTTACTGTTTTTTTGCAAAGCCGAACTCCACCCAGCTCCAACATCAAAGAGAATTACCATGGGGAATTCTAAACCTTTGGAATGATGAATTGTCATTAAACGCACAGCATCTTTGATATTTGCGCCCACATTAACTTCAATCTTAACAATATCGTGTTCGATTAAATACAGGTAACGTGCAACTGTATCAAAATCCGAAACACCACGAATTGTTGTTAAAAAAGTATTAACTATTGGAATTTCCAACATACCAAATTCGGTTGCCACCTGTGTTAATACTTCATACGTAGATTGAGCACGTCCCAGTGCACGATATTTTGCAAGGACAGCATCACACTTTGCAACCTTTTCGGTTAAAGTTGGATTGAATTGTTCCAAACGGAGATGAGCTAACTCATCGTTCGTACAATGGAAAAAGTACTGCAAAACAAAATATCGTGATAAATCATTTGTCGGATTCATTGTGGCAAACAAAAAATGATTTAAGAGTGCAACTTCTGGTTCTTGTAAAATATCAACACTACTTTCAACAACACAAGATACACCACGCTTCATTAAATATTTTTGCAATAATTTCAAAGGCTGATTCTTTTCGCACAGAATAGCAATTTCAGACAAAGGATACTGCGCATTTACAATCTGCTGATACACGAGTTCCATTTGTGAATCAGAATCCTCGGCAGTTTCAATCTTTACTGCTCGACGGACAGCATCAACGTCAATTTGTTGATCTAGCTCAAATTTATGTCCATTTTCATAATCATCAAGCAGTCTTTTCATTACCACATTGACAAAGTGCAAAATAGGTTCATCACTACGCCAATTTTTATTCAAACGAATCATATCAATTAAATCTTCGTGAATAATTGCATCAAACAATTCCGGATCACTTTCACGGAAACCATAAATACTTTGTTTAATATCACCGACAATACAAAAGAACTTATCATCACCACGTAATATATCAACAATACGATATTGTACAGGATTGGTATCTTGTCCTTCGTCAACAAAGATATACTTATACTGTGCACGGATAGACTGCACTGCTTCGGGATGCGTTAAAACCTTTAAGGCGTACTTTTCCAAATCGTTATAATCTAATTTTTTAAATTCCATTTTCTTAGCTGAATACGCCTCATCGAATAATTCAACTAAAGTAAGCAACTGTTGCACAATCGCACAGTCGTGTTGCATATCATTTTGAATTTCTGCAACAGAAAATTTGAACTCATCCATCAGGTCATAACAAAAAGCTTTGAATTTATTACGAACGTTTTTAAAATCTTCATACAAAGATTCATCAAAATCTTTAGTTAATTTAACTTGTGGAAAAGTTAAATCAAGATTCTGAAATTCTTGATAAGTTCTTGCCGCAAGAATCTGGTTAGCAAGGTTAATCACAAAATCAGTCAAAACTGAATTTTGGTTAAACTCAACAAACAACTGGCGATATCTTTGGGCGACACGGTGATAATGGTCAACCAAAGCACAAATTACTGGATTATCTTCAAGGTTTGTTTGATAAGCACGCAATGCTGTATTATGTAGCCATTCGGTTTTATCGTGACGAGTTTCTAAAAATGTATGAATCTTAAACACCACATCACGTAAATCATCTAGGCTGCGACTTGCGACTAACATATCTACAGCATCTTTGACTTTTTCATAATTATCTAAAACTACTTTCTCAAAAACTGCTGTTTTTAACTTTGCGCTTTCAATCGTGTCCATAACAGTAAAGCTAGGACTGACTTCGGCAATGGTAAACCAAGCACGAATGATACTTGCGCAAAAACTATGGAAAGTACCAATCGCCGCTGCTTGTAAATTTGCATAAGAAAAACGATTACCTAATTCCTTACTTAATTGATTTTTAAGTTTTTGACGCATATCTTGAGCTGAAGCATCGGTAAAGGTTAAGACGAGCAACTGATCAAAAGTGGTATGCCCCATTTTAATTATCTCAGCAATACGATTGATAATGGTTGTTGTTTTACCACTTCCTGCACTAGCAGAAATAGCAATTTTCGGCGAAGTTGAATCAATTACTCTTTGTTGGTCTTTAGTTGGTTTTCCCATCGTTTCCCTCCTCAAAAGCTTTGTACGAAACACTAATGCCATTGCCACGATAATCACCCGAAGCATAAGAGCAAAATGCACGATTAAAACAATACTTACAAACATTTTCACCTAAGGAAAATGCTGCGACATTACCTGCAATAATTTTTTCAACGGCATCATCCACTAATTGATTAGCATGCATACAGATACGTGCAATTGTTTCATCACTTAAATAGTAATGCGCTTGAGGTCGCAGCAATTCAGTTGGAAACAAATCACGTAAATCACTATTCACAAAACCATCAAACGGAAAAGTTTTCTTGTCGGCATCTACATAACCTTTATTTAAAGGCAAATAACCAGCACCGGCAAAACGACCATTTTTACATAAAGCACTACCATAAACAGGTAACTGTAAGCGATTACCCAAATAGATACTTTTGGGAATACTATCATTTACATTACCAGTTTTATAATCTAAAACCAAAAAAGCACGCTGATCATTGCTCAGTTTAGCAACATCAACCCGGTCAACGCGACCAGATAAAGTTAAACCGTGTGCTAAAGGACGATTAACAGCAACTTCGATTTCAGTTGAAAAATTGAATTTTCCTGTGGCAAAAATACGTTCTAATTCTTGCAAAATAAATTGAATTTCTTTCGCAATGTTTTGCGTTAATGGCTGATAATCAAAATCAAGTTTTTGAATACCAGCCTGTACAGCTTTTTCAAGATTACGCTTGGGGTCTTTGTAATACACTTCCAGCGCTTTATGAATGGCAGTACCAACAGTATCGGCTGCCAAACGATAAATTGGTCGTTTCTTTAAACGCAAACCACTTTGTAAAAAATTCAACCGTGGACATTTGTAATATGTTTCCAACATTGTCGGACTTACGGTTTTGGTTGGGAAAAACAAACTACTGCCAACTGTAATTGGGTTTTGGTCAAAGAACCACTGGAACCGATTGTAAGGTTCATATCGCACACAATTTTTAAATTCATCATTCGTTCCTGATAAGGTAACTTGATTTTCAGCAACAACTTTCAAAAGCTCAGCACGACGACAATTTCGTTCCCGTTGCAAAGATGGTGTTGGGGTAATTTCTGTACCTGCTAAATCGGCTTCTTGTAAAATGTCATCATCTGATTGTCCTTGCGGAAAATTTTCTGCCGTACAGTTCGCAATAAATAAATATTTAACACGGGTTGGTACCCAATCATTCACCGATGCCACCAAAACACGGTCCAAATATTGTGGAATCTGAGAAATCTTTGTCGCACTACATAAAGTCCAAAATAAATTGATAAAGTCACGTAAACTTAATGACTGTCCAGCACAATGAGTAGCAATTTGTTCCAAAATAGTTTGTAGCTTTTCATTTTCTGTGAAAGTCTTTAACTGCTCACAAAGTTGCTTAATATCTTTTGTGGCTGTTATTTTTTTTAGTTCAGGAAGCGCACGTGCACGTAAATTAGATTTGACAATTTGATTGTCTAAAGCAAAAACAGTTTCATCATCAATTCCACTATTTTGGTTAAACAAAACGGCGACAGTATTTTCGGTATCATCATTAACCAGTAATTCCAGCAAATCACGTAAATATTTAGCGTCAGCTGTTGTACTTAATTTAGTACCCACATCCAAATTGACTGGCACACAATATTTGTCAGCAACAACTTGCCAAATCGGAGCTGTAACATCAAAATCAGCCAATAAAACAACAATATCTTCTGGCGAAACACCAGCATTCAATAAAGCAACAATCCGTTCCATAATAATGGTCGCTTCCCCACGTTCGGTCTCGCATCGTGCTTCATCCAAAACTGGTGCAAACATCTTTGTATTTGCAATATGGAAATGTGGGAATTTTGACAATTGTGAACTAAACTCAGATTCACTGCAAGCAATTGTTACCGACTGTGCGTGATTGCAAAGTTCAAACAAAACTTGCAATCGTGCTGGCGAAAGACTGGTAAATCCACAAACAAAAATAGTAGCGTTTTGCACTGTGGTACTTTTCGCTAAATTATGCGTCAAGTATTCTAGCATATCTGCTGAGTCCGTTTGCTTTGCAATAATCTGACGGTATGCTTGATAAATTAAATTGATATCGTGGTACTTGCGCTGAGCCACAATAGATGGTGCCTGAGCTGCCAAACTTGCAAAATCAACACAGGAACTACGCATTTGATTAATTGTGTTAAACATTTTTTCGGCGAAATCATAATGTCCGGCACTAGATTTAAACCAAGTCAGTTCGTTTTGCACTTGACGAATAGCTGTCCATAAATGCAAAACTGCACTGGTTTTATCGATGACTGCTGGCTCAATTCCTTGATTGATTTCTGATGCAACTAAACGGTATAACATTGAAAATGTAATAACACGTGTATTGATTAAATGTGGCTGATGCTTTAATAAAATACGCTCTGCTTGTAAAGTAAAACGGTCTGGAACAATAATGAGTTTAGTTTGCAAAATTGGCTGTATCGCCGCTTGTCGCAATACATATTCATTTGTTAAAACAAAATTTTCACCTTGGTATACTGTTACTTTCACTATGTTAAAATAGCATTTTTTTACCCTAAATAGCAACCTTTAAAAAATAAGCATTTACAACTATGATGACTACCATTAAACTAGAAATAAGATGAAAACAAATACACAAGTTGAATTATTAGCACCTGCTGGCGATGTGAAACGTGCCATTATCGCATTGGATTATGGAGCCGATGCTATCTACTTAGGTGGCAAGGATTTCAGTTTACGTGCTCACGCAGTAAATTTTACCGATGATGAAATTCGTGAAATTGTACAAATTGCCCACAGTCGTGGTAAAAAAGTTTATGTGACCGTGAATATTATTCCACGCAATAATGACTTCGACCAAATCATTGATTACGCAAAGCGTTTGGATACCTTAAAAATTGATGCAGTCATTGTTGCCGACTTAGGTGTAATCAAAGTTTTCCGTGAACATACATCTTTGGCAATTCACGTTTCCACGCAAGCGAATATTACCAACAAACACACAGCTTTAGAATTTGTGCGTTTAGGTGCCACACGCTTAGTCTTAGCACGTGAATTAAATATTACCGAAATTAAAGAAATTTGTGATGCTGTAAAAGGACAAGCTGAAATCGAAGTTTTTGTCCACGGTGCAATGTGTGTTTCTTACAGTGGTCGTTGTTTGCTATCTAACTATATGACGAACCGTTCCAGTAATCGTGGTGATTGTGCGCACTCTTGTCGTTACAAATATGTTTTACAAGAAATCAAGCGACCAAATGAATACTGGCCAATTGAAGAAGACGAACACGGTACTTATATTATGAATAGCCGTGACTTATGTTTAATCAACCGATTGCAAGAATTGATTGACGCTGGTGTCGCAAGTTTTAAAATTGAGGGTCGAGTAAAAAGTACTTACTATGTTGCCGGTGTTACACACGCTTATCGTCAAGCTTTGGATGGTATCAAACGTGACTACCTAACCGAACTAGATAAAATTTCGCACCGACCATACACGACAGGTTTTACTTTCGAAAAAGTACCAACACAATATTACCCTGCTGCACGTGAAGAACAAACTTATGAATTTATTGGTTTAGTCACCGACAGCAATACAATGTTATTAAAAAATAAAATCAACCCTGGCGAGACCATTGAAATCTTATCACCAAACCTTGATGTTGATGGGAAAACTTTCATTTGGCAAGGCGCAATGCAAAACCAACCTGAAACAAGCGTGGAAATTTGTGGTTGTCCTTACAACTTACATGCTAACGATATATTAAGGCGTCCAAAGCCGCAGCAACCGTCGTCTGACCAGATTTAATCTGATATTCTAATTCTAAAACACGAGCGTAACAATTTTTAACGGCAATAGGATTACTTCCGTAGTCTCGACGACTGTATTTAATTGCATAAGGTGAACAACCTAAAATTTTTCCAACAACGTTAATATCATCTTTGCTGGCAGTTGCATAATAAGCACGACGCATTTGTGCAACTACTCCACCAAAAATCAAATATTCGTTAGTATTACTGCTAATTAACCACGATAAAATACTGGTCGCAGCTTTGATTTGATTGGCTAAAATAGCGGCACCTAATTCATAAATTTGGTAATCCAAAGTTTTCGTCAAATACGGTTGCAAATGTTGAATTTCCCAAACAGGCAAATCTTGATAATAAGCCAAAAATTTCGTTAGTTCATTGTCGATTAACGTATAGTAACCACCCGTTGCTTCAACCAAATAATTTGCAGCATCTCGTGTAATTTGATGTGGTGCAATTTGTTTAGCAATTAAGGGCACTAAAATTTCGGCTGCCATTGGATTACAGTTAACAACGGTAGCCCCTTTTAAATTTGCTTCGGGTTTTTCACGGTAACTAATAAGAATTAAAACATTTCCTGCGACAGGATTTTTAATGTATTGATTGATAGCACTGAACGATGGTTTATCGCCTAATGTTGCAACAACCAAGCGTGCGTTCGTAAAAAAGGAAGTTGTCGTTAAAGCTGCAACAATTGTTTCGCCGTTTGTATCATCGTCAAATTTGGTTACTTCAGCATCTGATAAAGCATTGGTAATTAAACTAACAGCTTTGTTAATCAAAAAATAATCTGCCCCATAAAGAAAATAAACAGGTTCAATTTGATTTTTTAAACTAGCTTTTAACTGCGCAAAATCCATTATCATATTAAAGCATAATTAAGGTCAAATAACAAGTAAACATCACTACTGCCAATGGGTACTTAATTTGTCGTTTCACAAAAACAAACCGAGATAAAAGTAAAGTTGCGAGATAATAAACTATTATAGCAGTAACTCCATGCGTAATTGTTAAAGTTGCCCATGGAATTTCGCCAATTGCACTGGTAACCCATATTACTAGATTTAAAATAGGTTCAACTAACCACATTACTACACCACAAATAAATGTACCTACAGAAAGCATAGCGAGATAAAACGCACACATCAATAATGGCACTAAAACAACATTGGCAATCAAACCGAGTAAAGGAACACTACCAAAGAAATAAACAACGAATGGGAAACTGCCTAAAGTAACAGCAACGTACATTGCAACAGCACTGGAAGGTAAAACCTTGAAAACTGTTTGATACCAAAGATGGATTCCTAGCACGCAAGAAAATGACAAAAGGAAGGACGCCGAAACCAAAGCATACGGATAAATGATTAAGACAATAATGGCTGCCAAAGATAAAACGGATAAAGAATCGGCAATATGTAAATGATGTTTTGCAAAGGAATAAACTAAACACATAATCACAGCACGAATGATTGAATACTTCCAACCACATAAGTATCCATAAAAAAGTAGAATCGGAGCAATGATCCAAAGATGGGCACGCTTCGGAACACGACACCAACGCAATAAAGTTCCAATTGCACCAAACAAAGCACTCACGTGAAGACCAGAAACAACTAAAATATGTGCCATACCTGCTACCGTAAAATCATAACGAACTCCAAAAGTTAACACACTTTTATCACCGAAAAGCATTGTATAAACAAGGTCAGTATTTTCTTCGGAAAGAAATAATGATAAGTACCAACGAGCATAACGCAAAATTACACCACGTAACCCTTCATCAGGATTATAACTTAAATAATATGGATTACTCACAAAACAAGTTGTCAACAGATAACTTAACATCACAAGCACGTAAACACAAATAGCAACAATCTTAAATTCACGTGGCAATTTCGTCCATAACAAAAGATTTAACAAAACAATCGCAAAGATGACAGCGCACCACCAAGCTAACATCGCTGAACCAATTGCCAAAATGACAATAAGTGCTAACCAACACAGTGGTCGAAAATTACAAAGTTTCATTTTTAACGCACAAGTTCAGTATCATTTGTAGATATTTGTGATCCTGCTGCCCTTTCTATTTTTGATTTTTTTAACAACGGTTGAGTACGAAAAGCTTGTTTCATTTGCGAAATTCCATCAATAACTTTTTTAGCTTTATTAGTCGCTTGTTTTTCAGTCACTGTTTCAATTTCTTCCGTAACTTTTGAGTTTACATCTGATTGTTGTTTGTCATCAATAATGACTGGTGCTGGTGGTAATTCCTTATCAATTTCTTCTTCACTGGTTAAGTATGGTGTCATTTGGGGGGAACGCACTTCGTAGTATTTTTCAAATGCTTGACGTCTGGCAGGATTAATCGTACCAATGCCTTCGTGAAATTTGGTGCCAATACGTTCGTTTGCATTTTTAACCTTTGGTAATTTTAATGGCTGGGTTAACCATTTTTCAGTTTTGTCATTGATTTTTTGGTCATAATCAACAATTAACTTCGCTAAGGTTTCATCTTCTTTTGCAAACTTCGCAATAATTGCGACTTGCGATTGATAATAATCTTCTTTCCCCAATCGAACAAAACGTTTAGCTTCATTTAATTCGTTTTGCCATTTTTTTAATAGTTCGTCATTTTTTAATTGCTTCTGGATTCTTTGCAATGTCTGCTGAGCAATTCGTTCGCACTCTTGTAACTGACGTACCCGTTGTTTTGCCTTGGCATCTTTCACCCGAACAAGATATTCTAATTCCTCTCCAATTTCATCTTCACCAATTGTAAAATCACCGAGGTTAATTAAAACACTGTCCTGCACTAAACCACCAACCGAAGTAACACTTTCCCTTAAATATAATTTGCCGTTTTTTTCAATATAACGAAAAGCTTTTTGGTCTAATTTCGGAACACTCACAAACTCACGCACACCTGTATCAACTAAACGATATTCATTTTTAATTTCTACTTTTTTTAAATTACGTAAAATACGCTTAGCTTCTTCATCTTCATAAGCAAACAACTGTGTTACCTGTTTAGAAGTTATAACCATTACAACACCTCAGTGCGATTACGCAAAGCCATTCCAATCGTCATTTCATCTGCATATTCCAAAGCGACACCCATTGCAATTCCGGTTGCCAAACGTGAAACCTTAATTCCACTTGGTTTAATTAAGGAAGCCAAATAGTTAGCCGTTGCCTCTCCTTCAACATCAGCAGATAAAGCAATAATAACTTCTTTGATTTTTTCCGTTTGTAATCTAGTCATTAAAGATTTAAGATTAAGCTGGTCTGGCCCTTTTTTATTTAAAGGTGATAACACGCCGTGCAAGACGTGATAAGTTCCTTGAAAAGCATGACAACGTTCAATCACAGAAATATCTTTCGGATGTGCAACAACACAAACAATTTCACTTTGACGTGTCGCACAAATTTCACATTTATCGTTTACCGAAAAATTACCACAAACTTGACAGAACTTGACTTGACGTTTTACAGCACTGATCGCAGCACTGAATTGTTCTGCATCTTCACGCGACATTTCAATCACACGATAAGCATAGCGTTCGGCAGTTTTATAACCGACACCGGGCAACTTTGTAAAGTAGTTAATCAGCGTGTCGACGCACGACAAGTTTGCCATATTTCAATATATCATTAAGCAACTAATCTGCAAATTACATTTTTACTATTTGCGCTACCGTAACGGTACAATCATCGGCAGGATAACCATCGGATAAATTTGTCACTTCGGCAACTAACTGGTCAGCCAACTGTTGTGGATTCGTCACATCAAGGTTATTGATAAAACCAGCCAAAGCCACCTTTTCACCACCGAAAACATCTAAGACGCCATCACTGACTAAAACCACCATATCCCCTGCCGACAACATTGCTTTGGTGATTTTGGGTTCGATATCATCTAAAATACCTAACGGCAAAGAACCTGCTTCGACAACTTCAACTTCTCGTCCACGTTTAATAAAACCATCTGCTGCACCCACTTTAATAAAATCAACGTCGCCGGTAGCTAAATCAAAAACACACATATCCAAAGCTGAAAAAACATCTTGTCCCGTAAACGTCAGTAATTGATTCACGGAATACATAATAATCTCATCTGGAAAACCTGCTTTGTAAAAATTTTCAACCAAAGATAACGCTAACGTGCTGGCACGTGCTGCACGCTCACCGGCACCCATTCCATCACACAAGGCCATTAAAGTTTTTTCATTTGTTACACGTAAAAAGGAAAAGTTATCCCCACTAGTTTGGTTAACTCCTTTCGTAACCCCAGCCATACCGAACAAAATACTATATTTAGGTGCAGACCGAACCGAAACAATGGCATAACCTTTGGTATCAGCATCAACAATTTCATCCACAATCATCTTATGCCCACAAACCTGACTCACAACTTTCTCAATGCGTTGATTTTTAGCATCACCACGTGGCACCAAAACCGAAACTACATATTCATTCTGTGTTGTCTTCGTAATCAAACAATCTTCAGCAAAAATGTTCCGAAACAATAATTCTTCTTTAACCATTTCGCCACGTTCATTATCAAAAACCACACTACGACAAACATCATTGGCAAAATTACCACATAACTGTGAGATGCCTGCTAATAAATTAGCCATTAAAATTTTTCCACTATCTAAACCAGCAATGATTTGTTCTTTGTTACGATTAACGACAAGTAATTTATTTAAGGCAGACATTAAAGTATTGATTCGCGTACATTTTACTGCCAAAGTGTTTGGCACATCAAGCAAAGTAACCGTTCCCTGCTTCAGTCCATTTTTTGCCAAATTTGTAATTCCGGTTTCAACATCCTGTGTAGATGTTGTTGTTTTGCGGCAAATACCACGGTGTGGACAATTATCGCAAACACTCCCCGTGATTTCGGTACATAATAAAACAGCTGTTTCTTGTGGTGGCAATGATGCACGTGTTAAGTTGCGATAAGTATTTTGCATCTCGTTGAAAACAGCAGCTAACGAACGCATACGTAAAGAAATACCTGCCGTATTCCGATTGATAGTGTTTTTGGAAACCAAAAAACCACCAAGACCGTTTGCACCAAAAGTAAAATAACGCGCCATACTCGGTGGCACACATAAAAACAAAGCCATAGCTGTAACCAACGGTAACAAGCTCCATCCATCATAATAGCCATAAGCATTGAAATAGATACCAATCACTAAATCAGTAAAAAACAATGCAACCAAACTATACAAACGTTGTTTACTTTTAAAAACATAACAAATAATTGCTAATAATACCATTATCGCAACATAAACTAAATTAGTAGTAGCAAAAGCCTTACCCAAACCCAATGCTGCCGCTAACATTACCGTTGATTTAGGATTAACATAAAAAACACCCATTAAAATAATGAGCACGCTACAAAACTTATACAATTCAAAATATGGATTTTGTAGACCACACAAGCCTAATGCTAAAATAATTACTAAACACATCAAACCAACAATTTGATTAATTGTCCACGGGAAGTTAAATTTCTTTTGCGCAATTGCTTTTAAACATTCAAAACAAGCCAAAAGGAAAATACAACCAACCAAAACAGCAATTAAAGTTTGTGCAATATGTGAGTGTTTGACAAAAGCCACGTAAACATTAAAAGCTTGCGAAAGTAAAAAACCGACTAATAAGGTTGGGAAATACCAAACTTTTTTTCCTTTCAACCAACGCAATGTCAAAGCTGTTAAGATAAAAATCGCACAAGCAAAAATGACACCAAGCAGGTTTATCTGCTGTGGACAACGCCATAACTCAACCACAATCAAACCACACACAGGCACGACTTTTGGGATAAATGTTACACCTAAGGCAAACATAAATGCCGTTGCAAATGGACGAATCACAGAACCAATTACAGCACAATCTAAAATCACCAAAATAACGACAGACAAAACTGAGAGTAAGAGTTTTTTCATTGCAAAATTATGACAAGAAACACAAAACTTAAACTGTCGCTTTGTGTCAAATAAACACTAACGATGTCAAATTGCACACAAGATTATGATTGTGGCGTCAAGAAAAATTGTATATAATGGTTGTATGGGTTTATTTGCAAGTGATAATACACGTTCCGTACGTAAATTACAACGTATTGCCGACTTAGTTGTTGCCTTAGAAGAAGAATATGCAGCACTCAACGACAATGATTTGGTGGCGAAAACAGCTGAGTTTAAAGAACGCTTGGCACAAGGTGAAACTTTAGATGATATTTTGCCAGAAGCGTTTGCCACAGTTCGTGAAGCAGCTTACCGTGTTTTGGGACAAAAAGCTTATTATGTTCAAATCTTAGGTGGTATTGCTCTCCACCAAGGTCGTATCGCCGAAATGAAAACAGGTGAAGGTAAAACATTGGTTTCCACAATGCCAGCCTATTTAAATGCTTTAACAGGCAAAGGTGTTCATATTGTTGAGGTAAATGAATACTTAGCCAAACGTAACAGTGAGTGGATGGGAAAAGTCCATCGCTTTTTGGGATTATCTGTAGGTCTAAGTTTGTCGCACACTACCCCAGATGTAAAGCGCTATGCTTACAGTCAAGATATTACTTATGTAACCAGCAGCGAAGTCGGTTTTGACTACTTGCGTGATAATGTTGCGCACCATAAAAATGACCGAGTATTGCGTGGTATGAATTATGCTGTCATCGACGAAATTGATAGTATCTTAATTGATGAAAGTCGTACACCATTGATTATGTCAGCACCAACCAAAGACAACAGTGAGTTATATAAAGTTGCCGATAAATTTGTGCGTACTTTAAGTAAAGAAGACTATGAAATCGATTTAAAAGAACGTGCCGTGCGCTTAACAGAATCAGGATTTACAAAAGCTGAACGTGCTTTTAATATTGAAAACATTAGTGATGCCAACAATATGGAACTCAATCATTTTATCAACAACGCAATGAAAGCACATCACTTGTTTATGATTGATGCTGATTATATCGTAAATGCTCAAAAAGAAATTATTATTATTGACCAAAATACAGGTCGTGCAATGGTTGGCCGTCGTTACAGTGATGGATTACACCAAGCAATTGAAGCAAAAGAAAACGTACCAATTAAAAATGAAGATAAAACAGTTGCGACAATTACAATTCAAAATCTTTTTAAACTTTATCGTAAATTATCTGGAATGACGGGTACAGCAAAAACCGAAGAAGACGAATTCAAAAAAATCTATGGCGTCGACGTTGTTGCAATTCCAACTAACAAACCAGTTTTACGTGAGGACGCACCTGATGTCATCTTCCAAAATATGACAAATAAATTAGCTGCAATTTATGAAGATGTACTCTACCGTTATGAACGCAAACAACCAGTCTTAATTGGTACAACAACAATTGAACGTAGTGAAGAAATTTCTAAATATTTAAAAAGTAAAAAAGTTCCACACGTTGTCTTAAATGCAAAAAACCACGAAAAAGAAGCTGACATTGTTGCCAGTGCTGGACGTTTAGGTAGCGTTACAATTGCAACAAATATGGCTGGTCGTGGTACGGACATTCACTTAGGTGGTAATGCTGAACATATGGCAATGAACCAACTAAAAAAAGACGGTTTATCGGACCAAGAAATTTATGATGCTACTGCTTATTTTGAAACCAAAGACGAAAAAATCTTAGCCAATCGTAAATTGTTTAAAGAATATTTAGAACAATTTCAAAAAGAAACTTCAGCTGAACGCGAAAAAGTTGTTGCTTTGGGTGGTTTACATATCATTGGTACGGAACGCCACGACAGTCGTCGTATTGACAACCAGTTGCGTGGTCGTGCCGGACGTCAAGGCGATCCAGGAAGTTCAATTTTCTACATTTCTTGTGACGATGAAATTATGAAACGCTTTGGAAAAGATGTCATCGGTGGCACAATGCGTTTCTTAAACTTAGACGACGTTCAAAGTAAGATGATTACCAAATTGTTTGAACGTGTACAAAAACGTGTTGAAGGTTATTATTTTGACAGTCGTCGTGTAACCTTTGAATACGATAACGTATTAAATGATCAACGTATCGTAATTTATCGTGAACGTGATAAAATTCTTGATGGTGAAAACGTACACGAACAAATTATTAAATTCTTCCCAGACCTAGTTTATGATGTTGTTAGTCAAGCTATTGATTCAACACAACACTACTCCGAATGGGATTTAACAAAAGCCAACCAAATCCTATCTGATAAGTTATTTGGTACACACGTTGAATACTTAGACAAAGAAAACACCGACAAAGCAAATTTCAATGATATTTACGAAATGGTTTTAGATGCAGTTAACGAACAATACGAAGCGAAGATTGCCAAACTTAATGAAGAAGGATTTAACTTTGCAGCTTTTGAACGCGACATCTTGTTGTCTGTTGTAGATAAGAAATGGGTCAGCCACATTGACGCAATGGTAAACTTACGTAACGGAATTAGTTTACGTGGTTATGGTGGAAAAGATCCATTGTTTGAATATCGTCGTGAAGCTATTGGGATGTTTAACGATATGATTGAAAGCATTAACAAAGAAACGGCAATTTTCCTTTTCAAAGTACGCATTGAACGTCAAGAAGCACCGAAGCCGAAGACTCCCATAATCAATAATGTAAACTTAAAAAAGGCTGGTCGTAATGATGCCTGCCCTTGTGGAAGTGGTAAAAAATACAAACAATGCTGTGGTAAAATCAGTTAACAAAATAATAAAAAAAGCCCTAATAGTCAGTACATTTTGAAACTTAAAGATTAAACATAAGTTATGGAATAACACACCATTAAATGAAGATAATAATTACGAATTTTAAATAATTAATTATAAAAAACTCACTACCTTTTTGTAGTGAGTTTTATTTATTTCATAAGATAAATTTTGTTTAGCGAGTCAATTCAGGTTCTGGTGCTTGTTCGGGTTCGGCGTGCCAACCTTGAACTGTTAAAAACTGTTTGCGGAAACCTAACTTGCTGTACAATGGCACGTTAACTGGATGTCCGTCCATCGTATCCAAGAAAACGTGTTTAGCCCCCATTTGTTTCGCGTAAGTATTAAAATGCTTAACTAACAAACTGCATACACCCATTTTACGAAAATCTGGGTCAGTACCGATATCGTTAATGTATGCGTGTTCGCCGTCAGTACCACCTAACAAGAACCCCGCAATTGCTCCGGTTTTGTAATGACGTGCTAAGAACGTTACAACGTCCACATCTTTCGCATCGGTCGATAAAATCTTTTTGGTATAATCTAAAGTCGCGATGTCGCTGGCGTAAACGCTATCGACACCGTTAATCGAACGATCATAAACATGAGCAAAATCACCCGCATCTTTAATCTTGGCACGTTCAATGTAGAATTCACCAGCATTACGATTTGCTGTTTCTCCAAAGTTGAAATTAGCATTACCGTCCTTACCAAGCAAACCTTGCCCCATCCATATTTCGTTCCAAACGTCAAAACCATTCTTTTCGGTAAATAATTTTTTAGCAGTTTTTGCAAACGGGTCATCATAATCACCACCATAAGGTGAGCTCAACACAAAAGCTGGTTGGTAACCTTTATTACCAGTTTCTTCGTGTACTTCGTTTACAATTTTTGCAATATCATCTAATTTGGTCTTTTTAATATCTGCAATCCAACGATAATCATCATCAGCACCGTCATAACGTGTATAATCAACTTTAACACAACGGCTATCGCAAAAAGTGTGCATCAAATATTTATCAGTGATAAAATCACGATAAACCTTCATAATTTCACTTTTTTCTTCTGGGCGAACAATGTAAAAGGTTTTCTTTTTAATATCATTTTTATCCATATCATATAGTACTATACCAATTAAAAATTAGCAATAGCTACTACCCGATTTGGTTTAGAATTTAAATTATTCTGCAAGTCAAAGTTCATTGACCATACAGTGCTTTTTTAAATGTATTTAATTAACCTTGATAGCGACGGTAGTATTCGCCTTTGAGTGCCATCAATTCGGTATGCGTTCCAGACTCTACAATACGTCCACCTTTACAAACGTAAATACAATCGACATTTTGAATTGTCATAACTTGTGTTGTAACAAAGACGCGCGTACGATTCTTTAACTTGTTCATAATAATTTCGTTACAACGCTTTTCCGAGGCCGTATCAAAACAATTTAAGGCACGGTTTAAAATCAACAAGTCTGGTGCGTGTAAAATAGTACGAATTAAATTTACGGCTTGCTGCTCAGCATTTGTTAATAAAACGGTATTTTCGGTTAAGCGCGTATTATAGCCATTCGGCAAAGAACGAATAAATTCATCAAAACCAAACATTTTTGCCGCTTGAATCACATTTTCAGGTAAGGTCTTTCCGACACCATACATAATATTTTCGGCAATTGTTGCGTCAATCAAGAATGGATGGTCGAAACACATACCAACACGCTCATAGAATTTTTTACTACGTATCCGAGCTAAATCGATGTTGTTAATTTTTATTTGTCCCTTTTTAGGTAATTCCAACTTAGTCATTAGATTCACAATTTCCGAACCTGTTCCATTTTCTTCTTCAAGGAACGCAACAGTTTTACCGAAAGGTATCGTAAACGAAATATCTTTAACCTTATCAGTAGAAACATTTTCAAAAACAATATCGCCGTCAATTTTTTTAAGATTGATGTCTTCATCGGCAGTAACGTCATCAGGACAATCTAAAATTCCGAAAAAGACTTTGGCATAACTTTCGGTTGGTTGAATGACATTTGATGCCGTCGTAATAATTTTCGTATTCGAAAGGAAACGTGAGCTATACAATAAAAATGCTGGTAAGATGGCAAAGTCAGCCATACTTAACGAACCATTGATTGCTAGGATACCAAACACTACCGTAATTGCAAGATACATAAAATTAGAAATAAAATTGATATATGTCTCATTTAAGCCAACGACGGTATCAACGCCAACTACCCCTTCAATTGTATTCACAGACTTAAATTCATCTTTACCAACGAGACCATTTTCCTGGAAGAAACCGTGCAAAGAAGCGTGTTGTTCGGTAAAGTTATAAATCTTACCATCATCATCTTCTTTTCTTGTATAATATTTTTGTGTTTTATTCACAACAATCTTTGCGATAATCAAAGTTACTGGTAAAGAAATAATAACCAAAAGACTCAATGTGATGTTTAATGAAAGCATCATTACAATATTTAAGATAAAGAAGAAAATAGTACAGCAAATTTGATAAATCATTGCCAAACATTGTTGTAACAATTTACGTCCGACAGCAATTTGGTGAGTTGTTTCACTAATTTCAAATTTATCAATAAAAGATAATGGTACAACGTCTAACTTCGCACGTGCTTCATCAATAATACCAAGTGTCATATCATACTCATATTTAATGATAATACTACGACATACCCATTCAAAGACTTCAGCTAAAATACATAAAATTAAATACAAAACTAACGGTTCGATAACAACGGCTAAATCGTGATTCAATCCCAAACTTTCAAAGGTATCCAATGCATCAGCTGTCAAACCGGGCATAAATGAATATAAAGCCGTACCAATAATTCCACAAATGACAATAATGATAATACGCCCAAGTAGTGGTTTAAAATATGCCATTGCTCGCATAAACACGGATTGCTTTTTCTTCTTTTTCATTCGCTCGCCTCCGTTGGTTTATCTTGCAAGAAAAATTTTGCATATTCTTGATTGGTTGCCAATAATCCAGCGTGTGTTCCTTTTACATAACTGTGGCCAGCTTTGGCAAAGAAAACTTCATCAGCATTTTCACAGATAATAGACTTGGTAGTTGTAAAAATACAAGCCTTATTTTCAGCACGTAATTTTTTCAAAACACTTTCCACCACGTCATTAGATAAATTGATAAAACTACCATCGAAAACATAGAATTCAGCAGGTTTCATAATGCAACGAACTAAATTGATATAAGCCTTAACTTCTTGTGGCAATTTTGTACGACTGGAAATTGGTGTGTCTAAGAAAGATGGTAAGACTGCCAAGTTTGATGCGCCGATTTCGTTAAAAGCTGATAATATTTGTTCATCAGACAACTCTGGATTAAAAATCCGAATGTTATCACGTACCGTACCAGTAATAAATTCTGGATAAGTCGGACAATAAGAAATCAATTTAGCACGGTAGTAGTTTTTGTTAATTTCCTTTGCGTTAATACCATTTATCAAAACAACACCAGCTTTTGGTTCAATATACCGTAAAAGAATCTTAATTAAAGTTGTACGTCCAGCACCTGCTTCACCACAGAATGCAATAATCTTTCCTTTTTGTAACTCCATTGATAAATTTTCAATCGTGATACGACCATTCCAATAACGGTGAGATACCTGATACATCACCAAAGAACTGCCAAATTCAGTATCAATTTGAGTAATGCCACTATCAATATCTTCTTCCGGTAATTGCATAAATTGGTCAATACGCTGATAAGCGATGCGTCCACGTGTCATTGGATTAATAATCAATTTAAAAATGTTATTGGTTGCTGTAGTACACAAAGAAATATACTGCAAAACCGTATTAACGATAACTAACTGCTCGGCAACGTTGGCAACGGTCACCGACATTGCACTAAAAACAATAATCGCAACAGTCGCAATACCAAAAATAATATTATTAGCACGACTGAAAATATGTTTGGATTGGTCTAAGTCAAACACTTCTTTGGTCAATTCTCGATTTTGACGTGCGGCATCTGCCGAACGTTCAGCTTGTTTCCCTAAGAAACGAATATCACGAGCACCGGCAATACTTTCACGAGTAGCAACAAAAGATTTATCGTAAGCTTCAACGGCTGCTGGTAAACGTTTATTAATTACAGCACGATTGATAAACAGAATAATAATTTCCACAAAAACAGCAGCAATAATAAATAAAACGTAAACAGGTGAAAGTGTTAAAATCAAAACGCAGCTACCTAAAATAGTCACAACAAAGTAAATAATTGCCTGCAAATATTGTTCGTAATTGTATTTCACCCAAGAAGTATCTTCAATCATACAGGACAAGAACTTACTTGTTCCATACTCATACAAAACGTTAGTCGGCACACGTGTCATTTTCTCATATAACATATCACGTGCATTGCGACGACATTTTGCTCCATAAACACTAACTCGATTACGTGCATATAGCGAAACAAAAAAGATAATGATTAACAACCCAAGTACTACACCAGCACTAATTAAAAAATCGCCGGTTTCGGGAATAATTCCAGCGTCATTATTAACCTTTTGTGTTACTAAGTTTTTTAAAATCATTGGATACAAAATATTTAAAACTTCCATTAACGCAAAAAAGAAAACGGCCACAAGCAAATCTTTGGCCACTCCACGTTGGAAACCATATTTTTGCATCTTACGCATTTGTTTTTAATATACATAAGAATGCGTTACTTTGCAATTAGTTTATGTATTATTGCCTTAGGATTAGGGATTTGGCTTGATATTAAACAACAACCGATTGCCGTGATAGCACCCCATCAGTTTCATATTGTTTTAGATGCAGGACACGGTGGCTTAGATAATGGTGCAAATGTTGACTGTGTCAGCGAAGCAACACTTAACCTGCAAATTGTTAAAATCTTAGAACAAGAATTGATTGCTCGTGGTTGTGCCGTATCTTTAACACGCACCGACAGCGAAAGTTTAAACTCGCCTTACGCCAGCAATAAAAAAGTTGAAGATATGGCTAAACGACGTGAAAAAATCGAAAAACTACAACCAGATTTAGTTATCTCAATTCATCAAAATACTTACCCTTTAACTTCAGTAAGTGGACTGCAATGCTTCTACGCAAATGAAACAGCTGGCAGCCAAGATTATGCAACAGCGATTCAAAACCAGTTTAACCAAAGCAATCTACCATTTAATAAAAAACCTAAACCCACCGACTTTAACCTTGTTGAGCACTCACCTTGCCCAGCAGTCTTAATTGAATGTGGTTTTCTAACTAACCCACGCGAACGGAAATTATTACAACTAACAAGTTATCAACAAATTCTCGCTTACCATATTGCAACTGCTGTCATTGCTGAACACAAACGCCAACAAAACACTGTTACTGCACAAGTTTAATCGTTACAACGTATGCTGAAGTAGGAGGTACGAAAGATGTGTAAACAATGTCCAACTGTTGGTGAATTCATTTGTGGAATTTTACGCTGTGCCCGTTGTCATAACACTTGCGAAAGAGAATGTAAACATTACGAAAGCAAATGTGATTACAAATGCGAAAACAAGTGCGAAAACAAATGTGAACGTGCTGAAAAATGTTACGAATGCGTTTGCCAAGAAAAAAAAGAACCTACTCCTTGCTATAAAGTAGACAAAGATTGTGGGTGCAAAGATTGTAACTGTAAATTTTTCTAATCAATGAATAGAATTGCCTTGTGCGATAAATACTATTGCAGGAGGCAAATAAAATGCAAACTTTTACAACTCAATCACACCAAAGAAATTACCAAGGAAATGTCGTGGTCGAAACATCTGATTACCAGGCACGTTTGAAAAAGAAACGAAATAAAATTTTGTCTGGGATTACCACTGCAGTAATGGCACTCGCAATTATTGCCACAAGTGGTTTATTAGGTGCCACGACAATACATAATCAACAATTAAAACATCAAGTCAAAACGCTCCAAACACAAACAACGCAGGTTGATGCCGTAACCGAAGATATAGTAATTGATGAAGAATTTTCACAACCTATGACCTTAGAAATGAAACACGATGAAAACACCGAGCCAACAGAAACAAAAACAGCCGACACTCCACAACGTCGACTGCATCGTTCTAAAAAAGTAAAACCGTTACCAGTTGTTGAACAGGCTTAAACTAAAACACGGTCATGCATTTTATCAGCAGTAATTTCTATCACACGGGTTGCAACTGTATCAATAATTTCTTCGTCGCTGGTGTAAAATAACATAACTGCTTTACTGCGAATCATACCCTGGTTCAGTGCAGTAATACTTTCCAAATCCAAGTGATTGGTTGGCTCATTAAAAATTAAAAGGTTGCCCTGTTCTAACATTGTTTTCGCCAACATACAACGAACTCTTTCACCACCAGATAAAACATCAGCTTTCTTCAAGGCTTCTTCGCCGGAAAACAACATACGTCCTAACCAACTGCGAATAAAAGTTTCGTTAGTATCTTGTGAATATTGTTTTAACCAATCTAACAAATTTAAATTAACACCTTCAAAATAAGAACGATAGTCTGCTGGTAAATAAGAAGTTGTAATAGTCTTGCCGATAGTTACTGTACCACTATCGGCTTTTTCTAAGCCCATAATAACATTAAACAATTTATCCATACGGACACTTTTATCAGTTAAGAATGCAACTTTTTCGCCCTTGTTAATACGGAACGAAACATTACGGAAGAAACCATTAACGGTTAAATTTTCAACAGCCAAAATTTCGTTACCTGGTTCACGGGCACATTCGAAGTTAATATACGGATATTTACGTGATGAAGGCTTAATATCTTCAATTGTAAGTTTTTCTAATTCTTTTTTACGACTGGTTGCTTGTCGTGATTTACTTGCATTCGCCGAGAAACGTGCAATAAAATCTTTTAACTCTTGCGCACGAGCTTCGGCTTTTTTATTTGCTTCTTTTTGTTGTTTCAATAATAATTGACTGGTTTCGTACCAGAAGTCATAGTTACCAACAAACATATTGATTTGATTAAAATCAACGTCACAAATGTGTGTACAAACTTGGTTCAAGAAGTGACGATTGTGCGACACAATAATGGTAATATTTTTGAAATCTAATAAGAACTCTTCCAACCAGTGTGTGCCAGCCAAATCAAGATTGTTTGTCGGTTCGTCCAAAATCAAGATATCTGGATTACCAAACAAGGCACGTGCCAACAAAGCTTTAACCTTAATTTTTGCATCCAAATCTTTCATTTGTTGGTCGTGGAATTCTTCACTGACACCCAAGCCTGATAACATAATGCGAGCATTGCTTTCAGCATCCCAACCATCAAGTTCGGCGAATTCAGCTTCCAAAGCACCCAACTCATTACCCTGTTCTTCGGTCATTTCGGGTAACGCATAATATTTTTCTTTTAAAGCAATAATTTCTGCCAAACGTTGATGACCACCAATCACAGTGTTAACAACGGTCAATTCGTCAAAGGCATTTTGGTTTTGCGCTAAGGTAGAAATACGTTTATTCTTACCAACAACAACTTCACCTTTATTCGGAGTAATTTCGCCAGATAAAATTTTCAAAAAAGTTGATTTTCCTGCCCCATTTGCTCCAATAATGCCATAACATTCACCCGGTAAAAATTTCAAATTAACGTCTTTAAATAAAACACGTTTTCCATATTGCAAAGATACATTTACTACTTGAATCATATTTGGTAGTATATCACATTCCAGACCGAATTGAAACGTTATTTTTGTTCAAAGTACTTTAGGCTTTCTTACGTGCTTTTGCAATCACAGCAAAAGTTACAATACCAATACCAACTAAACCAACCACACAAACACCAATAAATAATGCTTTCATCCAATCTTCATTAAACCATTTATTGTTCACATAAACTACTGTATCAATATCTTTAATGTTTAAGTGGATTGCTGGACGAACACCAGCCACTTGTTTTACAGGACGGAAAACAAAGCAATTTTGGTATGGTTTTTCTTCGGCATTTTCTGTTTTCGCATCGTTGCTAATACACATTGCATAGTTGCTTTCTTCTTTGTCAGGTGTACGTAACCAAGCACGACCAGCATTGTTGGTATTATCTGTCCATTTCAAGAATTCTTCCTTAACTTGCCAATTTTGTACCAACTCAACAATTGATGGTAACCATAAAATAGATTCAGTACCCAAACCATATTTAGCAGTTAATTCGCTTGTTGCTGGTTGAACGGTAACGTTATTAATATCAGTATGACTATATGCAAGTCTTTCTACAACACTTGTTGTTGCAACTTCATTAGTACCGATAACACTACCTTTAACAACTCTGTCTTTGTATTTTGCGTATTTTTCGTCATAAATAATTTTTTCTGATTCAGACTCTAAAAATTTATTGATAGCACTACGACCAAGTTTCTTTACAGTATCTTCATCTTGCCAATCAGTATTAGTATAACCATTTGACCAAATATTAGTTGTCACAACACCATCTGTAAGATCGTGATACAAACCATCACCTGCCCAAGTTGTTTCATTAAAAATCGCACCAGTATATGGATCAGCCATCCAGAAGGTCGCAACGTTTTGGTCTTCATTAACGAAAACCACACGCCAATCATACCCAAAGAAATTAAACACTTTGCCACTTTCCACAGCAGCAATTAAATCATCTTTACGGAAATTATAATGACCATCCTTATCAAATAATTCTTCACCTTTTAATTTGCCGTCATTATTTCCGGCAACACGCAATTGCGCTGCTTGAGCTTGGAATTGTAAAGCTGGGACAGTTGCACCACCACAAACCAACAAAGCCAAACAAACTAACAAAAAGCTATAAAATAAATTTTTAATTTTCATAATTTTATTTCCCCTTTCGACTATATGATAGCCTAAAAAAGGGGGAAAAGTCAATCCCCCTGCTTAATTTTTTTCAACAATTTTTGTTCAGCCTTACTCAGTGTAGAATTTCCAGCTGATTTGACCTTCACAGGTGTAATTCCATCGCCACTGGCAACAGCCTTTTTTACTGGCATTTGGTCAAGTGCCGACTGTGCTGCCGTAATACCATTTGTTCCTTCAGCAGCACCAAAAATACGTTTTGCTACGGATTGAACAAATTCTTCTGAGCTTAACGTTCCAAGAGCTTGTTCAAGGTCTACCTTTTGATATGGGTCACCAGCCTTAAAATCTGTATTTTCAATAAAAGCTTTTGCTCGGTCTTTTTCATATTGTTTTCTCAAAAACTCTGCTTCGGCTTCGGCCGTACGTTCAGCAATATTTTGTGTAGAAATCTTACGTGCTTCGTCATGTGCTTTCAAACGCTGTGTTAATTTGTCCATACCGATGATTAACAACCATAGTAAAACTAAACCAGCAATCCCCAAAAAGAGCCATAACCAATCCATACAATTAACTTAACTTGAAATCAAGAATTTGACAACTTATTTTACAGGTTGTTCTGTTTCAGCAGTGGCAATTTTGGTTTTCTTATCACGGCAGAAAATTGCGTAGAAAGCTGGCACAACCAATAAGGTTGTCACTGTACCAAACAACAGACCACCAATTGAAACGACAGCCAAAGGTTGCATCAACGCACCACTACCACCTGGATTAAAGAAAGACCAACCAAACGCCATCGGTACCATTGCCAAGATTGTTGTTAATGCTGTCATAAAGATAGGACGCAAACGAGTACGTACCGAAGCAACTAACGCTTCTTTCACCGACAAACCATCACGACGTGCTTGGTTAGCATAGTCAACAGCTAAGATACCATTGTTAATGACAACACCCATCAAAATTAAACAACCAATCAACGCTGGAAGTGACAAAGGCATATTGCACATTGCTAACAAGATGAAAGCGCCAGTGAAACCTAACGGAACACAAATCAAAATAATAAATGGCATCAAGAATGATTGGAAAATTGCCACCATTACCAAATAAATTAACAAGAAACCAACCAACAAAGCCATACCCATTGAGGAATATGTTTCGGTCATTTGTTCTTCAAAGCCATTATCCAAAATTGAAACTGACTTATCTTTGAAGTTGTCACTGTTCATCAATTCGTCTAAGTATTGATTCAAAGTTGATTGAATTTTGGTTGTATCTGCACTCGGATTAGCTTTGATTGAAATGGTTGCAGCATAACGACCGTTACTTTTTACAATCTTCACACCTTTGTTTTGGTCATAGATAACGGCACGGATACCAAGTTCATCCATCTTATCGGCAAACTTATTTTCCAAAGCCACACTAAAATCATCAAGCACACCACAAGCAACTTCGTAAGCTGTTTCTGTTGCATTGGCACGCGCATCAACTGTCAAAGTAACCGAAACTTCATTTGCCATTAGACCACTTGCCATAGAAGATGTTGCCACGTCAAAATCTGCAAAATAATTATTATCATAATTTTGCAAAGCATTGTAAAGTTTTTCACTTGCCTGGTCGGTTGTCAGACTACGGTCGTCTTTTAATTTAACTTCCATTGTAATCGAAGCAACACCACCAGATAATACGTTCGCACCTGAATCATAGGCAATCACACATTTTTCAATATCATTACCTAAAACATCCATTACTTCATTGTATAAAGGTTGCGCTAAATCCTTTTCAGTATTCTTATCAGCCACTTTGTTACCTGCAACTAATTTACCGTCAGTTGTTAAAGCAGCCGAAATGCTCAAAGTTCCTTCGTCGGTTGATGGCATTAAAATGAAGCCATTGACCAACAATAAGCAAGCCGAACCAATAAACAAAACAAAAGCCAAGACAACAGTTAACCACTTTTTGTTAATGGCAAAGCGCACAGTCTTTTCAAAAACTCGACCTGCTTTTTCACAGAAACTACTCCACCCGGTACGCATTTTTTGCCAGAAGTTTGGTTTCTTATTTGCAACAACAACTTTCTCTTGTTTGGGATTGATTTTGAAAGTTGATACAATTGATGGCAAGAACATAACAGCCACCACAAAGGAACAAATCAAAGATAAAATCACAACCCAAACCAAGTCGATGAAGATTTCCATCATCATACCTTCCAAGAAAAACATTGGGAAGAAAACGCAGATGGTGGTCAAAGTTGAAGCCAACATCGCCATCATAATTTGTGACGCACCCTTAACACAAGCATCCTTCAGCGACATACCTTTGTTACGTAAACGGAAAATATTTTCCAATACGACGACCGAATTATCAACCAACATACCAACAGCCAAAGCTAAACCAGCCATTGAAATGATGTTTAAATTGATTCCCATAAAATACATTGCAACAAAAGTTCCAACCAAAGCCAACGGGATTGAAATACCAATTGCTAAAGTCATTTTGATTGAACGCAAGAATAGGAACAAAACAATTAAAGCTAAAACACCACCAACAATTAAGTTTTCACCGACCGAACCAATTGATTCGTTAATGTAATCGCCTTGACTACTGATAATATCGTAAGTAAAGTTTGGATTTTCAGCTTTCAATTTTTCCAAAGTCACAATTACATTCGCACAAACTTCGGTTGTTACAGCATTACTACTCTTTTGAATCGCAATACTGTAAGTATTAACTAAACCGTCTTTAGAACTTTGCCAAGCTTGGTCTTGGTTAGTCATACTGCTGTCAATGTTTGATGAAACAGTACCAACACCAACCGTTGTCGAAATTTTATTCAAAACTTCATTTTCTAACCATTCTTGCTTTTTATCATCATCCGTTTCACCTTCGTAAGCCACAGTCACGTTCATTACAGCCAACAACGATGGGTCAATTTTTAAAATTGTTTTGTTAAATTTTGTCCCATAAGCCACAGTATCGTCCAAAGCCATATTTTCAAAAGCCAAAGACAATGCCGTTAAATCGACGGTCGCATCGCTGTTGTATTCCAAAGTCAACATTACCAAACCGAACTGGAACATTGTCGTACTACTGGTGTTTTTAATACCATTCACACCAGACAAAGCCAACAAAGCTTCATCGGTCAAAACTTCCAATTGACGATCGCTTGGCATTACGGAAGCCAAGATTTCTTGTGGAGTACCTTCGGTTTGTATATTTAATAAGTAGTGTTTTAAAACCAAGTTCTCGGGATTGATACTGGTCGACTCAATTTGACCTGCTAAAAAAAGCATCATTTCGTTAACATCACCAGCCAATACCATCCCCGTAGCATCATCAGTATAACGGTCTTCGTTTTCCACTGCTTTTTTTGCACGGTCAACGACATCTGCTAACTTTTCGTTGTACTGCTCCATTAAGTAAGATTCGTTCGGGTTAAGCACCACCACGGCGTATGGCAAGTTCATTGATGGGAACAAATCCACCGACATTTTAGAGAACGCAAATACGCCCAAAACGATAATTGCCATAATACAAACAAAAACGGTGTACGGTTTATGTACACCGACTTTTGCCAGCCAATTATCCTGAATATTTTTGTCTAATTGATCTTGATTTTTTTCCATAAGTACTTATTATGTACCCGCAATCGCAATTTGTCAATCCACGACGGCAAATTTTTCCTTACGCATTTTTACTGCGGTTGAGAATGTATTGATCTGAACCATCGGACATATAAATATTTTCGCCGTCCGTCCAAATATGAACAGCATAAAAATAAGAATCCGAAGTAACCCACTTCTTATCCAACCAAGTATTTGTTGTTTGATCCAAAACATAATGCTGATTACTATTTGAATAGTAAGTATTTGTACCATCGGTCCAAATATAACGACCGTCAATATTGCGATTCCATTGTACAACTTCCCATGTGTAATTTTCTTTTAAGATATAATGATTTGAACCATCGGAATAATAAGTATTTACCCCATCACTCCAACGATAGTTTTTATCAGAATACTTAGGTTTAACATCGCCTTGCCATTCCACATCTTCCCATTCTTTGGTTTCTCGGTTAAATTTGTAATCACCACAGTACACATCTACGCCATCGGTCCAAAGACTGCCAGTCGAAACTGTTTCATTCCATTCAACCGCTTCCCATGTTTTGGTTGCTTTGTTTAATTTATATGAACCATAACATTCAAGATAAGTTTCAACACCATCAGTCCAAATATATCGACCAGAAAATTCTATTGCATTACCACTTAATCCCTGCCAAGTAATTGGTTCCCATGTACGAGTATTTGACGCTAAAACAAAATGCTTACCTGAATCAGAATAGTATGTATTTATACCATCGGTCCAAATATTATTTTCTGCTCTAAAATTTCCTTTTAGCCCTTTCAGCACCGCAGGAACCCAGTTTTTGATAGTTTTATCAAAAGTAAAATGCATATTATTATAGTAAAAATATTGTTTTCCATTATGTGTCCAGATATTAGCACCCCATGCAGGTATTCGCTTTTGATTATATTCAAATTGAATACTTGACCATTTTTTATTCGCTTTGTCTAAAATATAATTATCATTATTACTACAAAAATAAATATCATTGCCGTCCGTCCAAGTATACTCACCACTAAAACTGGTTAACCCCGTCCACGTTACCGTTTCCCATGTATTATCTGCACCTAAAATGTATTGATCACTGGTATATGAATAATAAATTTTTTCGCCGTGCGTCCAAATATATTGACCATAAAAATTGCTTAAACCCGTCCATGTTACCGTTTCCCATGTATTATCTGCACCTAAAACATATTGTGTGCTACCACTCGAATAATAAGTATCTTTGCCGTCCGTCCAAATATAGTTACAATCAAAACTAGTCAAACCATTCCACGTAATTTTTTCCCATGTGTTGTCTGCACCTAAAACGTATTGATTACTGTTATATGAATAATAAATATTTTCGCCGTCCGTCCAAATATATCGACCATCAAAGCTGGTTAAACCAGTCCATGTGATTTTTTCCCAAGTTTCATCTTCGCCTAAGACATATTGTGTACTATAATTTGAATAATAAGTATTTTCGCCGTCCGTCCATACATACTTACCATCAAGATTTTCACACAAACCACCCCATGAAGCCACGGTAAGCCAATCTTTTTCCACCATGTTCGCCACAAATTTGGTGTTTGCTTTAATCGTGGTACTGTCTGTCATTTTTTCGCCAACACCGTCGATTTTCCAACCGTCGAAAGCATGTGTGTCGGTGTCGGGTGCGGTTGGCAATGAAATACTGTTACCTTTTTTGGTAACGTCGATTTTCCAAATTTTGCCGTCGACTTCGTAAGACACAACCGCCGATGCAGGATCCATGTTAATCGTGTTTTGTAAATCGTCTAATACGTCTGTAATATTATCTACTTCTTCGGTTAGTTCGTTATTCCTGTTGGTTAATCCACTATTCGACAAACTAAAGCTGACGGCAAACAATGTCGATATCGACGCTACAACGACCGAAATGAAAAGCATTAAAATTCGAAACAATTTATTATTCATTTGTTCTCCTTTTGTATAGTCCCAGCATTAGTATGTGGCACTACTACTAAACTTATAATAGAAAAAAAAAAAAAATCAAGCGATTTTCATTCATAGACAAAAACACATTAAAAAAGTCCGTTGCGTGCGGACTTTTTTATTACTTTTTATTTTATTTTGACTTAGTTGTCTTTTTGGTTGGTTCGGATTGGCTCAATGTTTCTTTAATCGAAGTAAACAAAGTCGCAACATTTGCTAAATCATTTGGCACGATAATTTTGGTCGCTTCCCCATTCGCCATAACTTTTAAGGCTTCGTAACCTTGCAAAGTTAAGTAAGCAGCATCAGGTTTTGCTTCCATAATTTTTTCGATTGCACACTTTTGACCTTCGGCTTCGGTAAGCAATGCGATTTTACGTGCTTCGGCTTTTAAGATTTCAGCTTCTTTTTCACCTTCAGCAACCAAGATTTTGCTACGCTTTTCACCTTCGGCTAACAAAATGTTTTCACGACGTTCACGTTCAGCACGCATTTGTTTTTCCATACTTTCTTGAATTGCGGCTGGTGGTAAAATGTTTTTCAATTCAACACGATTAACTTTAATACCCCAAGGGTCAGTTGCTGTGTCAATGATTTCACGCATTTTGGTATTAACGGTATCACGACTGCTTAAAGTTTCGTCTAATTCCAATTCACCAACAATATTACGTAAAGTCGTTGCTGTCAAATTTTCGATTGCCGACATTGGACGTTCAATACCATAACTGTACAATTTAGGGTCAACAATTTGGAAGAAAACAACGCTGTCGATTTGCATCGTAACATTATCTTTAGTAATTACAGGTTGTGGACGGAAATCAGCAACTTGTTCCTTCAAAGAAATCATCGGCAATGCACGGTCAATGAAAGGCATAATAAAACGTAGTCCCGTTCCCAAAGTACGGTGGTACTTACCTAAACGTTCGACAATCACAGCAGTTCCCTGCTTGACGATACGGATTGAAAGCGCCAAAATTACGACTAAGGCAACACCAATCACAATAATTGCAATAATCCAAGGTTCCATATTTATTTTTTTATTCTCCTTTTATTTTAATTATGTTTTTTATTTACTGGTTGTTTCTTTATCAGTCTTTGCCGTGTCAACTGGTTGAACAATCATCTTGTTACCTTCCACACGTTCAATTGTCACAAAATCATCTTTCTTCAATTCAGCATCGCAAACAGCAGTCCAAACGACATCATTGATTTTGATAGAAGATTTACCTTCAACAACATCGGCCAACAAACGAACTTTCTTACCAAAATATTGGTCAACATTAGTTGAAATTGCAGGTTTCTTCAAAAGCTTTTTTACTAAAGGGCGTGTTCCAATAATTGCGACAATTGCCACAATGAAGAATGTTAAAATTTGCCAAACTAATTCAACCCCACAAGCTGCCAAAATTAAAGCAACAATTGCAGCTAACGAAAAGCAACAAGAGAAAAAATCTACCGTGAAAAATTCTAATAATAATGTCGCAGCAATTACGACTGACCAAATAATAATCATTGTTGTTGTCATCTTTATATTGTATCAAAACTTATTTTCTTTTGTCCACTTTTTTGTCCACTTTTTTTTGCAAAGCACTGATACGCTCACGGTACTGAATCGCTAATTCAAAGTTTAAATTCTGACTGGCAGCATTCATCAATTCCGTCAACTGTTCAATTGTCAACTCATCTTGAACAGCCGAATTTTCGCCCTTCTCTTTTTGTGTAATATACAAAGAATTTTTAATTGAACTGTAAACCGTACGTGGCACAATCTGATGTTTTTCGTTATATTCCATTTGAATCTGACGACGGCGTGAAGTTTCATCCATTGCAGCTTGCATACTTGGTGTAACTTTATTTGCATACAAAATCACACGAGCGTTTGCGTTACGAGCAGCACGTCCAATCGTTTGAATTAAGGCACGTGTCGAACGGAATAAACCTTCCTTATCAGCATCCAAAATTGCCACCAATTCAACTTCCGGCAAATCCAAACCTTCACGCAACAAGTTAATCCCGACAATGACATCAAACTTATCTTGACGGAAGGCCGTTAAAATTTCGGTACGTTCCAACGTATCAATTTCGCTATGCAAGTAGCGAACACGAACTTGATTTTCGGTCAAGAAAGCTGTCAAATCTTCAGCCATTTTCTTGGTTAAAGTTGTCACCAGAATTTTACCCTTACGTGCCGCTACTGTACGAATTTCGTTCAAAACGTCACTGACCTGATGGTCCTTTTCACGAACAATCACTTCGGGGTCTAAGAGTCCTGTCGGCCGAATAATTTGTTCCACGATGTTTTCCCCAGCCAAATCAAGTTCATAACTTTCTGGTGTTGCCGATACATAGATGCACTGCCCTAAACGTTGGTTAAATTCTTGAAAATTCAAAGGACGGTTATCATACGCTGACGGCAAACGGAAACCAAAGTCAACCAAGACTTTTTTACGAGCCCGGTCACCATTATACATTCCACGAATTTGTGGTACAGTAATATGCGATTCATCGATAAAGACTAAATAATCATCTGGAAAATATGACATCAAAGTATACGGTGGCTCGCCTGGTTGACGACCATCAAAATACCGTGAATAGTTTTCAATACCTTTGACAAAGCCCAATTCAGCCAACATTTCTAAATCATAATTAGTACGTTGTGTAATGCGATGACTTTCTACCACCATTTTATTATCATCAAAGAATTTTTTTTGAATTGCTAAATCGGCACGAATTTTTTCAATCGCTTCGTGTAATTTTTCTGAACCAACGGCAAAGTGCGACGCCGGGAAAATCGCAATATGTGCTAACGACGATAATTTATGACCAGTCAAAGCATCAATTTCCAAAATCTTTTCAATTTCATCACCCCAGAACTGAACACGGATAGCAACATTAGACGCATAAGACGGAATAATATCAACAACATCACCGTGCGCACGAAAACTACCACGCACAAAATCAACATCAGCACGTTTGTATTGATTATCGACCAAACGTTTGACCAAATCACGACGATTTAATTCCATACCAGGTCGTAACGAAATTCCCATCTTGAAATATTCTTGTGGTTCACCTAAACCATAAATACAGGATACCGATGCCACAACAATCGTGTCATTCCGTTCACACAATGACGAAGTTGCAGCGTGACGCAATTTATCAATTTCATCATTGATTGCCATATCTTTTTCGATGTATGTATCAGTTGCTGGCAAATAAGCCTCAGGCTGATAATAATCGTAATAACTTACAAAATATTCAACACGGTTTTCTGGGAAAAACTCACGAAACTCATTACAAAGTTGTGCTGCCAAAGTTTTGTTATGCGCAATTACCAAAGTTGGCTTGTTTGCGTTCTTAATGACATTGGCCATCGTAAAAGTTTTACCACTACCTGTTACGCCCAATAAAACTTGATGGCGAACACCATCTTGCACGCCTCGTGTTAACTTAGCAATTGCATTTGGTTGATCGCCCATCGGTTGATATTGGGAAACTAATTTAAAATCCATATTTTAATTATCCGGCAATCTGCTTTAAGAGTATACCTAAGATAAACGCAACAACAGCACCACCAACAGTTAAAGCCAACTTCCACATAATTGATTTAATCATCTGTTTTTTTTGTGATTGCCTTTCACGGTCAAATGCTGCCCCACGCATTGTCAAAGAAACTAAGAAATAAAGTTTTCCATCTTTATTTTTCTTTTCGCATTCAATATAATCATCCAATGCTAAATTACTCATTACAACATCGAGCTGTTTTGCTGTAATTTCATATTTAGGCATCAGAGCAGCTAATAATTCTTTGGGGGTGAAAATACCTTTATTTTCACCCTTGCACTTTTCAAAGATATATGACATTACACAGCTTTCAGTCTTATTTAACATCGTCTTTCTTTTCCTCTACTGATTTTGCAGGTTTCTTTTTATTTTTTGGAGCACGAGGAACATCTACGAAACGTGTCGCACGTGCAGTTTTAATGAAGTAATAAACTACACCAGCTAATAAACCAAGAGACAAGACAATTAAGATAATACCCCAAACATTGTTCAAGTTATGGTTACGGTTAGTTACGTCAACGTCGATAGTGAATTCAATTGAAGTTGAAACAGTGGAAGCAGTATATTTGTTAGGCATTGAAATGTTAACTTTATAAGTACCACTACCCTTATTCAAATCAAACTTATACATAAATTTACCATCGTCAGTAATTTTTATCGCTTGCGTTGCACCTTCTTCATCAGTCCAATCGCTATTATCAATGAATGAACCACCTTCGAAAGTTACGGTTACATTAACATTATTCCAGTAATATGCTTCTTCCAATTTTGTTGGATCATAGCCATCGTTGCCATTATCAGGATTTGGACCTTGAGCAATTAAGTCTTCCATATCAGCGTTACCAGTAAAGTAAACTTTTGACATATCAATGGTCACATAACGATGTCCATCAATTTCTTCAATCACAACATCTTTTGAGCTGTCATTAGTAATTTCTTGTTCTTTACCGTCGTCGTTTTTATAAGTTAAGAAACCTTCTTCCCAAGCCAATGAACCATTTTGCAAGTTACCAAAAGTAACATTAAAGCTCAAACTTGAATCAACTGTTTTGTAAGTTACAGTATAAACACCTGCTGCACCACTTGGACTTGTTGTTGATTCCAAATAATTTTGTGCAGTGTAATTTGATTTACAATCTTTACTGAATTTACCTTCTGGACGGAAAACGAAGTAACCATCGAATTTTTCAATGACACTTTCTTTATTTGAGCTGCCACCAGCATTCTTTTTCTTGTTAGAAACTAAGTAAGTGCTGCTTCCACTCTTTTGAACGGTGATTTCAACTTCGTCCGAACTGACGTTATCAGCAATTACGTTTGGCATTGGAATGGCAATTGCTGGATACATATAACCTGTTGGTTCAGATTGTCCAGCTTCAAAAATTGGTTCTAAGTAGTTGAATAATGAAGCACTATCAACAACAAAATCAGTTCCATAACCATAGTTTGACATTGTAAATTCATTCAATGTAATTGCATAAGCAGGTTTCTTGTCAGTACCAGTTTCGTTTGAACCAAGAATGTATTTTTCACCATTTGCATCAACTGTACCTGATGCATTTTGTTCAGCTTTCCATAATACATCGATGGCATCATAATCTTCACCCATACGAATATCAGCAACTTTATTGGTATTTTCAGAAACTTTAATGGTGTAAGTTGTTTTTGCAATTTCGTCAGTTTCATTACCGGTCAAATAGAATTTGTAAACAAAGGTATAGATACCTGCTTGATTTGGTACAAATTTGTTTCCATAAATACAATTTGCATCATTTACGCCCAGAACAGTTACGGTATAGTTACCAGCAACTGTGTTTGTTACACCGTTTGCGTCATAAGTGTAAAGTTTACGGTTTTTTGCATAGTATTTTGGAGTATAGTCTTCATTACGAATAATTTTATTTTTCAAAATTGTACTTTCGCCAAGAGTAATAGTTTCGTCAATTTTGTATTCGTTTTCATCAGCACTTGCATCATCAACAATCAATCCACCACGAGCGTGAATAGTAATATCTTGAACAGATGTTGAAATTTGTTTACTTGCATGATTTTTTGCAGTAACAACAAGACGATACGTACCACCAACGCTTGGTGTAAAGTATAAATCACTCATTGTATAGCTTGCACGATTGAAAGCAACCGAGCTAATGATTTTGTCGTCGCTATTTTTAACGTCAACAGGAACTAAAATGTTATTACCTTTCACTAAATAAGCAGCAACACTCATTTGTCCATCAATTGCGCTACCCCAGTTTGCAGTAATGCTTTGAATTTTGACTGGTTTACCTGCAGTAAATTTATTAATACTTTCATCTTCAGAAATTGAAGTATTGATAGTTGCGTTTGCAGCGCTATCTGCTTTGTGGAAAGCAAACTCAGCACGTTTCCACGCATAACCATATTGTGACATTTCAGCTTCGTTGTAATAAGTACCAATTAACAAATTAGTTTTGAACAATGCTTCGGAGACAGACATATCAGGAGTTGAAACGGTCATTTCAGCTTTCAAGTTGGTTTGCATTGCATTGAAGTTACGAGCTACAGTATAAATATAGAAATTGTCGTATTGATCAACAATGTCATTGAATACTAATTTAGTATCGCTGTTAGCTTCTTTATCTGCATCATAAGCATACAAATTATCTAAATCAACAACAACACGTGTCGCACTTGCGCTTGCATCTAATTTTGATAAAACTTTACGACCTGTACCAAAACCAACTAAATAATAGTCAACTTGAATATTGTCGTTTGAAGTATGAGCATCAGTAAAGACAGGTTTTTTAAATTCAAATGTATTACCTTCCCACAAATAAACATCACTTACTTGGAAAACTTTGTTTTCGTCAATAACTGGTGAATTACCATCATCCACTGCACATTCAAATTGGTCATCAAGATAGAAGTATAAATATTTTGTTTTTGTATTTGCGTGTCCTGCACTATATTTTTCACCATTTGCAAATTTTGGTTGCTCTTCTTCAACGATAACACGTACACGATATAAGCCAGGACGATTGAAAAGTTGAACATTGTTATTACCATTTACACGGTCATTACCATCAGTAACAAAAGAAATTTGCAAACGTTTGGTCATATCATAAACAAAAACATTGTCATCGTTTTTGTCACTGTTCCAAACGTAGTTATCATTTTTAGAAACTGCGCTACCATTTTCATCTTGAACTTGTTCAATATTAACAGTGGTAACTTTCATTTTATTATACGGAGTTGCATTATCGTGTGGGAAAATTGCTGGTAAAACTAAACCTTGTTGAGAATTTACTGTAATTTTCTTTGCAGTATTAGCATCTGGTTTTTCGGTCATTGGTAAATAAGCCGCATAATCATCTAACAAGTCTGCGAAATTTTCATCCATTTCTTCAACATCTGATTCGCTGTATTGTTTTACCCACGCAAAATCAGGTTCAATACTATCACGATAAATACGAATACTATCACTCCAGTAACGAACATAACTCTTTGCATTGTCTTGTTGAATATTAACACTGCTGGTGTCGAAGTCTTTATCTAATTGATAACCAAACATTGTTGTGGTTTCAAATTGGAAACGATACCAACCTAAAGCTTTAACTTTTACGGTTAAACCATTTACTTCTAAATATTGACTTGATACTTCCCCGTTTTCTTTTACAACCCATTTACCTTCAGCATCTTTTTCAACGGTTAAAGTATGGATTTTGTCAGATTGTTTTGACCAATCACTTGGTTCTGTTGCAAAGGGAGAACATTGTACTTGGAAAATTTTAGTATCTGCTTCAACATTAAATGAAGTTCCATCTGCTTTTGCACTATCAACAGTTGGAGCTGTCAAACTAACACTTGAATAGTATGCTAAGTTTTTAACACTTGGTGCAGTTGGAATATTCGCAAATGTAACATCGTTTTTATTTACATTTTTAATTTGAATGTTTGACAATGGCAATGCAACTAACAAATCTTTAGCATCTGCACTGTACAAACGATATGTAACTTTCAAGTTACCGGTAGTTTCATCATTTAATGCAACTTCCATTGCATTAGCACTAAATGAAATTTTTGATGCATCAAAAGTACGATTTTCTAAAGCTACGGTTGCAGTTAAAACATAAGCAACTTCACCATCAACGGTAATATTAGCATAAGCACCACCAAAGACATTACCGTCAGTACCTTTTTCGATTTTTTCAACTTTAACAGCTTTGCCATCTACTTTAAAGCTGTTTGGTAATGGTAAAGATAATGTTTGTAAATCTTTAGGAAGAACAGTTGCAACATTATCTGGCATTGTCATTGCATATTCAGTATCAGTAACAGTAACTGAATATTTATTAAACAAGGTTTCATTCGCATAGAAACGCCATTCGTATTGCCCTACTTCTTCATAAGTATATGAAGCTCCTCCAGTAACAACATCTTCTTTACCTGCGTGGCAAAGTTTAACCGTACCACCAGTTACAGAAGGCGCCACAATTGTTGTGCCCAACTTCACGGTACGTGCTGGTAAATTCGAAATTGGATATGCCGAAGCATCACCAACTTCATCAGCCAAAGTGTTCACACGTAAAGCCGCAGCCACGGAAACAATTGGGCTGAAAATCCCCATAATAGCAACCAAAAGCAATACAATTGCTGGTGCAAATAAAAGTTTCAAAGATTTTTTCAATTTGTCCATGATAACAATATAAAACCAAACCAAAAGATTGGCAAGATATTATTTGCAACAATTCTTGACTTTATTTCACAAACAGGAATACAATACTTTTATGACAAACGTAATGATAAATCGTGACGGCAAATTTGAGAAATTAGAAAATGCTAATTTATTAGACTTGCCCAAAGATGAACGCATCTGGATTCAATTAGTTAATCCAAACGAAACCGAAGTTCATCGTATTATTGACGAACTCAAAGTCCCAGAAGATTTTGTGCGTTCAGCACTTGACGATGAGGAAGGTCCACGTGTGGATAAAGATGACGACACGGATTACGTTTTAACTGTCTTCGATATTCCAGTTGTACAACGTGAGGACAACAGTGATGCTCCCTACACTACAATTCCATTATCAATTATCAAAAAAGGATTTTTGACCATTACTGTTTGTTTACAAGATAACTTTAAATTCCACGAAATTAAACAAGGTACTTTACGTACGAACATTTTGTTGGATAGTAAAAAAATTGACTACCAATTCTTACTTGGCTTCCATAGCCTATATGTCGTTTACTTACGTGCAATTGATCGCTCTAGTACTCGCCTTGAAAGTAAGTTGATGCAATCTCGTGATACCGATAATGACTTGCACGAATTGATGCGCTTAAAAAATGCGCTAATTTACTTTGCGTCAGCCTTACGTCAAAACGTACTGGTTGCCGAAAAACTAAAAACACAAAAGAACTTAACCGAAGACGATATTGAAACCGTCGACAATATTATCATTGAAATTAAACAAGCGTTCGCGACCTGCAACCTACAACGTGAGTTGATGACCGAAACAATGAGCACCTATTCTAATATTGTTAATACACGTTTGGCAGAACGTATGCGTTTATTAACGATTGTTACGATTATCTTAGCAATTCCGACCTTAATTGCTGGTGTTTACGGAATGAATGTACCACTTCCCTTCGATAATCTTGCAAATTTGATTCCATTTTACATTGTTTGTGCCGTAATGCTCATCGCTTGTGTTTTAGTTGCTGTCTTTATGTTTCCGAATCGACACTCATTTGGCAAGAAGCCGAAGAAAACAACCAACCGACGCAAAAGACATCGCAACAACGGAAACGAAGATTAACTTCAAACATTATGATTTAACAAAGCCCGTGCATGAGCTAAAGCAGTTTCGCCGCCGCCAATGATACGGGCTATTTCTTTTTCACGTTCTATTTCAGCCAAAGGATAAACGTTGGTTACAGTTTGTTCAGCACTAACATTTTTTTGAATTAAAAAATGAGTGTCAGCCATTGCAGCGACGGATGCCAAATGTGTAACAACAATAATTTGTGAATGACGTGATAACGCACTCAATTTTTCTGCTAATGCCACACCCATTTTTCCAGAGATACCAGTATCAATTTCATCAAATACTAAAGTTTTTTGTGGTGTTGGATTAGCCACAGTTTTTACAGCTAACATTAAACGACTCATCTCACCACCCGAAATAATTTGTGCCAACGGACGCACAGGTTGACCAACATTTGCTGAAAATAAAAATTCCACAGCATCTGCCCCGTTTTGTCTTGGTGTTATCGCCGAGAACTGAACTTCAAATTGCGTTTGTTCCATTCCTAAATCTTTGAGTTGTTCAATTAAACGTGCTGACAATTCACGAGCAGCTGCTTGTCGTTGCGCCGTAACAACACTGGCTAATTGCTCAACAACTTTTATCTGGTTATCAATTTGTGTTTGTAGTTTTTGAATAGTATCACCAGCTTGTAACAAACGTGTGTATTCAGTCTGCGTCTTTTCATAAAACGCCAAAACATCAGCAATAGTTGCACCATATTTACGTTTCAAATTTTTAATCTCGTCCAAACGGTCAAAAACACTTTCCAAAGCATCAGCACTAAAATCTGTGCCATCGGCATAATCACGTAAATCCATTAACACATCGCCGATTTCATTATTTGCTGCATTCAAACGTTCAGCTAATGCTTGTAACTTACTATCATATTGTTGAATTCCTAAAATACGTTTTTGCGCGATTGTTAAAGCGCCGTCAGCATCGGTAAGACTATCAGTAACTTGCTGCAGACCTTCGGCTAATTTTTCAGCATTACGTAAAACTAATGCACGTTGGTTTAAATTATCTTCTTCATCAACCGACAACTGTGCACGTTCAATTTCGTTAATTTGATATTGATATAAATCCAGCAAACGAGCACGTTCTTCGGGGTTATCACCATACGTTGCTAACTCTTCACGTAAAGCTTGTAGTTGAGTAAACGCTTTTTGATATTCCGACAAATCAACTTTCGCAAAAGCATCTAAGATATTTAAATGATTTTTCGCATCTAATAATTTTTCCGTATCGTGCTGGCCGTGAATATCAATTAAATTACTGGCAACTTCACGTAAACCTTTCAAAGTCATCGGTTCATCATTGACACGAATTTCACTTTTACCATTTGCATGCAAAGTACGGACAATAATGGTTTCATCGAAAACTGCTGTCACTCGCGCAAACTCTGCCCCATGACGAATTGCATTAACAGATAATTTATCACCAAAAATAAAATTGAGACTGCCAATAATAATTGATTTACCAGCACCGGTTTCCCCTGTTAAGACATTAAAAGACGAACCAAAATTGATTTCAACAGCAGGAATCAATGCTAGATTTTGAATGCGTAAAGTGTTCAGCATTTTATTCCTCCATCAATTTTTCCACATCATCCACAATTTCATAAACTTTACCTTCGGCTTGGTCAAGTTCCTGTAACACAGTTTTGACTAACTGTGCCCCATTGATAAAAGTATCCAAAGCTTGATCAATGCGCTTTTCGGCTTGAATGGACTGCGTTAATTTTTCTAATTCTGCAATTGTTTTATTCATCGACTGTTACTCCAATTCTACCATCATTGAAACAAATTTGCAATTTGTCTTTCGATTGTATCTCACGAACACTCTTTACAACCTTACCGTCTTTGGCAACAGCTACAAAGTCTTTTGGGAATAAATTCAAAAAACCTAAGGCTTGTGTACGCACTTGCTGTAGACGACTGGTAATTGCATATTTCATTTGTGACCACAAACGTAAGACGACATCTTTTTGTGAGACTAATTCCGGAACAACCATTTCTGCAGCTGCTGAAGGTGTTGGCGCACGTAAATCGGCTACATAATCAACCAAAGTAAAATCCGTTTCGTGGCCGACAGCTGCCACAATTGGCAATTCACTTCCAGCCACAGTACGAGCCACAGCTTCAGTATTGAAACACGACAGGTCTTCATTTGAACCACCCCCACGCGCCACAATAATTAAATCTACCGTTTTGACACGATTAAAGTATTCAACCCCAGCACAAATCTCACGTGCAGCACTTTCACCCTGTACAGCCGCCGGGTACAGAACAATATCGACCACTGGATTACGACGTTGTGTTACGGTCATAATATCGTGAATCACTGCCCCATAGCGCGAACTGACTACACCGATACGTTTAACTTTGGCTGGCAAAGTTTTTTTCTTATCAAATAAACCTTCTTTTTTTAATTTTTCGGTTAAGGCTTTAAGTTGTTCCAATAAATCGCCCGTTCCAGTTTTTACCAAAGCGTGAACATTGAAATTGATTTTTCCTGCCTTTTGCCAGTAATCAACTGTTCCACGCACTGTCACTTGGTCACCGTTTTTCACAGCACAACGTGACTTGTCCCAGCACACACAAGGGATTGACGCTTCACGATCACGCAACGTAAACCAAACACCATTACCACGAACCGAAGCACCTGACACTTCCCCGTTCAACAAAATGTTATGCAACATTTCTTCGGCGACAAAAACCGATTTAATGTAATTATTTAACTGCGTAACCGATAATTCCATACTACTCCGATAATTTTGCTAAAAGACCATTCACAAAAGAACCACTTTGCACATCACCATATTTTTTAGCTAAATTAACAGCTTCATTGATGATTACAGGTGTTGGTACAGTACCAATCATCATCTCGGCAGCCGCCAAACGCAAAACAGCCAAGTCAGTTTGACGCAAACGATCCAACGTCCATTTTTGCAAAAGAGCACTAATCCGTGAATCAATCTTTTCACGTAAATCGACAAAAGTATTCACAACTTGTTCAATGTATTGTTGTTCAGGTGCTGGTGCAACTTTACCATCCAAAGCCAGTCCCCAAGCATCTTTATCAAACAACGTACCGTTACCCATCGCAAAAATCAAACGAAAAGCAACTTCACGCGACTCACTTCTGCTTAGTGCTTGCCCCATATTTCGCACCTCGCACATAAATATTTACTTTATCAATCTTATCTTTGGTAAATTGACTTGCCGTATTGATGACAGCCTCTTGCACGCGATAAGCTACATCCGGTACAGCAAAACCAGTTAAAATTGACAAATTAACATCAACGATTAAATTACTACTATCTTTACAGCGACTAATTTTAATCCCTGTATCTTTAACTTTGTTTTTGTAAGGTTTTTTACCAACCCCAGCAACACCACGTACTTCTTTAATCGACAAAGCCAATGATTCCTTTAATAAATCATTCGCAAAACGTGTTTGTCCAAGGTATTCGCCGTTTTCAATGTGAACAATTGTTTCCATTATTTATAGTTTAATATATTTTACCATAGTGTCAATGGTTTGTTCCAAGGTTAAGTTACTGTTATCAATGTAGATTGCATCCGGAGCTTGACGTAATGGAGCAACCTTACGATTGATATCTTGTTCGTCACGTTCCTTAATTTGTGCCATAACTTCCAATAAAGAAATATCTTCACCTTTGGCATCAAGGTCAGCTTTACGACGTTGTGCACGGACTTCTAATGAAGCTGTTAAAAAGAACTTGTAATCAGCATTCGGTAAAACCACTGTACCAATATCACGACCTTCCAAAATATAATTACCCTGCGCTGCTACTGCTGCAATTTGGCGATTAACATAATCACGTACACCAATATGTGCCGCAACAACTGGGACAGCCAAACTAACACTGTTAGCACGGATGCGTGGTGTTACATCTTGCCCCTGCGTAAAAACACGTATGTCGTGATTTTCTGCTGAATAAATGCGTAAATCAATTTTATTTAATGTCATTAAAATACATTTTTCATCGTGGTAGTCAATGTTATTGTCCAATAAAAACAAAGTGACAGCACGATATGCGGCACCTGTGTCCAAGCACGAAATGCCTAACCTTTTTGATAACGCCTTAGCAACTGTTCCTTTTCCACTGGCAACTGGGCCATCGATTGCAATACTAATACTCATAATTTAATCCCTGCCTTTTGTAACGCAGTTAATGCGTCTCCTTTTAATAAATCTAACTTTAATGGTGTCATTGTGATGTATCCTTGTTTTAACCAATAAAGGTCTCCCTTTTGTTCATAAGCATCCATTCCAAATTCCATCAATGGGCTCTTCAACCAAGCGAATGTTGAACCGAACGGATTAACTTCAATTTCGTACTCATTATCCAACAAACCGTCGGTCAAAGCTGTTGGCATTAAATTTTTTGCTTTAAACTTTTCGGGGAAATTAACATTTAAAACACCATAGTCTGGAATTTGTTTTGCCAAAAATTCTAACTTACGTGCCACAAATTTAGCCACACGACGATAAGCACGTTCTTTTTTTTCGTGAAGAATAGTAGCACTCAAAGCAATACTTTTAATATCTTGAATTGCTCCCTCAATTGCTGCCGACACTACACCACTGGTATAAATCATATTACCACGATTATTAACTGGATCAATCCCACTAATGATTAAATCAGGCTTATCTAACAATAATTTGTCCAAAGCCAAAGCAACACAGTCACATGGTGTGCCATCAACCGACCAAATTTTGACACGGTCCAAAACAAACCACTGTTGCGCATGTAAAGGGCGTTGATCAACTGTTAGCGAATGTCCCGAGCCAACCTGTTGTGTTAATGGTGCAACAATACAAACACGATGGTCTTTGGACAATTCTTTTGCCAAAGCAATAATACCAGGATGAAAACAACCAGCTTCATTTGTTAAAAAAATTTTCATTTTAAAATCTCCTTTTGCATTTGTTCTAAGCGTGCGAAATCTGTACTGTTATAAGTTAAAGGAGCTATGATAATGTAATTCTTTTTGAAATAAGACATTCCTGCCGTTGGCGCAACTTCGGTTTTGTGTGAACTTTCACGTTCGACTAATTGAGCCCAGTAATACTTATTTCCCTTACAATCTTCTTTTTCCAAATAACGTGTCATTTTAGTTAAGTTATCCATTGATGAGATACCCACACCTTGGAAGTCATCATAACTTTTGACCAGTGGAATGGTAATATTTAAAAATGTGTCGGTTGGTAATTTAGCCTTCGCAAACTTATCAATATTTTTTGCAATGAATTGAGCAGCTGGTAAAAGATCGCTTTCTTTATGTCCACCCATTTGCATTGGCACACCAACAGCAATACAAGGCACATTACTGAAGACAGCTTGCATCGCCATTCCAATATTTGAAGAACAGAAGACATCAGTTCCCAAAGAGATTCCATTACTAATTCCACAGATCACAATTTGTGGTTTACGGTGACGCATAATATTGCCAAGCATAATCGAAATCATATCAGCTGGCGTACCTTGAAATTTATAAGCCGGAATGCGTGTACCGTTTATGGTATAATTCGAGATTTGTTTAAACTTAGTTGGAAAACCACTGTATGAAAATGCATTCCCCTTTTGACGGCTGGAACCTTCCAAAGAACAAACAGTTACCGAGTGTTTTTTGGCCAATTCTCCAGCCAACACTTTCAGTTCTGCTGATTCCAAATTTCTCACATTTGCAATTAGGATATTCATTAAATGTATGATATACTTTTTTTAGATGCGCGTAAACAAATATCTTGCGTTGTGTGGATTAGGCAGTCGTCGCCATGTGGAAACCTTAGTGACCACAGGTCGTGTACGCCTTAATGGTGTCGTAATTACGGACTTGGCGACTTTAATCCCCGAAGACGCAACCGTAACAGTGGACAATCGTCCAGTTAAACCAGCTACCGATAAAGTCTATATTTTACTCAATAAACCAGCAGGAGTTGTTTCCACAACGTACGACCCACAAGGTCGCCCGACTGTTTTAGATGTTATCAATCAAAACCCAAAACAATATGCTAAGTTGTTAAAATCCGTTCGACTCTACCCTGTAGGACGTTTAGACTACCACACTTGTGGTTTACTGCTCTTAACAAACGATGGTGTTTTAACCAAACAGTTAACGCATCCATCAACCCACGTCGATAAACTTTATCACGCAACCGTTGACCGTCCGGTTACAAAAAGTGAATTAGAAACACTTTCACAAGGTGTTAAAATTGATGGTGTAAAAACGGCACCGGCATCTTTCAATTACCTTAAACACGATCGAACCCAAATTCAAGTTATTATTCACGAAGGTCGCAATCGTCAAATTCGTAAGATGTTTGAAACCTTAGGCATTAAGGTCACACATTTAATACGTTTACAAGAAGGTAAAATCAGTTTAGGAAATTTACCAACTGGTGATTGGAAGTTTGTCCGTAAAAACCAAATTATTTAGTACCAAAAAGAAATTGACGGAACATTTCGGCAGGTAACATTAACAATGCTAAAACACCAGCAAATAAAATATAACCCCAATCAATCGGTACAGTTCGGAACACGCCACCCCCAAAGAAAATAATCAAGAATTGTGACAAGACAATTGCCACCATAATGATGACAAAAGCTTTATTTTTCAACAAACCACGGAACAAATTTAAACCATTAGCACGAGCATTAAACGCATTGCAGACATTCAAAAACATAAAGAAAGTGAAGAATACGGTTACAAATACTTGTTGACTGCCCACAACTTTTTGAATATAAGGCGATAATAAAAACCACATACAAATTAAACTACCAAACACACTACCCCAGATAATCTTACCCCACATTGCTTTGGTAATTAAACTTTCATCACGACGCTTCGGTGGTTGCTTCATATAAATGCGTGCCGGCTTTTCGCCACCAAAAGCAAGTCCGGCCAAAGTATCCATCACTAAGTTAATCCACAGCATTTGAATTACCGTAATCGGGGCAGCAATGCCAAACAACGGTGCTAAAATACAAATTACCATTGCGATAAAGTTGATGGCTAATTTGAAAACTAAAAACTTACGGATACTTTCAAACAAAGTTCGTCCAAAAGAAACTGCCTTTGTAATGGACTGGATATTATCATCCATAATGACGATATCGCCGGCAGCCTTAGCTACTTCCGTTCCACTTCCCATAGCAAAACCTAATTCAGCTTGCTTTAAAGCAGGAGCATCATTTACGCCATCACCAGTCATCCCCACCACAAGATTTAAACTTTGAGCCACCCTTACCAAACGGCTTTTATCTTGTGGATAAGCACGAGCAACAACCTGCAAACGTGGTAACACTTGAGCAAGTGCGTGATCGTCCAAATGGTTTAATTCGTCACTTGTTAAGACAATTCCTTGCTCATCCAAAATACCAACTTCACGTGCCACAGCCACAGCAGTATCACGAGCATCACCAGTAACCAATACCACTTGAATTTGTGCCGTATGTAAAGTATCAATGCTTGTACGAGCCTCTGGACGCACAGCATCACGAATCACCACAAACCCTAACAAGATTTCACCCTGTGTCACACATATCACACGCATCGCTTGTTGGCTCAATTTGCTGATTTGCTGAGTCAATCGTATGCGTTGCCCTTCTTCAATTTGACAGCGTGGCAATAAAACTTCGGTCGCTCCTTTATAATAGATATCTCCTTCAGATGTCGCCGTTGACATATACTTAGTCGCCGAAGAAAATGGCTCAACGTTTTGCTTAATGACTTTCGGCAAAACACCACCTAATAATTCACTACCAAAACCGGCAAGAACTCGGTCGGTCATATTACCCCCAATAAAACCTTGTGGCGTAGCTTCAGCTTCGTTGTTTACCACCAAAGCCGTTCCCAGTAATTGACTATACTCACCTAAACAATTACGAAAATTATCAGTTACATATCGACCATTCGGCAACAAAACGCCACACACCGACAACTTACCTTGTGTGATTGTACCAGTCTTATCAGTAAACAAGATATTCAAACTCCCAGCCGTTTCCACAGCACTCAGTTTACGCACCAACAATTGGTCACGCATCATTGCACGCATATTTGACGATAAAACAACAGTAATCATCATCGGTAATCCATCAGGCACAGCCATAACCACCACGGAAACAACCAAAGTAATGGCTGCCAAAATTTCGGTAAAAGTAATTCCTCCACCACTCACGCTAATCAAGAATGTAATTGCGGCAATTGCTGCACCCACATAACCAATGGCTGACACTAAGTTTGCCAGTTTAGACAACTTAACTTTTAAAGGACTGGTTGGCGCTGACTCTGTTAAACCTTGAGCAATTTTACCGTATGCTGTTTGGTCGCCCACGGCTGTCACACGCATAACACCAGCACCCCCAGTAACCACAGTCCCCGAAAACAATTGTTCAGATGCTAAAAAATCCACCTTATGTTCGGTTGTTGATGCGATAGGATGTTTGTGACACTCCAAGCTTTCACCATTTAAAATACTTTGGTCAACACTAACCGAACCATCAACGATTATTCCATCAGCAGGAATTTTATCACCACTGCCTAATAACACAACATCACCAACAACAATTTGCGTGGCTGGCAGTAAAACGGTCTTACCGTTACGTTTCACACGAGATTCAATTTGCCCGGACAACTTTTCCAATTTTTTAAAAGCTGATTCACTACCCATTTCGCTGAGTGTACTAACCATTACGGCAATACAAATTGAAACAACAATACCAAAAGTTTCTAAAAAGTTGTGCGTATAAAATAAACAAGCAATATTTATTCCTGTGACAATCATCAAAATTTTCATAATCGGGTCGCCAAGATTGTTAATAAATATTTGCCAAAAACTACGCTTTTTGGGTGGCGTTAAAGTATTGCTACCATACTGCTTACGTGCTTTTTCAACTTCCTGCTGTGTCAATCCATAAAAGTCTTGCATTGTCTATATATATAAAGCTATATAACAAAATTTGCTTGTGAATCCACAAGCAAATTAGTTTTACTATCTGATTGAGAGTTTTTATTCGAAGACACGACGAATCTCATCACTGGTTTCAATACGTACTGTGGAACGTGCCACCGGACCATACATAAAGAAACACTGACCACGAGGAGCAGCCACAATGGTTTCCTGCTCACGTTTGTTAATACCACCCGCGTTCTTATACAAAGTAACTAAGTCGGTCATATCGTTCGGTGCTAACGAGAAAATCAAGCTATATTGTGAAGCGTTGATAATCGCAGCTGATTTTTTGGCAATAGCAGGCGAACCCACAAAGTCTTTAATATTTTGGGTAATAACGATTTGCATACCGTCGTACTTACGAATACGTTTTGCCATTTGGAACATAAAGTCCAAAGCGATCGGACGTTGTTCATCAATGAAAACGTGCGCTTCATCGACAACGACAATAATCTTACGTTTAGTATGATACTTGTTGTTGAAGTCACGGTTTTTAATAACTTCACCTTCCAAATACTTAAAGACCAAAAGCATTTGCGCATTAGCAACAAGTTCGTTTTTGTTTGATAACAAAGTCAAGAAGTTAAACACGAAGAAATTTTCTTCGGTACGAATAGTATTTGGACCATTCCACAAACCAGAATAACGTCCACCCTCGGCAAACTTTTCCAAATAAGTGGTCAAAACTCGATAGTTAATACGTGAGAATTCATCTTTTGATTGTGCATAACTACGTTTTGCTAATTCATACAATTCATCAAAAACAGGAAATTGTTCAGGACGTACTTTAGCAAAATCTGTATAACGGTCAATCCCCTTCATACTATACAAACGGTTAACCAAACTGTTCAAGGCTTCCAAAGCATCGGAACGGATACCTTCCATAACAATCTTAAAGAAACTTTCCAAGAAACGTAAGTGACTTTCAAAGGTATCATCATATTCTTCACCAGTATCATCATCTTCTTCCAACATATTCGGATAAATATGGAATGGATTAAAACGACCGTGCCCAGCATTACCAACGTCAATCATTCCACCGTGCAATTTCTTAGCCATCGTTGAATATTCTTTTTCAGGGTCGCAAATGTAAATACGTGTATTATCAGCCGCTAGGTTAGTTAAAATTGATTTAGTTGCGAAAGATTTACCACCACCCGACTTACCAATAATAATCATATTACTATTAACACGGACATCATTACGTTGGAAGAAATCAACAAAAACTGGATTACTATTGCTACCCAACATAATGCCTTTTTCATCCATCAACAAATCCGAAACAAACGGGAAAGACGCACCCAATGTGGTGGTAACCATACCACGTTCAATCGCATCATATTTATCCAAACGTGAAACATTAGCCGACACAAATGCATCAATTTGTTTACCTGAGTTGTTACTAAATTTAAAACCCTCTTCAACAATCGCGTGACGCAATTCTGAAGCTGTTTTCGTGTCAGTAGTAATATGGATTTTTACATTGAACATTTGTTCATTGCCAGTTTTTAACTGTTGTAACATTTGTTCAATCGTTTGCAACTGGCTTTGTTTTTCCATCTTTTGACTTTCTTTACCTTTGTTTTCCTGAGAACGCATTTCGATAATTGCACGGTCAATCAATTTTTCAGATTCAGCCTTTGGCATTTGCGAAAAGTTCATTACGGTACGACAATTTGGATAATTAAAGAATGTATACAACCAAGCTGGACCAACACTCATCGGATAGTCGGTAATCGTCAAAGTTGTTTTATCTTCTCCGTCCATATGATAACGGTTGACACCAAATTTAATTTTATCTGGGAATGTCCATTGCGTACGTTTATCGAACGGAGCGTGGTCAAAATCTTTTTCGTCAAAGTATTTATTGTAATTACCACGTAAAAAGACATAAAGTTCCTTACCTAACAAACGATGAGCATGTAAAGATGCACCCAAAGCCGTAATCACACTGGCAGTAATATTGTCTAACTCTTCTTTGCGTGAAGAATATATTACCAAATAGTAACCAGTACGATAAACCTTAGCTTCTTCATTCATATATTCCAAGTTCTGTCCACGGGAGTTAAATACAGCTTCACGTGCTTCTAATTCTTCTTGCGAGAAAGTACCACGTTCCACATTAAGCGCCAATTGATCGTATTTTTCAATTTCGTTATCAATGTATTTGTCAAACAAAAGAGGTTTTTCAAAGGAAATTAAACTACCTGAATTTTGTGTTCCAATACGACGCAACGCATTCGCAAAATTGTTGATTAACATTGTTTGTGCTTCGGCACCCAATAACCCAAATTCAACCGGCATAATTTCAATGACCGAAGCCACATAATTTCCGTAATCAATAAACTTGTCGTCCAATACACCAACGTAAGGTACGATACGGCTCATTTCAACATAGCCTTTGTCTAAAATTTTGGCATACTTTTTGGAATAAGCAAGGAAACGAAAATACCAAATAAAAGATTCATATTTGCGATCCCCGGCACTGTCTTTCAGCATTCCAACGACGACTAACAAAGCCAAAATTGCACCCAGAATCATCAACGGAATTAAACCTGAAATAAACAGTAAAGCAACAGCACCAGCACCAAGAATCATCCAAATCAAGTCACTGGCTGTTAAACCCTTGACAAAGATGGTCTTAATCTTGGTTTTCCTTGGAATAAAATAATCACCCATTGCCTACCCCTCTACAATTATTTACCACCGGCAAATGCTTTTAACTTAGTCATAATTTCTTGCAATTCAGATTTAAACGAACCAATACCATAATTGATTTCATCCTGACGTGCACTCCACATATTTGCTTCGTCAGCACGTGCAATCGCATTATTAAACATTCTTGCTGCGTCAGTTAATACTTCCATACCTGGTTTACCAAGATATTCTTTTTGAACTGCGTTAAACGCTTCAATATAAGGTTTAATTTTAGGATCATCTTTACTTGCACCACGGCTAACAGCATTCAATGCTTCGGTTAATTTATTTGCAAACTGTTGTCCATTTTCAAACATCGTTTCTGTTTTTTCAGCAAAGATTTTCAATATCTTTTCATCTCTCCACATTTCACCAGAGAATGTGGCATCAATTTGGTTTAATACTTCGCTAACTTGTGAACGTGCTCTTGCTTCATTGCTAGCTGCGTCATTCAATGCTGTTTCAAATTTTTTAATTAAAATATTCTTTTCGGAAACAGCTGTTAATTTAGCCAATGCAGTTTCCATTCCGATCCATGTATTACCACCCATTGATTGAGTAATACTTCCCATATTTGCAGCATCAAATTCACCTAAACCACGAATACCGTCTAAACGTGCTTTGGTCCTTTCGTTTTTTTCCCATGCAGTTAATTGATCAATTGTTTCTTGATCAAAACCAAGATTTTTTGCTTCGTCAGTATCATGTTTTTTAATACAGTCAACCAACATTTGCAATTTCAAACCAGCACCGGAATAGTCACCTTTTGCGTGCATATCTTGAATCAAACTGTCGTTAACAACCAATTGAATTGATTGAGTGTCCATACATGTACCGATATGGTATTCACGTCGGTGTTGAATTTCGGTCATCGCAGACATCGTTTCGACCGCGTTCATTTCTTCTTTAAATTTCTTCGCGGTGTCGTATTCACGAATTGCATTACCATATTTATCACCAAATGCTTTGAATGCAGCATCAAATTGTGCTTTCATTTTGTTTCTTTCAGCTTCCATCAAAGCACGGACCTGTGGATCATCCATATTACCACCATTTTCTTTGATGATTAAGTTAAGTTTATAACCAAGCGAATTAACATTTGACGATGCCAAGTTTTCATCATTAACATTACGGAATATTTCCAAGATTTTGTCTTTATCAGCAGCAGAAACGCCAGGACCAATTTTACTCATAAACATTTCTTCGCCTTTTTCTTGTAACTTGTATGCTTCTAACACAGACTGGTAATCAGCAATTGCAGCCATACGTTGTTCACGCGCACTACTCAAATTAACAAATTGTTCTTCCGAGAATTGAACTGCGCCAGCATCAACACCCAAGGTTTCCGAAATTTTCTTAACCATTTCTTCGGAAGATTTGGTTTCTTTTAAAATATTTTGAACCGACTTAATATTTTCTTCTGTTGCTTCCACTTTCATTGCTTCTAGCATAGAAGTTGCAGTTGTTTTAAGTTCTTGCGCTTCTTTTTTATTTTCTTCACTGAGCAATGCTTCAACATTGGCTTTGTTTTTGGTTTTTTCACGTAATTTTTGTTCAGCTTCCATAACTGCATTTTTCACAGCATCATCTTCAAAGTTTAATGAAAGCCCCAAACCACGGAATTCTTTAAGGTCACCTGCAACACCATCAACCAATTTTTTATCGCCACCCAATAAGTCGTATTCTTTGGCTAAATTTTTTCCCTCATTTTTTAATTGATTAATTCGTTCTTTGGCAAAAGTTTTTGCTTCTTCTTCGCTTTTACCTTCGGCTAATTGCTGTGCAATTAACATTTTTTCCAATTTGTCTTCTTTTTTGAGTTTCTTAATATGGTCACGCACAACCGATTTCTTTGCTGTTTCGTGAATAATGTTGTCTGCTTTGGCAGTATTATCAGCGTCCGCTGCCAAAGCACCAATTGCTGTCTCTTGATAAGACTTCATCGCAGATTGGAATGCACGTTCTTCTTGTAAAAACTTTTTCTGTGCTTCCTGATTGGCAATTGGATTTTTCCAACGCATAACTTCGCCCCACAAGGAGTTTTTATCTTTCGCCAAAGTGCCGTTCATACCATATTTAGCACGTACCATTTCACCGATGAAAGAACCTTTACCGAATGCAGCTTCAGCAGCATTGCCAATGTCGTGACCAATTCCACGGGCTGTTCTACCAATAAAGCCACCTACCCCAGCACCAACCGCGCCAATACCTCCAAGGACTTTGCCGACACCCTGACCGAATTTACTGTCAGCAACTTTATCCCAAGTATCTTTAATTTTGCCACCTGCTGCCTTACCAAATTCTCCAACTTTGCCGATACCTTTACCGATACCGCCGACGGCTTTACCAACACCCTGACCGAATTTACTTTGTTTAGTAGCGTTCCACGCCTGACTTGCAACATTTTTCATGGTGCCAGCTGCTTTAGCAAGTCTTGGATGAGATTTCAACACACCGTTAACAGATTTTCTAAATTTACTGTCGTTAAGTAATTTTGCTTTTTCTTCTGCAACACGTTTTGCATATGCTTCCTTGCTTTCTCCTCTTTTCTTTTTACCTGCATTCAAAAGAGCTTGCTTATCTGCTTCATTTCTAATACGTTCAACTTGTTTCTTTTCTCTTTTACTTAAAGCAGAATCATCACCACTTGCAAGTGCATCGTCAAGACGTTTTTTGTGTGCATTATAACCACGCATCTTGTCCAATTTTTTACGTTCTAAGAAGCTAAGTTTTCCATCTTTTTCTCTTTTTTCTAATTTTGCTAGTTTTTTTGCTTTCCTATCTTCTTTCATCGCTTTCATACGATTGAATGCATTAAGTGCACCAGCTGCACCTTTTAAAGCTTTTTCTTTCGCTTTTTTGACAGCGTCTACACCCACTGCTTTCTTAGCTTCACCCCACATTTGACCTAAACTTTTTTGTGCCAAACCACCGGCACCCAAAACGCCTTCGATTTTGGAACGAAGTTGTGGCAACATTGTCACAAATGCAACCAAACCTAACCATTCTAAAGCAGCAAATCCGGTCACAGCACCAACTGCCTCCTTTACTGGTTTCAAGAAGACAATGAACAAATTCAAGGAAAGGATAACCGAGAATGCGCTGATAGCTTCTTTGTAGAATGGAGTAACAAATTGTGAACTGAATTTTGAACCATCGTCGAATGGATAGAAAGAAATGGTAATTGGACTCATTATATACAAAACGGTCATATTAACAGCACGTTGGATTAAACCAAATGCAAAATTCATATAAACACCAAGTGCCGAAACCAAAGCAATATACCCAATGATAAAGTTAATATCATTAATGTTATAAATATGCTTAACTGCACTTAAATCAGAATAAGACATAACACCAATGTATTTTTCTAAGTTTTCACCGTCTTCATCCAAGGTCGTTCCTTCCTTAGTCAACATTAAATAACGACGTGGAGAACCACTGGAAGCAAATAAATCATCAATTTGTTCTGCTGTTGCGCCGGTTAATTGTTTTGCTTCATAATCGCCAGATGGCTTAGCAGAAAGACCGTTCTTAATCCAAGATTTCAAGGCTTTTCTGTCTTGACTCTTATCACTTGCAGCATCAAGGCGACGGAATGTAATAATATTTTTTGAGAATTCATTTGCTAAAGGTGTTGTTGTATCAACATCGGTCATCGTTGCTAATTCAGCAGATAAAGCTTTTTTAGCAGCAATTTTAGCAGCATTGATTTTTGCCGAAGAAGCACGTGTTTGTACTTTGTTTGTTGCTGTTGTTTTCAAGCTTTGAGCAGTTGCACCGGTTTCAGCAAAACCATGGTCTAAATCAAGATTTGGAGTTGGTACTGTACCAGTATATTCTTGGTAATAACGAATGCCATCAACACTGATACCACGTTCGCCCCAATAAGCATTATCGTGGAAAGTTTTTCCGTGATTAACCAAGAATGGATTACCACTACCATGGTTAGAACAGAAATAATCGATTCCTCGTTGTGTCCAGTCAGAAGTAGATGATGCAAGTGGAATAAATACCAATTCCTCAAGGCTGGTATGTTTTACCAAACGCACGTTTTGATTCTCAACATCAGGAACTTGGTTCGTATCTTTACTTGGAGTGACATAGAAATCAGCATATTGACCAAATGCCCCACGATAAGAACCACCACCAAGCGCCGGATAAGAATCCCAGTCAATCATACGGTACGCTGCATCATTATCAAAAACCATATTAACTTTAACGTAACCTTTGTTATCTAAATTAAACAAAGTATCACGAATTTCCGGAACAGTTAAATCCTCAGCATAATCTCTAGTCATCGAAAATTCAATTGCTGGTTTATAAATGGAAGGAACAGCAATTGGATCGGCATAACTGCTACTTGGTTTAGCATTCGAGTAAATCGCACTCGCATCAATATAGTGCGCAACTAAATTAGTGAATTTACCTTTAATACTGGTTTCCAATGTTTCAACCGAACCCGAGAAACCTTTTTGTGTTAAAAAGTCATTGGCAGCACCCATCATATTTTCACGATTACTTTCAAAGGTTGGAACACTAGCAATCAATTCTTCATATAAACTAAGTTGTTTTGCCAATTCGGGTAAGTTATTAGCGACAACATTATTATAACGTTCGACCAAACCTTTATAGGTCATCCAGTCTTTTTGTTCGTTTAGCAATTTTCCTTGAAGTCTGTCCATCGCAGCCATATTGGATTCATATTCATCCCATGTTTCGGCTTCAGCGGCTTCTGCTTGTTCAATAAACTGGTTATAGTTATCAACCAACTGACTCCACAAATCGGTAAAGTTACCGTCGATTTGATATTTTTCAATGGTAATTGGTACGTATTTAGATTTATCGTTAACCGAAACCCAAATATTACTGTTATGAGAACTTGGGTTAATCACAAAAGTTTCTGCCAATGGATTACCTTTTTTATCTTTAGGGATAAAACCGACAGCATTCATAATTACTTCATTAGTCGCTTGGAAAATTTTCATAATCAAAGGAGCTAACATTTGCAAATAGTTAACTTTGAATGTGTAAATACTGGTAGAAGCCGGGAAAGCCGGAATTGCTTGCACCAACATTTGTGTCAAATTGGTATATAAAACGTTTGAAACAATGGTATACAAAATATCACCGAATTGGTTATCAAAAACATCAATATTAAAACTTGCCGATGCTTCACCACCCTGCAAAGCAATTTTACCATTGATCGAGATACCGAACATTTTTGCGCTTTCTTCCATTGATTTCATTGTAACAATTGGATCACCATAACGCACAAAAGTCGTACTCATTGGAATAACTGTACCAGTACCCATCACCGATGTATCAATATCGTGTTTCATTACTTCGGTTTCGTACAATGAATAACCATAGTTATAAATATCAATCGGTGACCATGTCAAATCAATACTTGGTTGTATCGTTGTACTAATGTGACGTAAGATATCATTACGGTAACCAACACTTGCCGAAAGACTATTGTTCTCCTTATTTGGAGTCCAATCATTCAGATCATCGCCCTTTAAGTATTCATTCTTCCAATCGTTCATCGCATCTTTGTATGGATTTGAATCTTCATCTTCCTCAGCCAAAGGTTGTGACCATTGTGACAATGGAGTAACAGTTTTTCCGTCAGCACTGACAATACCATATTGGGTATCCGGGAATAATTCTTGATACTTAGCTTGCAATTCAGTTTTATTTTTCGGAGTATCACTGCCAGTCATATCAACCATAACATAACGTCCGTGCGAGGCAGCTGAATTAGCATCCATACGGTAAAAATATTTATTGCGTGCATCTGCGCCAAAACTATCATCACTTGTCACAACACCAATACGTTTACGGTTCGCACCAGGATTAGATCCATCGCCAGCCACCATTGCCTTGAAAACTTGACCGGCAATACTTGCCGTATTACCACTACCCGTGGCAGCATCCAAACCTTTAAACACCGTACGGGTTGCCATTAAACCAACGGTTACAGCCGCATTCACAAAAAAGAACATCAGTAAACCTTTGAATGTTCGTAAAACAATTTTATACGGATTACCACCACCCTCTTTATCTTTATAGTGGTCTTGTAAAATTTTGACGATAGTAAAGAAAACAATTAACGCCGTCGCAAGACCAACCAAATTACCAAAAATGTAACCAACATTATCATCGTTAATAATCTTGCTTACCATATCATTGTTTTCATCGCCACCCAACCCAGCTAAGTTACGGAAGATACCTTCAATAAAACCAACGACGTGGGCTAATAACTCCCAAATCCAATAAAATAACATAGGAAATATGTCGGAAAAAAAATTACCAACTTCTGCAATTGCATTTTTTATCGTATCACCTAGACCATCCAGCAATAAATTTCCCCAGTTCATAGTTCAAGCTTAAACCATAACCCCAAAATCACCAAACGCTTTTTATCAATTAAACGTTAAACTTGAAATGAATAATATCGCCGTCCTGCACAATATAGTCACGACCTTCTTGACGCACACGTCCGTGGTCTTTGGCAGCCAATAAATTTCCGTATTTCACAAAGTCATCATAAGACACAACTTCAGCTTTAATAAAACCACGCATAAAATCAGTATGAATTTTACCTGCGGCAATCAAAGCCGTATCACCATCTTTAATTGTCCAGGCACGAACTTCGGGTTCACCAGCAGTCAAATAAGAAATCAAACCTAACAAACGATAGCCTGCCACAATCAATTTATCTAAACCACTCTGCTGTAAACCATACATTTGCATAAACTCTGCACGTTCTTCGTCGTTTTGTAAGTTTGCCAATTCATTTTCAACGTGAGCACAAATACCAATAACTTGTGCATCATCTGCTGCCGCAATTTCTTTAATTTTGGCATAATGTGGATTGTTTGCACCATCATCAGCGATATCACTTTCATTATAATTAGCAACATAGATAACAGGTTTTTCAATTCCAGCATACATCAACTCCAATTTAATCGTATCAATATCACTTTCTGGATTAGCACCACCGTCCACGTGAGTTACATTTGGGTCATCAAAAGCTCGGACCACGTGCACAATCGCATCAACTTCACGAATATGTGCTAAAAATTTATTGCCTAAACCTTCACCCTGTGATGCGCCTTTCACCAAACCAGCAATATCAACAAACTTTACTGTCGAATGAATCACGGATTTTGCTTGATAATGTTGCGCCAAGAAATCAACACGTGGATCTGGCACGGGAACAATTCCTATATTAGGCTCAATTGTACAAAAAGGATAGTTTGCCACTTCTGCACCAGCACGAGTAATTGCATTAAATAATGTACTTTTTCCCACATTCGGCAAACCAACAATACCAATTTTCATCTTAAAATAACTCCTTTGTATTAACGACGTCTACGACCTGTCAACATCATAAAATATGATAAGTAACGTAAAAAATAAATAAGTGACATTGCGAAACTGACAACATAAGTATTAGCAGCCGCACGTAACACACGATTCACACCACGTCTTTCTTGTTTGGTTTCAACAATTTGCATTGCATCCAGTAATTGCTTGCCACGGCGTGAAGCATCAAATTCTGTTGGTAAAGTAATCAAACTAATCAATGCACTTAAACCATAGATAATACAAAAACCTAACAACGCCCATTGTAAATAATCAAAAGCTAATCCTGCCGTAAATAACGTCGCAATAAAACTAATAATAATTAACGGAGTCAACAAACGACTGGAAAAATTAGAAATACGAATCACTGTATTACGTAAACGCAATGGCGCATAATTTTGTGCATCTTGTAAAGCGTGACCACATTCGTGAGCGGCAATCGCCAAAGCCGAAACCGAATTACTATACAAAACCTTGTTTGTTAAACGTACTGTTTTGGTTTGTGGATCGTAGTGATCGCCCGTATTACCAACAGCTTCCTCAACTTGAATATTTAATTGATTTTCTAAAGCAATGCGTTCGACCAATTCTTTAGCAGTATAATTACTGCCACATTCCACTTTGTGATAATGTTCAATGACTGTGGTAACTCTGATTGAAGCAATAATGGCCCAAAGTAATACCGGTAAAATTGCAAGACCAGAAAAAATATAAATCAATTCCCAAGACATAATCTATTATGGCTTATTTCATTATTTGTAACAACAGTTTTTTTAATTCTGCCATATCTTGTACGTGAATAATTTCTGCACCATTTTGTACGTCTGGATTGTTATCACGACTACGGAAGAAATCATTAACCGTATCAAAGATTTGACCAGCACCACCAAACTCGTCCACAATAATCATTTTTTTCTTCGCAAAGAATGAAAACAATAATTCACTAAATGTTCCCCAACTGCCACCTAAAGCAATCACAACATCACTGTATGGTGTCATATCCATACTGCGTTTCAAAAAGTTTTCACTGTTCGTCGGTAAAATATTTTCATTGAAGACTAAATCGGTAACACCGTCAGTTGTAAATTGATAACGCTCTAAATGTTCTTGCATATCCACAGCAGGTGTATAACCAATTACTTTACCACCGGCTTGAACGGCGCCACGTCCAACAAAATATGGATAGCCACCACAAGCGCCAGTTAAAATTTCACAGCCATTGTCGGCTAAAAATTTACCTAAGTCAGCGCAAGCCTGAATTTCTTGCTCACTGTAATGTTTGTTATTAGTTCCACCATAAACGGTAATTTTCATATTTAGAATCCCTCCCTTAAACCAATAGTTTTATTAAAGACCAGACCATCTTGATGATCAAGCACATAATAACCTTTACGCACGAACTGGTATTTTAATGACACATCGTTTTGTTCAACAAGCCATTGCTCAGCATATCCTTGACTTTCGTGTAAAGAATCACGGTTGATATTTTCGTCATTCAAATCTGTACCTTCCTTTAACAAAGGCTCAAACGAACGAATTGTTACCGGAGTGCAATTACGCGCATCAACATACTGAATCACACCTTTTGCTTTTTCGTCGGTAATTTCACATTCAAGCATATCACCAACTTGACGTAAACATTTAATCTTATAAGCACCACGTAACTGAACAACGCCACCGATGGTTAAGCGTTTATATTTTGGTGGTGGGTTGTCACTGAAATCAGAACCATCAATCCAAATTTCATTTGAAAAACTGATTTGATGTTTGCCTGCTGCTTCATCGTGTGGATTGTTTGTTACTTCAAATTTTTCAGTCTTATCATAATTCACAATCTTTACTTTAATCGGATTTTCAACAACAGCAACACGCAATGCAATTTGGTCTAGTTCAGTACGAACATAATATTCCAATGCTGACAACGGCACAGTCATCACATTTTTTGTTACACCAGTTGATTGCACAAAATCCATAATCGCTTTGGCTGGATAACCACGTCGACGCATTCCCGAAACAGTTGGCATACGTGGGTCATCCCAACCACTCACTAAACCTTCATCAACAAAACGTTTCAACCAACGTTTACTCATCACAAAGCGTTCAATATTCAAACGAGAGAATTCGTATTGTTCCGGTGGAATCTCTGGTAAATCAGGAAGCGCACCTTTACATTGTTCCACGCACCAATTATATAATGGACGATGGTCTTCAAATTCCAAACTACATAAGCTGTTGCTAATATGTTCAATGTAGTCACTTAAACTATGCGCAAAGTCATACATCGGATAAATGCACCAAGTATTCCCTGTACGATAGTGCGATTGACGATTGATGCGATACAAAACTGGGTCACGCATATTCATATTTGGCGAAGCCATATCAATCTTCGCACGTAAGACACGACTGCCATCAGGAAATTCTCCAGCACGCATACGTTGGAATAAATCCAAGTTTTCTTCAATTGAACGATTGCGATAGGGACTTTCTTGACCAGGTACACCTAACTCACCACGCATCGCCTTAATTTCATCCATTGTACTGTCATCGACATAAGCAACGCCACGCTTAATCATATGAAGAGCGCATTGATAAAGCTTTTCATAATAATCACTAGCAAAGACAACTTGATCATATTTCACGCCAAGCCAATCTAAGTCACGTTTAATTCCTTCCACATATTCCATACTTTCTTTGGCTGGGTTGGTATCATCAAAACGCAAATTAGCTTTTCCATTATATTTGCAACGCATACCATAAGAAATACTAAAAGCTTTCGCGTGGCCAATATGTAAATAACCATTTGGCTCTGGTGGATAACGTAAGATAATATTTTGCCCACGACTTTGAGCTTTAACTAATCCTTCTTCAACAAAGTTCATATTAAATTGTAAATTTCCTTTTTAAGTTTGTCTATTCCAATTTTTTGAATTGCTGAAATCGCTACTGCACCATCTGGCACAACAAAGTTCGGATTCTTATCAATCTTATTGAAGACTAAAAGTTGTGGAATCGAACCAGCGCCAATATTTTGTAAAACTTGATTCACCACACTAATTTGTTTTTCGTATTCAGGGTTTGCACAATCGACAACGTGAATCAACAAATTAGCTTCTCGTGTTTCATCCAACGTTGCCTCAAAAGCACGAATAAATTCGTGTGGCAAATGATTGATAAAACCAACTGTATCGGTTAAAACAAAATTTTTACCATCCAAATAAATCGCACGTGTGGTTGTGTCCAAAGTTGCAAAAAGTTCGTCTTTGGCATAAACACCTGCTTTCGTTAATAAATTAAATAAAGTTGATTTTCCACTATTAGTATAACCGACCAAGCAAACACGACAACGCTGTGAACGTTGACGTACTGAAATTGTACGAGCTTTTTTAACTTCGGCCAATTTGCGTTCTAAAGCTACAATCTCATCACGAATCAAGCGTTTATCTAATTCTAATTTTTTTTCACCTGGTCCACGCATTCCAACACCGTTACGCATTTTACTCATCAATCCACTGCTACCAATCAAACGTGGCAAGTTATAACGTAACTGCGCTAATTCAACCTGTAACTTCCCTGCAGCGCTTTGCGCACGAGCAGCAAAGATATCCAAAATAACTTTACTACGGTCCAAAACAGGAACACCTAATGCTTGTTCCAAATTACGGACTTTACTACCCGATAATTCAACATCAAAAACAACAACGTTTGCATTCGTCTCAGCTATCATTGTTTTAATTTCTTCAACCTTACCCGTACCTATATAATAGGTAACATCAATATCTTTACGGTTTTGAATCACTCGACCAACAGTTTGCAAATTACAGGTCGCACACAACAAAGACAATTCGTCTAAATCATCCACAGAAAAAATTTGGTTGACCCCTACGCCAACCAAAATTGCTAAATCAGCTTGCTTCTGATTATTGTGCATTGCGTTCAGCCGCCGCTTTGGCTTTCTTAGCCTTTACATCGTTTTTTGTTTCGATGCGTTTCACGCCGTCATAATAACCACACTCAGGACAAACGATATGTGGGCAAATTTTTGCCTTACATTGTTTACATTCTGTCAACGTCGGTGCAGTTAATTTACTATTATTCGCATTACGCGTATTACGACGTGCTTTCGATACTTTGTGTTTTGGTACTGCCATAATGGCGTATTATAACAAATACTACTTGAAATGTAAAGGACTTTAATATATATTAGTCAAATGGGTTTATTAGATAAGGCAAATGAATACTTAGATTATGCAGAACGTAAGGCGCTTGCAGACGCAATTTCAGATGCTGTTCAAACCAAAAATACAGAACCAGAAACAAAAAATAATACCCAAAAACGTGGTTCAAGAAAACTACGCCACTTGGCAGCCGTATTTACCGTTGGCTTATTAATGCAATTTACATCACCAACCTGCGTTGGTCGAATTGATACTGCTAACAAAAATTTCAAAAAAACTTTTATGCTTTCACAAGACGAACAAAAAGAATTAAACATCAACTTCAAAGATGCGACTATTGAAAAAATCCAACCGACGGAAACTGCCAAGCAATTAGCTCGACACTTGCTTTCTCCCTACTCCCAAACAGAGATTGAAGCTTTTGCTCGTTTAATTTACGGTGAAGCAGGACGTGGCGCAGATGCGTTTGAGGTCGCACATACAGTCGGCAACCGTTATGCGTCAGGTCGCTTTGGTGAAACATTGATGGATGTGATTACTGCCGAAAATCAATATGTTGGCTATCGCGCATCAAATAAATTAACAAAAAAACATTATTCGACAGCCTGTATTATGCTCGCCGACCAAGTTGCTTTACTAAACTACGGCAAAACATTAAAAGAATTACTTATACAGATTCAAAACGAAAATAATCCCGAAATAGTTAACTCAATTCTTAATAAAGAACTTAACAAAAAAATGATTAAAGTTAAAGAATGTCCACACTACTATTTCCACCTAGGCAAACAGGGTCATTACAACCTCTTTGAAAAAAGCCCCAAAGTACAAGTGAAAAATGCAAAACAAAAGGAAAACAATTACGATTACAATTGTGATTGGGTTGATTACAAAGATAAAGTCTATGCCGAAAAAGAAACCTATTGCGACGAAGCAAATCGCCAATACGCAGAATATATGGAAGACCCAAAAGTTTATCACGCAATTTTTGATTGTGAAAAATTACAATAATTAGTTTTACTTTTGCAAAAGCTTTTCGCATTCCAAAGCAATCATCAATTCTTCATTAGTTGGAATAATCATTTTTTGACAGTTTGGTAAGAATTCGAAATGAGCCATAACACGTTCCGAAACAAATTTACGATGCACACCGATACCCCCAGTCCAAACAATCGCATCGCAACCTTTCATTTGTGCAACGTAGCCACCGATATATTGAATTAAGCGATGAATGAAAACGTCAATCGCAATTTTTACACGTTCATTAGTTGCAATCGCAGGTTCAAGGTCACGCATATCCGAAGATAAACCAGACAAGCCTTTTAGACCGGAAGATTTATTTAAATAGGTAATGGCTTCGTCAATCGTAAAATTATGTTGTTGACAAAGTACACTCAAAGCCGCAGGGTCAATATCACCCGAACGTGTACCCATAACCAAGCCAGCCAACGGTGTCATTCCCATACTGGTATCAATACATTTTCCATTTTGGACAGCACAAATACTTGCACCATTTCCAATATGACAAGTAATAATTTTCAAATCTTGCAAAGGACGACCTAACTGTTCTGCCGCCTGCATTGCTACATAGTGATGACTGGTACCGTGGAAACCATATTTACGAATACCATACTTTTCATAATCCTCATAAGGAACACCATAAAGGTATGCACCAGGTTCCATTGTACTGTGGAAAGCAGTATCAAAAACCAAAAAGTTTGGCAGTTCCGGCATTTGTTGACGGCAAGCACGTACTCCAGCCATTGATGCTGGATTGTGCAATGGTGCTAAAAATTCAATACGGTCCATTTCAGCTAAAACTTCATCATCAACCAAAACGGTGTGCTGGAATTTTTCACCACCGTGCACAACACGATGACCTACTGCCTTAATTTCAGTTAAGTCAACTTTGCTCAAAATTTCTTGAATCGCCGCTGCATGATCAGTAACTCTTTGGATATCATCATCCACAATTTTTTCTTTAGTGGTAGTTTCGATAACTTGATATTTCACCGAACTGCTACCACAATTTAGTACTAAAATTTTCATATAATGATTGTAGCATAATTTTTTTTTGTGGTATAATAGTTTAATGAAGATTGCTGTAATTATTGCCGAGTTTAATCCCTTACACAAGGGACATGAATATTTAATTCAGCAAACACGTGCTTTAACCGACTGTACGCATATTATTGTAGTCCAAACAGGAAACTTTACACAACTTGGTGAACCTGCCATTATTGAAAAACACTTACGTGCACAAAGTGCTGTAATGTGTGGTATTGACGCCGTGATTGAAATGCCGACGGCATTCGCAACAGCTAATATTGAAGTTTATGCAAAAGCCGGAGTACAACTTGCGAATGTGATTCCTCACGCCAGTTATTTGGTTTTCGGTGTAGAAGATAACAATATGGCAATCTTGAAAGAAATTGCTTACGTCAAACTTAAACAAAGTCACGAATATGAAAAATACTTAAAAATTCACTTAAAAGCAGGTCTATCTTATGTTGCCGCACAAGGTGAAGTAATTAAAAAGTTGTTACCTAAAATTCCACCAGCTGTGATTACACGTATTTTAAACGGAGCAAATAACATTTTAGCAATCGAATATCTTCGTGAATTGTACCGTTTAAAAAGCAATATTCAACCAGTTGCGATTACCCGTTTTCAAAAAGGTAAACACGAAACCAATACAACAGCTTTGGCAATTCGTGATGCTTATTACGCAAACAACCTTTCTTTTGAAGACCATATTCCAGCACAAGTACTGCCCTTCATTATGGAGTCAATTGAAAAACATCCAATTAAGGAAATGTTCGAGTCAACAATTTTATTCAATACTTTAAATGAACTTGATGTACGACAAACAAACGACGTAACACCAGATATCGTAAATATGTTCCGTACACGTCGCCCAGTTACTTACCAACAATTAACGACGGCAGTTCAAAATACTAACTATACCCCTAAACACGTCAAACGTGTTGCTTTACACGCAACCTTAGGTATTACACAAAAAGATATCAACCTTATCTATCAAAATAATTACTTACCATACACTAACCTATTAGCCATTCGTAGCGATGCTCATGAATTATTTAACGAGCTAACGTCAATTCGTCACACACCGGTGGTTACCCACGGTAACCGTAATCGTCCAGTTATGAACAAATACTGTTTGCGTTTGCGTCAGATTGACCAACGCGCAACAATACTTTATGAAATCTCCTGTAAACAAAGATTTTCGCAACAACCATTATATGTTAATACTCAGACGACACCAAGCGAACCAATCATTTCGGATGAACCAATCCAAGCACCAACCGATACAGCAACAGAAACCACCGAGAACGAGAATTAAAAAAACACCTTTTGAAAGGTGTTTTTCTTTATCTATTATAACTTACGCAATGGAAACGGCAAGCGCTCACCTTTCTTACGATAGTCCTTTAACAACTGCTTCTTGACAAAAGACGGACGTAGGTCAACTTTCTCGACAGCATCTAGATCCAACCACACAGGTTTGTAAAAACCACCTTTACGTTCTGGGTCAGTATATTCTTCGGCATCGGTAGTTTGTGGTTCGCCGTTTTGATACTCGCAAACCATAAAAGACTGCCAACCGTCACCACGATGATGTTTATGGTCTTCGTACCAAAATTTATACAACTCACGGAACGGACGTGCCACCACACTGGTTTCTTCCAAAACTTCACGAGCACAGGCTTCGGACAAAGTTTCGCCGGGGTCAATATGCCCACCAGGAAAAACATAATACTCTTGACCGTCACGTATACGATGAATTGCCAATAACTTATTCTTGTGAATCACAATCCCACGACCAATAATACTTGGTTCTTTTTGCCACGCTTTCAACTTGGGTGGCTTACTGAAACCAACTAATAGTTGTTGCATTTGATATTGAACTCGATCCCCTAAACGATTGATACCATCTTTCGTCATTCGACCATCTTGTAAATATTCAGTAACATTAATCGCTGTTCCTACTTTAATCCGTGTTAAACGGAACATACGCATTGGTCGGTCGGTTACCACAGGAATAATTGGTACACCACTACGCAATGCTACCATCGCAACACCATTTTGAATTTTTAATTTATCTTCGGCGTTAAATGAACGATGACCTTCCGGCATTACAGCCAACAAACCATTTTTTTGCAAAACTTTTTGACTATCACGCATCAATGCTAATTCAGCATCACTCTTTACAGGTATACAACCTAAACTTTTAAAAAACCAACGACCAAAGCCTTTTTTGAAAAGTTCCCCTTTACTCCAAAAGTAGGTTTTGCGCCAAACATCAATTACCAATAATGGACCATCAAAAGCGCTACGGTGATTCATTGCCAAAATCACAGGTTTACCACGAAACTTACGTAGTTCTTTTTTGTTAATCCATTTTGTCCAAAATAATAACTTAAACGGAATGTAGCAAATCAGCTTTAATAAAAATCTTAACATATTTTTATTTTAATATAATAGATAACATTTCGTCCACCACTTCATCAGCCTGACGACCTGTGGTATCAAATTCAATAGCATCGGCAACTTTTACTAACGGAGCAACATCACGTTCCATATCCAAACGGTCACGTTCAGCTGTTAAACGCAATACTTCTTCGTAAGTAATCTTTTCGCCTTTTTGTAAAAAGTCATTCAAACGACGACGAGCACGTTCTTCCAAACTAGCTGTAATGTAAAATTTAAAATCAGCATTTGGGAAAGCCACCGAAGTTGTTTCACGACCTTCAACTACTAAGCTCTGCTCGTGAGCAGTTGTATGTTGAATTTCGTGAACTCGATCTTGTACAGCTGGATTCAATGCTACTACAGGCACGTGTGCACCAACTTCAATTGTACGGATTTGTTGAGTAATATCTTCCCCATTCAAAGAGACTAATGTTTGTTTATCTGCACCACACTGAATTTCAATCTGGCTTTGACAGTAGTCTATACCACGCAAATCACAAACAGCAATAGCACGATAAATTGCTCCTGTATCTAAACATAAAATGTTTAATTTTTTTGCCAACTTTTTGGCGATTGTTCCCTTCCCACTAGCTGCTGGTCCATCAATTGCAATAATCATTCTAGAATTAACTGTAACACGAAGCATATTTTTTGTAAAAGCAAATTATCAACTTGTAATGCAAACCAAAGCGTGATAACATAAAAACGTTAATCAGGCGCTTGCTGTTCGCTTGACGAACAGAGGAAAGTCTGGGCATCAAATGGCATCATGCAAGCTAACGGCTTGTCGCGGCGACGTGAAGGACAGTGCAACAGAAAACAAACCACCCAAGTAATTGGGTAAGGGTGAAAAGGTGGAGTAAGAGCCCACCGCACCACAGGTGACTGTGGTGGCAATGTAAACCCCATGAGATGCAAGGTTAGAGGTTGAGATTTAATGGCGGCCAGTCAACTCGACCCATACACCGCGTGAGCATATCGGTGACGGTATGCCAAGATAGATAAGCGCCCTCGACATAACCCAGCTTACGATTAACTAAAAAGACCCGTACGGGTTTTTTTATTGCACTTTTTTTAATACAAAACAATAAACTGACGTATGAAGCAAGCGACCATAATCACAGTACGGACATCACCTGATGCACTGGTAAAAATTTACGACGAAACACGTGATGAAGTTATTTACATCGATAACACCGATGACGATAATCAAACTGCACCTGTTACTTTGCCACAAGGTGGAAACTATTATATAGATGTTACAATCTTTAAATAAACTAATTGGACATAAAATGTAGTTATAGTATGCTGGGTTTATGTCGTGTCGCAAACTCGTTTTGAATATCTTGATTTTTGTTGTTTGTGGCGCAGTCGCAATCACTGTTCCTGTGCTTATTAATCATTTATCAAAACCAACTGTCACAGCCAACGATGATAAATCAGTATCAACCAATTGCATTTTGGTCAGTGAATTTGTTGGCGATGATTATCGCTTCACTGATACTTGTATCGTTTGGCAAGTTTACTTAAAGGATGGATTTACCGTAATAGCCACCTGGAACGAAATCTACGCAGCACTCAGTCAACATAATCCATTGATTTACGATACCGAACATTTAGCATTAACACCTTATGGTTTATGTTACCGTGGACTTCAAACTCAAGAAGACTATGATAAATTATACAACACTGGTTACACGAGTTCTGTGACTTATCAAGGCAAAACTTGTCTATTAGATTTACATCAAACGTCACGACGTTGATTGATATACCAACCAGTACCAACAAAAAATACTACATAAAATAACGGTAATAAAATTCCACGCAAAACTAATTGCGAAGTAATTTCATTGACAATTAACGTATCGAGTAGATTTGTAAATAATGTTTCAATACTAAACTGTTTGATATTAAAATCAATTTTTAACAAAACAAAGATTAAATTTAGAATTTCAAAACAAAAGCTCACACCAACTAAATTTAAAGCAACTGTACCAGCAGTTTTACTCAGCATCATACCGATACCAAAAAACAAACCGTGAAAACCGATAATTGTCCATAATTGTAAAGCCAACGTACCCCACTGCCACGCTAACAAACTACCGACTTTACCACCTAACATTAAAGTCCACACAAAACCGAAAGCCATATACAAAAATGCCATCAATAAAGTAGCAGCAAGCGAAATAAAATATTTCGCAAAATAAACTGTAGTACGACGATAACCACGAGCATAAATATTTTTAATCGTTTGTTGTGCAAAATCCTGACACACAAACAAAGCGATAAAAATACCTAAGAAAGATGTAAACCCAGCATTTAAAGACACAAACAAAGTGGTCATTGCATCGTCCACAGCATTAAAAATGTTTTTCATCGACAACAGCGATAATGCAATGATTAACAACCCAATACCGAAGCAAATGTACAAGCTTTTCTGACGCCATAATTTACGCCATTCAAATTTTAATAATTTAGTCATGCCTTACCTCCCATACGTTCAATGAAATAATCTTCCATATTTTCCGTTGTGTAAGTTAATTCTTGCACATCAATCTCGTGTTTTACTAGTTCACGGTTAATTGCTGCACTATTCAAGTCTTCTTGGTCTTTGATAACAATTTGGATGCGATTACCACTATAAGTAACTTCCCACTGTGGATTCAACTTCTGTATCAATTTCACGGCTTGTAATGGTTGTTCGGTGACAATGTTCAGTTTATGTTGACAGCGTTGCGTTAATGCATCGGCAGTCGTTTCTTCCACCAAACGTCCATTATTGATAATGCCATAACGTGTTGTAATCTTTGCAAGTTCATCTAATAAATGACTGGACACAAGGATTGTTACACCCTTCTCACGATTTAAACGCAATAATAAATCACGAATTTCTTTAATCCCCTCGGGGTCAAGTCCATTGATGGGTTCATCTAAAATTAACAATTCCGGATCACCTAACATTGCAATCGCAATGCCTAATCTTTGTTTCATTCCTAACGAAAACTTACCGGTTTTCTTTTTACCTACATCACCTAAGCCAACAAATTGCAATAATGCTTGTAAGTCTTGGTGTTCGGCATTGGCTAAAATGGCAAAACGTTGCAAATTCTCATAAGCCGTACAATTTGCATAAAAAGCTGGCGCTTCAATCAAAGCCCCAATCCGACGTCGTACAGCATTCAAATCATCACTTCCAAACAATTGTAAGCTACCGTGATTGGGGTGAGACATTCCCAATAACAATTTCATCAAAGTTGTTTTACCGGCACCATTCTTGCCAATAAAACCATAAATATCACCCTGCGCAACGTGCATTGACACAGCATCTAAAACTGTCTTTTTCCCATAAACCTTAGTTAAGTCTTTGGTTTCAATAACGTAAGCATTTTGACTCTCTGTACTCATTGCAATAATTTTAAACAAAAGCAAAAACACCTGTCAACCAAACCTACTGTAAATATTTTTCAAATTAAATTAAGCATAATTATTAATTATCTTAACATAATACTGTTAGGAGGAAATATGGCTATTGCAAACATCATTAGTTTAATTGTGCTTTTCATTGGTGGGTTAAACTGGGGATTGGTTGGCATCTTCAACTTTAATTTAGTTGATTGGATTTTTGGTGGTTACAACATCGGTTCAATCATTGTCTATGTTTTAGTTTTACTTGCCACACTTTGGTTAATCTTCAGCCTCATTTGGCAAGGCTCAATTTACGTCAAAAGAAAATACTAAACAAAAAAAAGATGGTGATACCATCTTTTTTTGGTGCCCAGGATCGGACTTGAACCGATATGGAGTTTCCCCCGAGGGATTTTAAGTCCCTTGCGTCTGCCGATTTCGCCACCTGGGCGTATCAGCATTATAGCACTACTCGTTGATGTTGACAAGATATTATTTTTACATAATAAAAATTTCGACAATAAGTTGCCGAAAGAAGTAAAATATGGAATAATCAAAATATGAACCAATTTGAAGACTTTACAACCTTGGATCGTTATTTTCGTGCAGTCAATTATTTATCGGCAGCACAACTCTACTTATGTGATAATCCAATCCTCGAAAGACCACTCACAAGGAACGACATTAAAAATCGTATCTTAGGTCACTGGGGAACAGTTGTCGGTCAAAACTTCATTTATACACATCTCAGCCGTGCGATTAAGAAATTCGATCAATCGATGGTTTTGTTATCTGGACCTGGACACGGTGGTAATTTTTTTATTGCGAATGCTTACGTTGAAGGCACATACAGCGAAGTCTATCCTGAATATACACGTGATAAAGCTGGCTTACAAAAATTATTCCGTACTTTTTCTTTTCCTGGTGGCGTTTCTTCACACGTTGCACCTCAAATTCCTGGCAGTATGCACGAAGGTGGTGAATTAGGATATTCACTGGCTCACGGCTTTGGTGCCGTCCTTGACCACCCCGAATTAGTGGCTGCCGTTATTGTTGGCGATGGTGAAGCCGAAACTGGTCCATTGTCAGCTAGTTGGTGGGGTTACAAATTCCTAAACCCTGACAAAGACGGACACGTTTTACCAATCGTCCATTTAAATGGTTATAAAATTGCAAACCCAACTATATTAGCACGTATTTCGCCACAAGAACGTCAACAATTTTTCGCTGGCTTGGGTTATGAAGCAATCGAAATTACTGTCGGGACAAATCCAGCCAATATCTTACAAGATCACCAAATGATGGCACAAGCCGTTGATTACTGCTTACAATGCTTACGTAGTAAAAACGGAAAACATCCTGTGATTATTTTGAATTCACCGAAAGGTTGGACAGGTCCAGCAGTGGTCGACGGGAAAACAATCACAGGAACTTTTAACGCACACCAAGTACCTATTGATATGAGTCAACCACACCATTTGCAATTAGTTAGTGAATGGTTGCAATCTTACCGTCCGGCTGAATTGTTTAATCCAGATGGTAGCTTGCAAGCTGACATACTAAACTTCTGCCCACAAGGTGCGTTACGTTTATCAGCGAATCCATTAACTTACGGTGGCAAAAAATATACACCTTTAAAGTTACCTAAATTACAACAATTTTTTGTTCCAACAACGGGATTAGCACAAGATATGAACGTTTTATCAAATTATATTGCTGGCATTATGCAAGCCAACCCCAATACATTCCGTTTCTTTACGCCTGACGAAGCTAAATCTAATCGTTTATACGGACCATTCAAAATTACCAACCGGGCCTGGCAAGCAACACGCTATCCCAGTGATGACGGACTCAGCACGGACGGTAGAATTGTTGACGGTATTCTTTCCGAACACGTTTGCGAAGGTATGTTAGAAGCTTACAATTTAACAGGTCGCCACGGTTTCTTTGCGACTTACGAAGCTTTTGGACGTGTGGTAGATAGCATGCTTAGTCAACACGCAAAATGGTTAAAACAAGTTCGTAAAATGCCTTGGCGTACTACACTGCCTTGTTTGAATGTAATTGCTACCAGTCATACTTGGCAACAAGACCACAACGGATACACACACCAAGATACCGGAATGGCAAGTCATTTATTAGACAAAGACCCAAATGTAGTACGTTGTTACTTCCCTGCCGATGCTAACACATTACTTGCTGTTTTTGAACGTTGTATGCAAGATACGAACAAAATCAATTTAATTACAGCATCCAAGCATCCAACTCGTCAATGGCGTACCGGTGCACAAGCAATGGCTGATGTCAAAGCTGGTATTAGCATTTGGTATGATGTTCCAAATCCGGATGTTGTTTTGGCTTGTATGGGCGACACACCAACCATTGAATGTTTAGCTGCTTTGAAAATTTTACAAGCACAAGCACCACAACTTAAAGTTCGTTTAGTCAATGTGATTGATGCGGGAATTTTAGGTGGCCGTGAAGACAGTTTAGATGCTACCAATTATGCACGTATATTTACCAACGACAAACCAGTTGTTTTTGTCTCACACACTTATCGCAACTTAATTTTAGCACTAACGGCACACCGACCAAACAGCCATTTCTACACCGTCAAAGGCTACCGTGAATGTGGCGCAATTACGACAGGTTTTGATATGCGAGTCTTAAACGAAATTGACCGTTTCCACATTGTGAAAGATATTATTGACGCAACGCAACCTAACCCCAACCTAAGCGATGCAATGGACAAAGAATTGGAAAACCACCGTGCCTACATTTTACAGCACGGCATCGACCCGGACTGGGTAACAAACTTCTAAAACTAAAACTAGACAAATAAAAACACCGTCGCAACTGTACGGTGTTTTTTGTTTTTGATTATTTCTTTAATTTGCGTGGAATGGCAAATCCAATAAAACCGACCATTACTAACACAATGGCATTACCAGCAACTTCAAAGAAAGCTAACAATGCAACAACGAAATTGTCGAAATTGAAATCCTTAAAAACTTGTGCAAAAGTATCCCACGGATATTTCATACAGATTCCAACTAAAACAACTGTTGCAGCAACAAGTACCAAAAATGAAACAATTTTACGTAAAATTCCCATTTTTTTCCTCCTTTATTTTTCGACATATTATAACAAAAGAAAAGGGAGTTAGTCTACCCCTTTTCAATTTTTTGTGTTGTAATTTTTTTCATACTACTTCCCTTTTATTTATTATCTGTGCCTGGAAATTCAACAAAGTTTTCTGGATTAACTGGTTTTCCGTTTTGATACATCATTAAACGTACGTGTGGCATTTCAAATACTTCATAGTTTGCCGAGTTACCAACTGTACCGATACGATCACCACTTTTCACTTCATCACCAACGGCAACATCAATCGTATCTAAACTACTATAAACCGTCTCTACACCGTCCTTATGTTGAATTCGAACTAACTTACCTGTTGTTGCATCGCCGCTTTCAACTACCGAAGTCACTTTACCGTTGTAACAAGCAACAACATTTGTGCCTGATGTTGCACCAATCGTATAACCCAAATCGTATTCATACCACTTAGTTGTATTGTTGTATTGCACCATATCAAAATCAGCTGCTTTTAAAATGGTCACGGCAGACTGATCAACTGGCATTACCCATGAGATTGTTTGTGGCACAGATGGACCACCAACCAAGTTACTGTTGTTTTTGACTAACTCTTCATTTGGTCGAACAAAACTGAGTGCGATAAAGGTTGTGGTAACACCTAACATTAGTACAACCAAAAGAGTACTAATTGCGATTGCGTTGCGACGTGTTTTTTCCATTTGTGTTGCTGTGCGAATGTCCATTTCTTTAAACCCCCTTAGCATAAGTTTTGCCCAACAAAACAAATTTTAAACATTTAATTTAACGTTCAATAAAAGTTGCACAATCAGCACGATCTTTTTCTTCATTATCAACAACAGCAATACCATTGGCGCCACAACGACAATTACGATTGTACAAACACGTTGCTGCTGTACAACGCAACGGCACACTATTAGGCATTGTTGGCGCTAATTCAGAAGCCAATTCCAAATCTGTTTTGTCTTCGTCTTCTTGGTACGTTTCACAATTTGCACCACGACACACCCAAACTTCATGCGCGTGGCAAGTACCTGCATGGTTGAATTTACAATTTATTTTTCGACAGCGAATATTCATTATGCAATTATTATGAATTATTATAAAATAAATTATGCAAATATTTTTATTAAAAGATTTAAAGGGACACGGCAAAGCCGGTGAAATCGTAAACCTAAATGATGGTTACGCAAAAAACTTTGTAATTAAAAACAAAATAGGAAAACCTGTGGACAACGCAACACGTAGCGATATGAAAGCCAAGGCTGACAGTGAGGCTTTTAAAAAGCAAACCGAGATTGCTGAAATCCAAGCACAAATTGCGCAAATTAAACAAACACCAATTACGCTGTACTGTAAAGTTGGTGCTAACCAAAAGTTGTTCGGTAGTATCACAGCAACTGAAATTACCAATGCTTTGGCTGCAAAAGGGATTAACCTTGATAAACGTTTAATTGTCATCAATGAACCAATCAAAGCTTTAGGTACATATAATGTAAACATCAAGTACAATTATCAATTAACGGGAACAATTACCGTACACGTGGAGGAACTCAATGCAAAATGACAATATTTTTGTCTTAATCCTATCGCTGGAACAATACCAAAATACGAATTTACTTTCACAAAAAATTTGTGGACGTACAATGACAGAATGGGTTCAACAAGCGACTGCTCCGTTCAAAACCAAGTCAATTATGGTTTCCCCAGAAGATGATATTATCACTTTATTCAAAGATAATATTACAGGCGCACCTTTTACCGTAGTTACTTACGTTGATATGCCTTTATTAACGACGCAAGATATTTTAGATGCTGTGGATTATTGCTTCCATAAAAACGTGCCTGCCGTTAAATTACCACGTGGTTGGGTCTTTAACACTAATTTAGTTGCCGAAAGTGAAACTTTCCCGGTTACCGATTTTATGGCAGCAAATAAAGCTAATTATCAAGTTGCGTTCAACAATACACAAATTGCAAAAATTCGTAGTATGTTACAAGAACGGATTAACCAACAACATATCAAAAATGGTGTTACCATTATCGACCCACAACATACTTACATTGACGCTGACGTTGAGCTACACCCAGACGTTACTTTAGAACCAAATGTCCACCTGTGTGGAAAAACCACCATTCACAGTGGCACAACAATTTTAGACGGTTGTCGCATTGACAATGCCGTTATCGGACAAAACAGTCAAGTTGGACCAAATGCTCATATACGCCCCAACAGCAGTATCGGTAACGGATGTCGCATCGGTAACTACGTTGAAATCAAACGCTCACGTATCGGCGACGGAACAAAGGTTGCTCATATGACTTATGTTGGTGACAGTACACTCGGCAAAAACTGTAACGTTGGTTGTGGTGTTATTTTCTGTAATTACAATGGCAAAACAAAAAGTAATTGTATTGTCGGTGATGATGCGTTTATCGGCAGTAATTCGTGCTTAGTTGCACCACTTAACGTCGGAGCAAAGACTTACATCGCGGCAGGCTCAGTTATCACAGAATCATTACCAGCAAAGGCATTAGGCATTGCACGTGCTCGCCAAGCCATTAAAGAGCATTATGTGACTGAATAATTTTACGAAGACGGTTCACAAAACCACTTTTCGTAATATGCAAAAGACCAGCTAATTCTTCGTAAGTCGCATCTGGATTTTCCACACGTACCGTGGCAGTTTCTTGTAATTTAGCACTAAGTTTTTGCAAAGTTCCAGCAGCCTGCATTTCTTTAATGATAGCAATTTGATGACTGGCCGCTTTGACCTGTTTGTTAATATTCCCCGTATCACAGTTGGCTGCACGGTTTGCATTATTGCGAATAATGCCCATAATGATTTTATCGCACTTTGTTAAATCAGGATTTTTTTTCATTGACTGCCTTCACAATTTGGTCTAATAGTTTTGCTTTTGGTCGCACAAAAGGTTTTTCTAAATTGAGAATACAACTTGAATCGTAATCACATAATTTTAAGAAATTATCAACACGGTCCATACGTCCGACGTTTTCGGCTTTGTGTGCATCACTGTTAATGACGAACTTCACGCCCATCGCAACCATTCTTTCAAAATCGACAGGACGGAAACTAACTTTTTTGTTATTTAATTCCATCGCTGTACCACGTGCCACACAAGCTTTCGCCACTTCAATTACATCAACACGGAAGTAACGATTTGGATGCGACAAAATATCAATATTGTTTTTTTCAATCACATTGACAACAGCTTTGGTATTCTTGCGAATTAAACTTTTCGGTGTCCAGTTAATACCGATGCGACGCATCGCAAACCAAAACATATTTGGTAAATAGTATGTAAAGAACTGCCAGAATTTTTTGGGTTGCACTGACATATGAATACCACAAACTAAATAATCATATAAACGACGTTCATCGGCGGCGATATCAATATCACCATCCATACCGACAACATTACATTCAACGCCGTAGAAAGTTTTGATATTATAAGTTTGCCCCGAACGTAATACTTGCGCTTTGTTCAATAAAGCATTTTCGATACGTTTCTTTTTGTTGCGCGCACGATAATGTGCGTGGTCAGTAATCCCGACCTCGGATAAGCCACGCTTCTTTGCTGCTGCTACATTTTCATCTATTGTATTTTGTCCATCGCTATCTAAAGTGTGTGTATGATAATCACCATAAACTTTCATGATGCCTTAATTATAACAAACACGACCAATGTTGGTCAATCACTAACAAAATTAAAATTTTCAACATAAAATGCGTTATGTGTAAAATTAATGGATTTATCAATTTTAACTATACTAAAAAGCAAGCCAAAAACATCATTACTCAAATGAGTCAACAAACAAGTGTTATACCACACGAACTCAAAATTTTTAATCATAAAAAAGTCTGTCTCGGCGACCAAGCGTTACACTATACTTATCGTGGTCAAACATATACCATTGTTTACCAAGGCGAACTGGACAACCTAACAGCTTTATGTCTTTACCTAAAAAAACACCAAATTCAAATTAAAGACAAAACTGATGCTGAGATTATTGTTAAACTTTATGCTTTACTCGGCGCAAAAATGCTTCATAAAATACAAGGTAATTTTGCTTTTGCGATTTATGAAAACACACAACAACACCTCTTCCTTGCACGTGACCAGTTGGGAATTATGCCCTTGTTCTATGCTTTAAATCAAAATAGCTTAGCTTTCTCAGCAAAAATTAGTGCGCTTTTTGTACATCCAACAATTAGGCCGTGCGTTAATCTTGACGGCTTACGTGAATTGTTTGGCGTTTGTCCAGCACGAACACCCGGCAAAACCGTTTACAAAAATATTTATGAAATTAAACCTGGCGAATATGGGTACTGGCAAAACGGTAAACTAACCACAAAAACTTACTTTAAATTTAAAAGTCAACCTCACACTGACAACGTTAAGACGACCACAACGAAGATAAGAAAAATGCTAACAAAAGCTGTCCATCAACACAACAGCAGTCAGCATCGTGTTGGTTTAATGCTGAGTGGTGGTTTAGATTCCAGTGCAATCACGGCTTTAGCAGCACAAACACAAACAAACTTAAAAACTTTTTCCGTAGATTATGTCGGCAATCAAGAAAATTTCAAACCAACAGACTTTTCACCGTCACGTGACAATTATTACATTGACTTAGTTGCCAAACGATACAAAACGCAACACAACTATCAATTGTTAAATTCAGCAGACCTATCCTTGACACTACACGAAGCTTTAATGGCCCGTGATTATCCGTCAATGGCTGATATTGATAGTTCTCTCCTGCTTTTTTGCCGAGCGTTAAAAGAACACATTGATGTTTGTTTGAGTGGTGAATTTGCTGACGAAATCTTTTGTGGATATCCGTGGTTTTACCGACAAGACACACATCAAGCAACAACTTTCCCGTGGGCAATTGATTTAACTGTACGAGAAAATACTGTTGCCAAACACTTAAAAAGCAAGTTGCAACTGAAAAAGTTTGTGACACAATCTTTTCATAATGCTGTCGCCGAAGTTCCACTTTGCGCAACAGATACACCAGCCGACCGTCAGATGAAAATATACAGTTATTTAACCATGCGTTGGTTTGGTTTAAATTTGTTAGAACGTGGCGAACGTATGGCGACACAATGCAACTTGCAAATTCGTATGCCGTTTACCAACCTGAAACTAGCACAATATGTTTATAACATTCCGTGGACAATCAAGAATCATAATCATCAAGAGAAAGGAATTTTACGTACTGCGATGAAAGACCTTTTACCGACGGAAATTCTTAATCGTAAAAAATGTCCTTACCCAAAAACAGTCGACCCCATTTATACTCATTTAATCGAACAACGAATACGCGCCTTACTGACCGACGAAGAACATCCCGTTTGGCAAATTGTCAATATGGATTACGTCAGTCAAGTCTTAAACGATGCAACAACTCATACCACACGCCCCTGGTTTGGTCAGCTTATGCAACGCCCACAATACTTGGCATTTATTTACCAAATTGCAATGTGGTTGGTTGAATATCAAATTAAATTGGACTTGCCTAACTGATAGAAAGACTTGTCTAATTTATCAAAGCCATCAGCATCAAATAACCTTGAATTTAAAAATATTGAATCATAAACACGGTCAACGGTTGGGGAAATCTCATCCAGTTGTGCTTGGGTTAAATTTACGCCGTTAAAAGTAATAAAGTCTAATGTTTTCCAAATGCGCCATTCGATAAATGGTTCACCTGTAATAATATCAATGCGATCGCTTGATACTTCATAACCAACAGCACCCCAAGTGTAACCCGTTAAATACGCGACACCAACAGATGGAGCATTGTCAAAAATACTGCGTCCATAAGTTAATTGTTGATCAGTTTGAATGCCAAATAAACTGCAAATTGTTGGATAAATATCCATTGTTGAAGTGAAACGATTCAACGTAATTCCACAGTTTGCAGGTGTTGCTTGTACAGCGTTTTCGCCTTGAGTTGTCCCGTTAGTCGTAATTTGACGAGGATTATAAACAATGAATGGTGAACGGTTTCCTGCCAACTCGCGTGGGTCTTCACTTTCAGGTTTTAAGAAATCAGGGTTAGTATAATAATAATGGTCACCGAACATCACTATTGCTGTGGTTTCAATCAGCTTTTTACCTGGATGTAATTCATCAGGTGTCTTTTTCAAATAATCAATTAAAGCACCAAAACCTAAATCAAAACTATAAGTGCCAACTAAATAATTTTTTGCTCTTGCCACTGCATCTTTATTTTTTGATGACAAAACCGGATAAATTTCAGTCAGTCTTTCCCAATTAGATTGTTCTTCAACGTACTCAAATTCTTCAGGATAGTAACTAGGGAAATCAAAACGGAATGGACCAACAGCATGGGTTGAACCACTGATAATATAACTATAGAAATTCTGATTCTTGGGTGCAATTTTGGCAAGATTGTTGGCAAACAATAATTCGTCAGCATTTAATGCGCAATGTTTCGGATAATAAACATCAGTATATGTTGAATAATCATTGAATTTATCAAAGCCAAGTATATCTTCGAAAACCCCGTATCGGTTATAACAATCACCATGCCAATTATGGAAAGTTTGCGTTGCGTAGTTACTTCTTTCAAAAATATTGGCTAAGGAATGAGGCGCAACGACATCACCATAATTATTCCAATATTCTTTACCCATAGGATGCATCCCAGTTTGACTGATATAATCCGTAAAGCAAGTACGTTCAACACTGTAATACCCGTTGACTTCCACGCAACTTTCACGTAAGAATTTGGTTAAGTTTGGCATCGTAATCGGATTGATCGCTTCACGTTCAAAAGTTTCCATCAAGACGGTAATTAAATTATAACCTTCACCTAAAACTTCATTTTCATCCAAAACAAAAGTATTCGGTGTGAATTCTTCCCTTACTTCCAGATCCATCACATCTGTTGTATTTGTTTTAGCGCCCATGAGTGCTAACAAATTATTCAGGTAAAAACTGTATGAACCGAAAGTTTGCAAAGTTACAATACGATTACTGAAAGTATCGTAAATAAATTTTTGATTGCGCGATAAACTGACAAAATGATTGTTTTTGTAACTTGGTAAGCCTGAGTACACCATCGTATAACTAAAAATACTAACAAAAGCTAAAATACCACACAAGGTAGCACGTAAATTAAATTGATAGCGATAACCTTTTGGTGTACGACAATACCACATAATCGCAACAATGCTGGCAATATAAAAGACAAGTAACGTAATAATCGGAATTAAAAAAGTCAAATCTAAAACAACGGAGCCAGCATTCGCAAAAGCTGTCGTAATTGTCTTTAATGTTTCCAAAGAAAAAATTTCATTACAAGTTTGATATGCCGTAATATTGGAAATTGTGGTAAATAACTGCCACCCGATTAAAAGAGAGCAAATTACTGTTTGTAGCCATTTTTGTTGAATGAGTGCAACAATCGTTGCGATAATTAAAAGAACCGACAAGCTAAAAATATAAGCTGACGGGAAGGCAAAATTCATAATACTAAACATAATAATTTCAAGGAAAACACTCGCGACAATAAACAAGGTAGGTATATAAAGAAAGCTAATCTTTTTATACAAAGGAATGTAGGGAACTTCGCGTGTTTTGAGTTTCATTTTTATATTATAGTATTTTGAATGATTTATTGTCAACTTGCACTACTTTATTTGGTGTAGCCGTTGGGATTTTGCGAATAGAAACGCCATAAATCGCGTGCCATCGCATCTAAGTCAAATTCTGCGTGCCACTCTAATGCTTTTTCGGCGTGACTTGGGTCAGCATAACACTCGGCAATATCGCCAGCGCGACGTGGTTTAATTTGATATGGAATTTCACGGCCGGCTGCTTTTTCAAATGCATGTAAAACATCCAAAACACTGTAACCGTGTCCTGTACCTAAATTATAGGTATGAACCCCAGTTTGTTCTACCTTAGCAATTGCTTGCAAGTGCCCTTGTGCTAAATCACAAACGTGAATGTAATCACGCACACCTGTTCCGTCTGGTGTTGGATAGTCATTACCAAAAACTTGCAAGAAAGGTAATTTACCGGTTAAAACTTGTGCAATATAAGGCGTCAAATTGTTTGGAATACCTTGTGGGTTTTCACCAATCAAACCGGATGGATGTGCACCAACTGGATTGAAGTAACGCAAAATCACAGCCGTCCAAGTTGGGTCAGCTTTACATAAGTCACGTAAAATATCTTCAATCATTAACTTAGTTGCACCATAAGGATTAGTTGTACGCAAAGCACAATCTTCGGTTAAAGGTAAAGTTTCTGGGTTTCCATAAACTGTGGCACTTGATGAGAAAACAATTTTCTTGCAACCAGCAGCTTCCATCACTGCCAATAAAGATAAAGTTCCATTTAAATTATTTTCGTAATAACGTAATGGTTGGGCAACACTTTCACCCACAGCTTTCAAAGCTGCAAAATGAATTACCCAATCAATTTGATGTTTTTCAAAGACTTCGGCTAATTGAGTACGGTTACGTAAATCAATATGATACCAAGGAAAAGTTTTTCCAGTAATTTCGGTAACACGTTCCAAACTAATTGGCGAACTGTTAACAAAGTTGTCAACGACAACAATGTCATAACCTTGTTCAAGTAAATTAACACAGGTATGACTGCCAATATAACCAGCACCACCCGTAACTAAGACTGTTGTTTTTTTATTTGTTTTTTCTGTTGTTTTCATTACATATAGTTTAATCAGTTAATGATTTGCTGGCAACTTATATTGCATAAAAAATTGAAACCAAGTAACAAGGACAGCACTTAACAACAAGGCACCCAAAACATCAGTGAACCAATGATAACCACAACACAAACGAGCAACGACCCCCAGCACCAACATCAACCATCCACAAACAAGTAAAATACGACGCCAAGTGAGTGATTTAATTCCCTGCCGACACAGACACAACATCAACGGCCACAATGTAGCAACCAACAAAATATGAGATGATGGATACGAGACTTCAGCAATACCATCTAACACAATGGGACGATAGTTAATAACAACAAATTGGAACAACAGATAACATAAGCCTAAAACAATAATTGTGATATCAAATACCCACCAACGCAATGTCAACGCACGCAAACTTTTACCACGCAGAATAATCACAAATTGCCAAACTAACATTCCGACTAGTGCCAGTATAGTAACACCTACAATAATATCCGAAATGAGATGCCAAACGCTTTGTACACCTAATAAATCACGCCACCATAAGTTGATGGTTGCCCAACCAATTGGACCAGTAGCAGTACTTTGGACGTCAACACAAAGCAAAGTAACCGTTAAGACAACAAAGAAAATCGTGCAACTTAATGCCGTAAAAAACCATCCCCACTGCTTACGTGTCAACATTAACTTAGTTTGCCTCAGGTGCGTCGGTTTGATACTGTTCAACTGTTGCAACTTGTGCACGACGTTTTTTCACAAAGTGCATAATTAAACGATAGACAATGTAGACAGCAATTAAAGCCAAGAAGATAATTAAGAAAAGACGACTAAATTGTGGGAACACTTGGCAAAGTGATGCAATGATAAGACCACAAACGGTATTACCCACAACTACAACAGCACAAATTGCCCAGAAGTTCAATCCTAATAAAACAGCAAAACAAGTACCCGTCCAAACACCAGTACCAGGAGCAGGGAAAGCGACAAACAAGAAAACTGCTAACATTTTTAACCAAAACGCACGTATTGAACTTTTGGTTTGATTTTCTTCTTTCATTTTATCGGAACGTTTTGCAACGTCGCCCACGATAAAATCAAGAATAGCTTTGAAAAATTTTTTAGTCTTCAACCAATTATAAATTGGACGGAAAACCAAAGCTAAAACAGGAACGACCAAGCAACTACCGAACAAAGCCCAACCAAATGACTGCCAAACATTCAAGGCTGAATCACCCCAGAACTCAGTATCAATACCCAGCGTAATACCACCTTTTAATTCCAACAAAGGCAACAACGAAACAAATATCGTTGCTAAAATCGAATTACTTCCAAAAATTGCAGTTAAAATTTCTCCCATATCTTCTCCTTATTCTTCTTTAATTGCACCAAAACGACGATCACGACTTTGATATTCTAATAATGCAGTATGTAAATCTTGCTTACTGAAAGCAGGCCAATGAACTTTTGGGAAATAAAGTTCAGCGTACGAAACTTGCCATAACATAAAATTACTTAAACGTTGTTCGCCACTGGTACGAATTAAAAAATCTAATAATGGTTGTTCACTGGTGTATAAATATTTTTGAATAGTGGCACGGTCAACTTGTGGTGCTAAATTATCAGCTAACATCAAATTCACAGCACGCACTAACTCATCTTGTCCACTGTAATTGATACCTAAGTTTAAAATAAATTGCGTTTCATTTTTAGTTGCTTCAAGAGCTGCCGTAGCGTTTTTTACCAATTCAGGTGGGAACTTAGTATAATCACCCATAATATTCAAACGTACGTGTGGATATTTTTTAACGAAGTCATTCGCTTTTAAATATTTGGTAAAATACTTAAAGAGATAATCTAATTCAGTTTGTGGACGGTTCCAGTTTTCAGTTGAAAAAGCGTAAATACTAACAATTGGAATTCCATATCCATAAAAGCATTCTTTAATAATGACATCTAAATTTTTAACACCGTGCTCGTGACCTTTGGTACGTGCCCAACCACGCTCTTTCGCCCAGCGACCATTACCATCAATAATAAAACCAATGTGCTGTGGTAATTTTTTCAATTCAGTCGCCATAAGCTTTTCTCCTTTTGTAATTTTTGGCTGCAACGCTTCACTGGTAGTTACAATACCATTTTGTGCAATGATAGTTTTGGCACGAGCCATTCCTAGTTGATATTGTTCTTCCGTAATATACTTATGTTTCAATAAGTAATCGGCATAGTAATACTCACGACGGCTTTGCGCTGCACCACTGGTCGCACTATCACTACGAAAGAGTACCACAAAAAAGGTTTTAATGACAATCATTAAATCACGCCAGAATGAAATTTTACGTTGATAGGTTAAATGTTTTTCAATAACCTCTTCCCAACTTGCCGAGCTTCGACCACCTGACACTTGCGCCAAGCCGGTTAGTCCTGGTCGTACACGGTAAATGCTTAATTCTTCGGCAGTCCAAAAAACAACATCTTTCACTAAAACTGGACGAGGCCCAACAAAGCTCATTTCACCACGCAAAATATTCACCAACTGTGGTAATTCATCCAAACTAAAACGACGTAAAAACTTACCGAATGCTGTAATCCGTGCGCCGTCAGGAAGTAAATTTCCTTGCGCATCGGTTTTATCATTCATAGTCCGAAATTTGTAAATTTTAAAAACTTGACCGTTGCGTCCTGGACGAACTTGACTAAAGAAAACTTTGCCGTGAATAAACATTTTGGAACAAAGCATCAAAACAAGAAACAAAGGCAATAAAGTAATTAACAAGAGCAAAGCAAAAAGAACGTCTAAACTACGTTTAAAAAAGCGTTCATAAAAAGTTTGTTGCCCTGTACGTTGCATTGATATTTATTATATATGATTACCACCGTTTCGACAAACCATTGTCTTTTTAAAACAAAAAAAATTGCCAAGTTAATTTGGCAAATCTTTTTTGAATGAACTTAATTTAGATTAACACAAGGTGCGTGGACATTCCATACAACGACCTTGCCCACAGAGTGAACTTGGTTCAACTGGTTTGGTTACGTCCTTTTCAACAGTTGGTTGTTCAACTACTGGTTCAACTGGTTGTTGTTCCACAACTTCGGTATCCTTCTTGTGGTGACGAATGACTTCAACACTGTCGTATTTAACAGCGCAGTATTCCTTATTGCCTTCACATTCATGGTCTTTTAAACAACAAGAGTCACAATTATATTCAGGGTTAAAAAGTCTCAATTTTTTACGAATTAATGTATGCATAATATCTTACTCCTTTTTTCTTTTCTTTTATTTTGATTTTTCATTGTTGGGATTTGTTGGTGGTAGTTCATTCATTTTAGTCTCCTTGTATTTCTCCCATTCACTATCATTATGGTGAAAAATTTCGGATAGACCAATTTTTTTGCGTTTGCCAACTGCATAGATGTACCCCCAACTGGTACTGGGTAAACTATTTAATAGTTTGCGTTTTTTAGCATTGTCGACAATTTCTTTGGCACGAAAACCAATGTATAACGACAAAGGTTTATGATTTAGTTTACTCAATTTCTTTTGATTTTGACAATCATTATTAACCAGCTTGCGATAACGTTTTTCATAGTAATCTAGTTTTTGTAGATTATGATACGAAAGCGACCGACAACCCGTATACATTGCCTCAAGTTCAGGTTTGCCCTGAATAAACTGATTGAAGTATGCTACTTCACGCTTCTCTTCCCAAGCGTCATAATGTTCGGTTTTCATTTTCGCAATGCGTTCTTGATACCGTGCCGATTTAAGTTTAATGAAATCAATTACGTGTTGTGGATAATATGTATTTTCATAAGTCTGTTGAAGTGCATCTTTGTACCACCAAAATTTTTTCTTTTCGACAAGTTTTTCAGCTTCTAACAACGGCATACCAATTTCTAAATTTCGCATTTCACTAATAATTTTCGAACGGAAAGCTATATCATAATCTTTGATTTGATGAAAATTATTTGCTGCAGAATGATTCTGCAAATCTTTGATTTGTGCATAAACAAGTAATTCTTGATACTGGTTTAATTTTTTTTGGAATAATTCGTTGTGATAAATGTCTTCGACAAACTTGCCAATGTTATTGAAGTTCAAATACTGATTAACTAAAAACTGACGATTGATTGCATAATATTTGACAGCATTTTCATTGACGTATTGCCCTAGATTTTTTTGAAGATAAAACGCAGCAATGTATTTTTTCAACCAAGGTTCATCATATAAATGTAGTAGCAAATTTTCGGCCGTATAAATATCTTGAGGTTTTTGTTTATGTTTTTGCAAGCTCCTTAAAAAATCGGTCTCAAAGTTTTTCGTATATATGGCGTAAGGGTCTCTTACCAAAACTTCAATAATCCGTTTTTTTGCACTTTCAGCAATAATTTCATAAACGCGTTCAGCAACAACCATAACGTATTATAGAGAATTCACTACCCCAAAGTCAAGATAGGTATTTTAAATTATTGGTCATAATCAAATGAATTTGATAAAAGTGCAAAAAACTTGCCACCAAAAGCAAGTTTTTTTTAGATAATAAATACTCGATTATTTTGTTAGATTTTGCTCATCGGTAATTCCCAATTGTTCATTTTTGGCTTTGAATGATTTTAAACCTTTCAAAACCGTATTTTTTAAGCTACGACGTTTTTTCGTAGACAACATCATATTGCGCATTTTTTCATAGAACTTGAGCTTTGCATCTAACTTAATCAAATCAAGTTTGTTCATTTTCATTGTTTTAGTTGCTAAACCTAAGTCGTCGATGATTTGGTAATGCATTTGATAATAATCATATTCACGACGTTGCAACCAAACTTCTTGATGTGCTTGTTTTAATTTCATCAAAGCTTTCCACCACAAAGAAAATTCTTGTCTATCTTTAATCACTTCTGCCAATGGATAATATTTATTTTCAAAAGCAATAATCATCGATTTTTTACGCCATAAATCTGCTGATTCTTCCAAACCAACTTCAACATCATATTTGAAGACTCCATTACTCGACATAACTTCCATAACATCCCTACGGAAGTTAAGGTCAAAGTAACTACTATTTTTCTTCATAAATGGCGTAGTAGAATCTTTCATCAAAGCATTTGATATACCAGCCGTAATCATATACTCTGCTTGTGCGCCAGTCAGTGCACGTACAAATTGACGGCGAATAGAAGCAAATGCAATTGAATTTTTCACAAAGTTACGTAACTCTCGCATAGAAATTTTAGCGTTTGGTCGATGTTTTTTCATCACTTCGCTGACATAATTGATTAACCAATTATCATCATACAAATGCAATGGTAAATATTCGACTGTATAAACATTTTTAATTTTTCGATCAAGTTCTTTAAATGAATGATTGAAAACGATGTTTCTTACCTTTTCCTTTGGAAAAATATGATGAAGCTCAGCACATAACTCACCGTGCTCTTGCATATGTTTCGCATTTTTTTCAAGTCTCTCGCATTCCTTGTAATAAGCAACACGTTCCTCATAAGTCATTCTTTCGACTTCTTGCGTATAGTATTTTTTTCTATACTCAAACATTTGATTCATACTTACAAATTCCATCATAAAATTATAAATGGGAGCATCTTACAAAGTCAATACCCCCAGATAAAATTCATTCAGTTTTTATTACATTGTACGATCATCAAATTGCTTTGGCTTATTGCGACAAGCTTGCAACAGTACAACACTTGCTTGCTGATACTTAGCTAATCGTTTATCTAAACGTTGTAATTCCTTAGGCTTCATTTCCATTGTTGGTGCAAATAAACCGATCTCTTTTAAAATACTTTGATGTTCTTGACCATAATCATAGATACGACGTTGCATCCAAACTTTTTTGTGTGCCTGTTGAAAGTGTTGTAAAACTTTCTTTTGTGATTTGGTTGGATGAATAAATTTAGTTTTACTAATCGGGTAACATTCATTTTCAAAAGCAATTTCCATACTTTCTGGCAACCATAATTGACTATTCTTTTCTAAAAAGACTTCGACTCTATGTTCGTCAATACCCAACTTTGTGAACGAGCGTATAACTTGTTCACGGAATTGCTTATCATAATCCTTAATATATTGATAATCATAAGGACACATTCCATCGATTAAAGCGTTAGGCACTGGATTACGTAACATATGATTTAGTTGGATGCTCATTAACCTTTCAATATAGTTATTGCGTTCAATTTCAAACAATGGTGATGCTTGGACAAAGGCATTTGCGTTCGCAATCTTGAATTTGTTTTTAAATTCTTTACTTTCAGCAACCTGTGTTAAACACTTAGCCAACCATTCATTATCATACAAATGGAATGGTAAAAAATCAGAAGTGTACATTGTTGTTGGTAATTCTTCAGGTTTCGCAAACTCTAAACCTATCAAAGTGCGTGCAATGTCGTGTTCTTTCGGAAACATTTGACAGATACAATCACACAAAGCTTTAAGCTGTGCAGTCTCCTTATCAATTAAGGCAGTGTCTTTTTGAACTCTTTTCGAGTGTTGTTTCATACGTTGAGTATTAAAAATATCTGATAATTTTTTTAGTTTCATCACATTTATTATATATGATTGCAACAAGCAAGGTCAATACCCACGGCTAATTTTGGATTACATTTCGTAATTAACGACATTATCATAAATTAAAGAACCAAGTCTATTGATTTTATTTTTAACACTGCGCGCTTGACCAGGTGTAAGTTTCATATTTTGTGTCGCTACACCTAATTCATCAATGACGTGTTTATGTTTTAGGTAATATTTATATTCACGATAAATGAACCAATTTTCCTTAAAAGTTTTTTCTAATAGTTTATTTTGCGATGATTGCATCACATAATAATCGTCATTTTTAACGTGTAAGTAATAATAAAAATCAATCGCTTTTTTCACTGACATCTTGCTTTTTTTGATTAGCAATCCCACTGATATGTTTAACCATCCAATCTTTATTGGATAAATGCAAAGCTACAATATTATTTTCTACTTTCTTCGTCAGGGAAAATCAAAGGCAATAATTGAAATAACCGTTCAAATTCTAATTTTTTATTTGTATCATCTTTAAAAGGAATTGAATCATTTGTAAACTTATCAAGAGTTAATTCTTTGACTTGCTGTGGTTTTTGTTGATGACAAAAACTGCTTTTTAAATTGTGGAGTTTCGGCATTCTTAAATACTTTTCTCTACTTCACTTTTGTTTTTAACTTTGTTTTTTTCTTGACTTTGTTTTAACAAAGCAACACGTTCGTCATTAAAACCAGTAGATTTTTTAATACAATCAAAATAACTAAATTGACTCATACCCATATTTTCAGTGAAAGTTCCTGCTTTTTTAATCACTTTAAAATGATTCCCACCATAATAAAATTCATAATGTTTTAACCATTCTTCGCGATGCTTTTTATGCAATTCACACCACTTCATATAAAGATTATCATTCTTTGGTTCGTCAGCTTGTGGATAATAAAATTCGTCAAAAGCACGTATCATATTTTGTCGGCGCCATAAGTCTGCATTCTTTTCTAAATTAAATTCAGCAGTAGATCGTTTTAACCCTAAAATTTTCATACAAAAAATAACTTTGTCGCGGAGAATTTCATCATAAGGAACAAAACAACGACGAACTTTTTTATCACAAAAAGGATCGGACACGGTGGTATTTGCAATAAACTCTTTAACAAAACTATCTTGATAATTACTTAAACCTTGATTAAATTCAAGTGAATCTCGGATAAAGTTTTTAACGACAGTACGACTGTAATTAAATTCAGGAACTTCCTTTTTAACAACAGCAATAACATGCTCTGCAAGAAATTCATAATCATTCATATGTAAAGGCAAACGCTTGACAGGTTCTTTTTGTGTTTTTTCAAAATTCTTAATTTCTTTTTTAACAATTTCCACCATGCGCTTACGTTGTTCTACGTTAAAGCTTTTGTCTTCAAGCAAAACATCTTCAATATTAAATTCATGGAAAAACTGACAAATGTTCACTACGGAATCATTATCCATTGTGAAAATTTTATCAAGGTTTTCGATAATAACTTTAAACTGTGGTTTTAATTTTGTGCTTGTTACAGTTGTACTTAGTTTCGTTAATTTTTTTGCATCAGCCATATATTATATGTATATAACTTTCTGAACACAAATGTCAATATGCAGTTGAAAAATTTTCTGTCATATCTTGGTAAAATTTGTCTAAATTCTTCACATATTGTTGAATAAAGGATACTTTTAGCTCTTCAGTTGTTTCAGCATCAATATTTGTTAAATCCAATGTTTGATACTTTACGATTTTTTTACAAATATGGAAAATGTTAGTATTATCAATTAAGTTTCGGTTAAGTTGATTTTTTTCTTTATTTGGTCGTTTCATAAATAAATGGACATTGGTTGCACTGTGGTCGCCACTGGTATAAAGCGTATTGTTCATTCTTTCTAATTCGGCTTTATCTTCTGCCAATTGTAAGCCACCTGTTTCGTGGTCGGCTGTAATCATCACGACGGTATCATCACGCCCAGCACAGAATTCATAAACAGCTTCAATCATTGCGGCGAAATACGCAACTTCATGCAGAGCATTAACCAATTGATTTCCGTGACTATATTTATCGATCCAACCATTTTCAATCATTAAACAAAAACCATTTTCGTTATCAAGATAATTTAAAACGTTTTTAATTAAAGCTGGGAAATCTACCCAATCTCGACCAGGATTAGTCTGCTCGTGATTATATGGTGATAGCAAATCAGGAAACATTGCAATGTATTTTTCGTTTGGGTTTAAAGTTTCAGGAAAATCATCTGTTGTATTCGAAAAATGATATCCATTACGATAAAAACCAATATAGCTATTATCATACTCTGCCGCACGAGCACCAATCAAAATATCAATACCACTGTTAATTTGGTCTTGCACAATTTCGTCAAGATTATTACGTGATTTTGTATGTGCCGAATAAGCACCTGGGGTTGCTCCGTGTAAGGTATCTGATGTCAAAATGCCAGTTTTCTTACCTTGTTTTTGTGCAATTTCCATTAAGTTTTCAATGTCTTTTCTTTCGTGCCAACCAATTTCGCCATTATTAAATTTTTGACCGGTTGCCAACGCACTTCCGGATGCCGCACTGTCTGTGACCGGACTGTCTTTCGAGTGTGTAGTAACATCACACACATAATCGTCTTCAAAAGCGTATTGATCAACATCAAAATAGGTTTTAGCATTCTTTAAATGATTCGGACCAAAACCATCGCCAATCATGACGATGACGTTTTTAATTTCGCCATGGATATTATCTATTTGTGGTTTTGGTGAGCATCCCACAAAGCTCATCATCACAACCAATAAACACGATAACGTAATGGCAAACTTTTTTTTCATTTGTTACCTCTGGTTTTATTTAAATGCATAACTTAATATTTGGCAACTGAAAATTTTTAGTCGACATTCACACCTTTACGGAAAGCTTTAAGTGATAAAACATAGAAAACCACAATCAGAATTGTATAAACAACAACCCCGGTCCATAAGACACTCATCAAAGCCGAACTGGTCAAAGTTAATGTTGCACCGGTTAATTGAATACCATTAGCAGCTAAAACAATGACCATAAAAACAAACAATACACTGATTGCAGCAAATGATAATGCCGTTGTGATTAAAAAGGTTTTTAACACTCGGTTTTCTTTGGCGCGATAAGCAAGTACGATAGAATAAAAAATTATGGCAATAAACATCAAGAATTCCACAACCACCAAAGCAACAAACAACGACACTAACCAGCCAATCGAGAATTCACCAATAATTACAAAAGAAAGAATGAATGCCAAGCTATCGAACATAGTTGGAGTGAAGAACATAATCAATAACGAAACTACCATCACCACAAAACCTAAACCGATTTCAATCAAAGCTGTCAAAAATTTAGAGTTGATAATTTGGTTTTTGGTAACTGGTAACGTGTGCGTTAAATAAGATTCATCACCGTATAAAGATTTTGTAAAATTTAAAAAGTTACGCAAGAACGGTTGCAAAATAACGTTCACCACCAATGCGTAAAAAACAGAATCAAAGACGATACCCAACACCTTAAATAAAACGATATTTTCCCCCAATTCTTTACAAACGCGCGTAATTGTCGCCACAGCAATTGTTGCCACAAACAAAATCCACAACCAACGCATATTGCGATTTAAGTCTTTTTTTAACAACTTACCTAACATAAAATTTCCTCCTGAAAATTTCATCAATTGACGCTTTTTCTTTTTGACGTAACGTTTCAGCATTTTCTTGCAAGATAACTGTTCCATTATCAATCATAATAACTTCATCCAAGATTTTTTCAATATCGGCAATCATATGGGTAGAAATCAACAAGGTTGCATCTTGATTAAAGTTTTTCAAAATGGTTTGCAAAATATAATCACGACTGGCTGGGTCAACGCCACCCAAAGGTTCATCAAGAATATAAATCTTGGCACGACGACTCATCACCATTACCAATTGGACTTTTTCTTTCATACCTTTACTCATTTTGGCAAGGCGCATATTTTTATCTAATTGCAAATCTACCAAAAGTTTTTCGGCTTTCTCACGGTCAAAATCTTCATAAAAATCTGCGAACATCTGGATGACTTCGCTGACACGTAAACCCGAATCAAGATAAGTACGTTCTGGCAAAAAGGAAACGACTTTTTTCGTGGCAACACCAACCGGTTGCCCATCAATCAAAACCTCACCACTGGTAGCCGTTAATAAGTCATTGGCTAATTTAAACAAAGTCGATTTACCACTACCATTCTTCCCCAACAACCCCACAACCTTGCCGGCAGGAATTTGCAAGTTAATATCACGCAAAACGGTGGTATCACCAAAACTTTTATTCACGTGACGATACTCTAAAATCACACTCATAATTTAACGTACCATAATTTAATCAAATGGCCAACAAATATTACTAAATAAAAAGTTCCACACCCATAACGAATGTGGAACATAGTTTATTCGATACAATTTATAATTATTCTGCTGGTACAACTTTAGCTTTTTTCTTATTGCTCAAAACGATGTAAACTGTACTTGCAGCTGCACCGCAAAGACCAATCAACATAAAGACAATGTATACTGCTCTTGCAGTTTCTTCACCTTGGTTCTTGATAGTAATTGAGTAACCACTGTCTGCAACTTTAATTTCAAATGCATTAATGTTACCCATTGGTTCGTATTCGCCACCTTCAACATAAGTAAACATCAATTTTCCATCAACAACTTTATAGAATACTTCTTCCTTTTGATATTCAGTATCAATTGCATTTTTGATTGTGGTTTCCATTGTTCCCTTACCATTGTTATTTAAGGTAAGTTCCATTCTAATATTAATGCCAGCCATTGAATCATCATAAACGTAAGTACTGTTTGAATAAGGTTTGACACAGTTAACAATCAATGTTACCAAGTAAACCACAAACAAGCCAACCGACAAGCACAAGGCAGGGATTTTTAAGAATTTTTTTAATTTTTCCATTTTTATTTACCTCCAAAATGAATATAATTTTATATATCACATTTGTCGAAAAATGTCAAATTGTATGATATCGCTCTAATCGCATTCTTATTTGTTAATTTAAACTTTTTGATTTAAAACTCTGCACAAAGCGAATTGTCATTAAAACAACAGCAATTCCAGTAAAAATATTTGCCGTATAATAAATTGAATACACTAATAAATCTTTAAAGATTTTAAAATAATACATATATGTAATCAATACACCGTATTCAAGCAAGATATATGAATGCAGTGAAATTTTATCTTGAGTAATCATTAAATAGACAAACATAAAAATCTCGGCAATGTAATAATAACGGTCAAGCATTTTGGGCATAAAGAAGACACAAATCATAGGAATAAAAGCTGATAAAAAAATCACATCGCGCGCTTCCAATTGGTTTCGTTTCGTTTTGCAAACACGCAGAATAATGAACGTTAAAATAGCAATTACAATACTAATAAAAATAAAAGTTAAGATGGAATACCAAATACTTGTTTTTGTAATTAAGCCTGTTGCTAAAAACAAGTTGGCGCAATTTCCCCATAACGCTTGTCCTTCGTTGCCAACAAAAATCTGATTGAAATAAATTTCAAAAACTTTAAATATCGAACCACCGAAAAAAACTGAAACGATATTTATGACAATAAAAACTAAAGGCGTTAACCAAATGTGTCTCCAGTATAAATATTTTTCGCCATTACTATTCCGACAAAGCAATAAAATAAGCACTACTGGATAAACTAACAAAATTTGTAATTTCATTGCTAAACCAAACCCCATCATAACAAAACACCAAATTGATTTATGTTGTACTGCAAAATAAATTCCGGCAATCGCAAAAAATGAATACACGACATCACACTGTGCCCATTGGCTGGTGTTCAACAATGGAATAAGAAGTAATAAGGCGATTGCCAAATGAACAGGATTTGCTTTGTCTTTTTTCACAACGGCAATCAGTTTCATTACAATAATTGCAGTTGCGACCTCAATATAAAAAGAAAGAGTTTTAATCAAATATAAACTAGAAATTGGCAAACGACTGACTAAAATTAAAAAATAATTATAAAAAGGTGCGTAATTACCGACTTGCTGAATAAAACAATCCTGAAGCGATAAAGACTGATACTCTTTTATCCACTCCGACAAAAAACAAAGATAATCATCACTAATATAATCAGCCAACAAAATTCTAATCACATAAGATAAAGTAAACAAAGATAAAACAATAAACGTAGTTTTACTTTTACCACATTGACAAATTGTCCAGATAGCTAATCCGATAAATGGCAAAAGCGTTGCAAGATAAATAAAAATTATACTCGCAACTTTAAAGTTATTGGTTAAACTCTTGCCCGATGGCAATCTCATTTGTCCAATTTCACTGTACAAAAAAATACAAACAAAAAAAGCTAATACTAAACAAACAACAACTTTAAGTGGTATTAACTTCTTTTGTTTCATTGCTTCTCCAATCGAATTGTTTTACCGGAAAAGTAAATTTTTTAAATTGGCGGAGAGACAGGGATTCGAACCCTGGCCGCCTTTTACAGCGCTACTCCCTTAGCAGGGGAGCCCCTTAACCGCTTGGGTACCTCTCCAGGTTATTTCAGTCTATGGTGTAATTTGATTTTTGTCAAGTTTTGTTCGCCACATAAACTGAAATAATTTAATGTTTTTTACTTAATTTTTACCATACTTGGATTGAACGCTGGATTTACCGGAACACCCATTAAGGTACAAACTGTCGCAGCAATATTCGTTAAACCGAACTCGCCGTCTTGCAATTTTACATCTGGCGTTCCAAATGGACAAATTATCATCGGGACTAAATTGTTTGTATGTGAAGTTTTGGTCTTGCCTGTTTCGTCCGCCATTTCTTCGGCGTTGCCGTGGTCAGCCGTAATAATCAAATTAACACCTTGCGCACGACAAACCTCGTACAAGCGCCCTACACATTCATCAACCGTTTGGCAAGCAATCACAGCTGCGTCAAAGTTACCGGTATGACCTACCATATCTGGATTTGGTAAATTACATTTTAAGAAATCGTATTCGCCGCTTTCAATCGCCGCAATCAATTTTTCGGTAATTGGTTCAGCTTGCATTTTCGGAGCTTTATCATACAAGTTATTCAACTTATCACTGGGAATTTCTAACCATGTTTCTATTTGTGAATCAATTGGTGCACTTTTGTTGCCATTAAAGAAATAAGTCATATGACCGAATTTAACCGTTTCGGTAACTGTGTACTGACGCACACCGTGTTCACATAACCAAGAAGTCAATGTGTTGTTAATTACTGGTGGTTCACATAAATAGTTCGCAGGCAAATTCATTTCGGCATCATACTGTAAGATACCAGCGAAATAACAATCTTTAATCATTGCAAATTGTTCAGCCGTGATATAGTCGCCGTTATCGAACATACGAGCTGTTTCAACGGCACGGTCGCCACGATAATTTAACAATAAAATTGCTTCACCGTTTTTAATTAAGTTATCAGGGTCAACGATGACTGGTGGAACTTGTTCGTCAGACAAGGTCGGATGCGCTTGATAAAATTCTTCCAAATACGTACGCCAATCTTGAACCACAGGTGCTTTCCCTTCCACACAGACTTCAAAAGCTTTAGTGAGCATTTCGGTTTGCGCTTGATAACGGTCCATAAAGATTTGACCACGTCCACCGATAACTGACAAGTTTGGTACTTGTGCCAAAAATTCAGCTGCCGAACGTGGACTGACGTCACGTCCATCGGTAATCGCAATCACGCTGAATGGCAAGTTTTGTTTTTGACATTGTTCAATAACTTGAAACAAATGTTCAATATTACTGTGTACTCGTCCGTTACTGCACAAGATGATAATGTTCAATTTTGGGAAAGTGCTGATTTTTTGCCAGACGGATGATTCAAAAATCTTACCAGTGGCAAAGGCATCATTCAACAAAGATAAGCCCTGCTTAATTGTTACACCAGCACCCATTGCATTGTGGCCAACTTCACTATTGCCGGCATCTTTCGCACTATCAAGTCCCACCTCGTGTCCACTGGCACGGATTAAAGTACTGAGATGCGCTGCCTTTGCTTTGTTTAAGTTTGGCATACCTGCCGCCGTTACAGCATTTCCTGCTGTGCGTTCACAATGACCTAAACCGTCCATTACACATAAAACCGTTTTGTTAAATTGTTTATTTGTCATAATTTACCACTCCATAAAATGAATCTACTTGCAAAGACGAACCAACGAAGAAAATACCATCAAGGTCACTTTGCGCCATATAGTTTTTAACGTTCGATGGTGTAATATGTCCACCATAAATAATTGGCAAGCTGGCATCAAGTGGATTATTTTTCAAACCGACCAAGCATTCACGAATGTGTTTTGCTACCATATTAACATAATCTGGTGTTGGCAAAATTCCACGTTGCTGTACCCAAATTGGACGATAACAAACTACGATATCATTGATATTCGAAACCCCAACCAACGCCCCTTGAATTTGACGTTTTAAAACTTCCAAAGTCAAATTATTTTGGTTTTCGTTCCAAGTCTCACCCACGCATAGAACAGGAATGATACCATATTTCTTCAACAACTTAATTTTCTTATTAACAACGTCATCTTGCTCAAAACTCAAACGCCAAGTACCATCACCAACGATACAATACTTAACGCCGTACTCTTTGAGAAGTTGTACGCTCAATTCACCCATACGTCCACCGAATTCAATTTCACTGACATCCTGAGCACCTAACTGTAAAGGCTTCGGCATTTTTAAACGTGCAATCTCGTAATAACAAGCCGCCGGCGCAATGACAACTTCGGTTTTATTTTTCAGTTCCAAACCACGTTGATAAACCTGCTGAAAGAACTCTAAAACTTCTTTCGGGGTCTTGTTTGATTTCCAAGCTGCAAAGAATAATGGTCTACGCATTTTCAATGATTCTCCTTTTTTTGTAAGCACGCAATACCTGGTAAGGTTGTACCTTCGACAAATTCCAAGGCTGCACCACCACCAGTGGAAATATGTGTGAATTTAAAATCCTTAACAGCCGCCGCCGTATCGCCACCACCAACAATACTGATAGCATCACTTTGGCTGATGATTTGTGCAATAGCGTGCGTACCACGCGCATTTTCCGGATTCACATCGAACTGTCCTAATGGACCATTCCAAAAGATAGTACGACTGCTTTCAATAATCGGACGCCAAGTTTCCACAGTTGCCATTGAGATATCTAAACCTTGGTCGGGTGCAATGTGAATCTCTGCACGATGTTGCTTACCGTCGTCTTGCCATTCTTGTGCAATTTTACCACCAACCAAAACGTGGTCAGCTGTATCGGCCAACTTCAATGCCAAAGGCATTTTATCACTGGCTTTTTTACCACCAATAATCACCGTAAACGGTCGTTGTGGTTGATGCGTAATTTGACTTAGATTTTCAATTTCACGTGCCATTAAAAAACCAGCATAAGCAGGTAAATAACTTGCCACACCAACTGTGCTGGCGTGCGCACGGTGAGCAGCGCCAAAGGCATCATTCACAAAAACATCACCGAGTTGTGCTAATTGTTTTGCAAATTCAGGCTCGTTCGCTGTTTCAGCTTTCGTAAAGCGTGTATTTTCTAACAACAAAACTGCGCCGTTCGGCAATGCTGCAACTTGTGCTTCAACATTCGCACCAACTGTTTCGGTAGCAAATTGTACTTCCACCCCAGCTAACAATTTTTGCAAATGCAAATAAACTGGCTGTAAAGAATATTGTGGCTCTGGCTTACCGTCTGGTCGCCCAAAGTGACTGCACAAGACAACTTTCGCCCCACGTTCTAAACAATAACGGACGGTTGGCAAACTATCGACGATACGTTTATCGTCGCTGATTGAACCGTCAACAGCCAACGGTACATTGTAATCAACACGCATTAAAACACGTGTCCCTGCCTTAATTGGCGCATCAACAACTTTTGCAAAATTTATATTTTCCATGTATCAACATTATAATACGCAGAAATTAACTTGCCAAACAAAACACTGGGGATTACTTAGTAATCCCATCAAGTCCTGTGACAATTTTTTTTGCTAAAATTGTGCGACAAGACATAACTTGTTTGATTACTGGTTTAGTGAGCTTATTTTTTTTTTTGTATTCTTGCATGCGACCTTTTAATTCATCAATATGCATTTGCATTTCTTCATTGTTATAACGACTACGTTCAGCGTCGTGAATACGAGCATCCAAAGTTCGCATACAACGTACTGCTTCACTTTCACGAGTTTTTTCAACTGCCTCTTTCGCACTTGCAAAACCAGAAGTTTGGTCTTGCATTGGCACTTGGTCATTGCTACAATCTTCAATTATTTGCAATGTATGTGCTTTAGTTTTTTCGTTAAATTTAGAATAAACTAAAGTTGGTAATTTGATACTATTACCACGTTTGAAAATTTGAATAAAATCATATTTGCCGGATTGTTCAACATAATCAACGGTATTTGGCAAACCTTCCAAAGCTGTGTCATGGTCAATTTTCGCAACATGGCGACAGAATTTCAAATTTCTAATTTGCTTTTCACATCGTTCAATTTGTGACATTTTACTTTCAAAATAAGGAACAGCAAAAGCACGCACACCCACAGTGTAACCAGCGTTGATAAATTTAGTAATCGCATCATCAACGACACGGTTGTTTTTCAAGGTTTGATGTAAAATAATATTGTAACGATTTTCGGTAAAGTATTTAATTACATCAGCCGTAATACCTAAACCAAGTTGGTCTGTCGCTGTAACATAGTGGTCAGGATATTTGCGTCTAATTTCATCAACTTGTGGATGGAAACCACGGAAATAATCGTTGTCAATTTGGACAAACTTACGTTTAGGTGATAATTGGGAAGAATAATTGATCAATGCCGTTTTACCTGCACCCGATTGTCCACCAACTACAATCACTAAAGGATTTTTCGAAGGAACTACATCTTTTGCCATAACTGTAATTACTTCCTTCGTAATTTCACTGATTTGGTCATCTGTTAAATGATACAAATTTCTTACTTCGTTTTTAATTTCTTCGTGCGTCATAATTCTTTATCTCCTCTAACAACTGGAGCATACTCTCTAATAATTTTATCAATTACTTCAAAATTAAACTTACACATTTCTTCTTCGTCATCAAGTAAGGTCATTAAAATCTTGTTAGATTTGTCATAGCCATTTCTGCCATATTTACCAATCATAGCATTCATGATTTCTCTGGCAAGTTCGATTTTTGTATTATCGTTCATCGTATTATCGTTCATTTGTTACTCCTAAAATTTATTTTACCACACTCACTGTTTAATTACAACCTTAAAAAAAACACGGCGGTGTGCCGTGTTTTAATATCCTTCGAATTAATTATTGTTCGCCAAATAATCCGTTAACCATTGTGGTTGTGTGAATTCTTCATCAGTTTTAACAACGTGGAAAGATTCTTTGTTTTGAATGTTTTGCCCATCTGGTTGTGGCGATAAACCAAACATTTCAGCATCTGCACCAATGATATTCTCATTTTTATCAAAGTTTATTTGAACCAAAAGATGACACTCGTCAATAATGGCTTGTGAATATCTTTCTTCCAACATTTTCGAATAACTTTCCCATATTTGATCAAAGTCTTCACCAACTGGACCATCGGTCAATAGAGCAAGAATTTGCATATAACCTTTGATATCACCAATTAAAGACAAACTAAAACCTGCATCAGTAGTGATTTTTTGCACTTCGTCTTTGTAAACATAATTAAAAGATTCTTCTGTTAAAAAGCAGTTTAAAATGTTTGCCCAATCAATCGCTTCTTTATTTTGTTTTCTAATTAAACCAGTTTCCAAGTTATTTACATAAACAGTTCCGTCCGCCAAACAAACCTCTGATATTGGTTGGTCAAATTCACTATTACATAAGTAATAAGATACAAAATCATAATTAGCGTATTCAAAATTTCCGCTACAATGATATTCTTGATCATTTACTTTTTTGTCAACGTCCCAAAGATATTCATCAGATGTAAACGTAAACTTGCCCAATTTTTCCAAGAAATCACGGTTGCCTTCTTGTACGGATTGAGGTGTAACACTACCTTGTCCATCTAATGCCAACGCGTTAAGAATGATGGCTTTGGCCTCAGCCAACGAAATCGTAGTTGTGGTTGGTGGCGTTGGTGTTGGTTCAGTAGGTTGCTCCGCGCCACAGCCCACGAATAATACCGCGCAAGTAATGAAAGTTAACAAAGCGCACAAAAATGATTTTAATTTGTTCATACTTTAATGGTACAAAAGAAAGCATAAACAATCAACTTTTTTTATTAAAAAACACGGCGATGTGCCGTGCTTTTTGCAAATGTTTTATGTAAATAAAACTTAGATTTGTGGTGCAACTTGAACGCCAACACCCATTGATGAACAAACGGTAATGCGTTTTAAGTAAGTACCTTTTGCTGCACTTGGTTTTGCCTTAACAATAGCTTCTAACAAAACTGCATAGTTTTCTTGCAATTTTTGAACACCGAAAGACATTTTACCAATGATACAGTGAATGATATTAGTTTTATCCAAACGATATTCAACTTTACCACCCTTTGCATCGGTAACAGCTTTTTTAACGTCCATTGTAACTGTACCACTCTTTGGGTTTGGCATTAAGCCTTTTGGACCCAAGATACGAGCAATACGTCCAACCAACCCCATCATATCAGGAGTAGTAATACAAACGTCGAAACCTAACCAACCACCATTGATTTTGGTAATCATATCTTCTGCGCCAACAAAATCAGCACCAGCTTTTTCAGCTTCAGCTGCTTTATCGCCTTTTGCCAAAACTAAGATTTTTTGGCTACGACCTGTTCCGTGTGGCAATACGACAGTACCACGAACTTGTTGGTCAGCTTGTTTACCATCAACACCTAAGTTAATGTGAACTTCGATAGTTTCGTCGAATTTAACACGTTTCGTTTTTTCAACCAAAGCCAAAGCTTCTGCGATTGGCAAAGCACTGGTATTTTTGGTTTCTTCAAAAACTTTGTTGTAACTTTTGCTGTGTTTCATCGTCTTATTCCTCCACGGTAACACCCATACTGCGGGCACTACCTTTCACCAAGCGTTCTGCTGCTTCGATTGAAGCTACATTCAAGTCAGGTAATTTTTGCTCTGCAATTTTACGAACTTGTTCCTTGGTTAATTTGCCGACTTTTTCTGTGTTTGGACGTTTACTTCCACTTGTTAAGCCCAAAGTTTGTTTAATTAAAACTGCTGCTGGTGGAGTTTTTAACACGAAGTCAAATGAACGGTCGCCATAAATTGTAACAACCACAGGGATGACTAACCCTTTGTCCTTTGCTGTTGCGTCGTTAAATTGTTTAACGAAGCCTGGTAAGTTAATACCGTGTGGGCCAAGGACCGTACCCACTGGTGGTGCAGGAGTTGCTGCACCAGCTTGCAATTGTAGTTTAACAACTGCTTTGACTGGTTTGTCTGCCATTTTCTATTTTTCCTTTTAAGTGGTACCGACGACTGCGTAATTTACTATTACACATCTCCCACGTGAATGCAGATATTATAGGTTATTTTTTAATATTTGTAAAGAGCTTTACACAAAATAAAACTAATGCGCAAGATAAAATTAACCATATACTGTTGTTTCTTTGTGTGTACTGTAACCTTTTTTGGTGCGTGGAGTTCACCACAACAGAACTCCCCAACCGTTCTTACTTTAGACTTTGGCGAACATCAGGTGGTACTCACCGAAGATGTTTTGCAAGGTGGTTGGTACAACTACGAAGACAAGCAAAATTTAACACACGGCAAAAGTTTATTTTCACGAGCCACCACAATGCAAGAGAGTGATACTTTTGAAGGAACATTTCCTGACATCGTGCAATACATTAACCGTATTGCACCGAAATACGAAATCAGTGCTTTTGATGGTCAAATTGATTTTCATCCCCACGCAACACCACGCTTCACCGTTCGGGGACAAAAAACTGGCCGAATCATTGACCGTGAAAAACTTTATGCCGACATTGTCGCCGCTTTGAAAGGCAATAAATATCCACAGGTTCAGGTAACTTACCAAACAGTTACCCCAACACCAATTGAAACATTACTGGCGCGAATAAAAAAACGTGCGCATTTCAGCACACACTGCACCGACAATCCTGACCGTGAACGCAACATTGCTTTGGCATTAGGTAAATTTAACGGACTGCGTGTGAATGCTGGGGAACAAGTTTCTTTTAACCAAATTGTTGGAAAACGGACAGCACAACAAGGATTCCGAACAGCAAAAATTATTGTCAATGGTGAATACGTCGATGGGATTGGTGGTGGCGTTTGTCAAGTCAGTACCACCTTATTTAACGCAGCCGTGCAAGCTGGTTTAGAAATTACCGAATCACACCACCACAGTTTGCGCTCATCTTATGTGCCACTCGGCCACGATGCAATGGTTTCCAGTGGCGCCGACTTGCGTTTTATTAACAACACTGGTGCACCGATTTATATCGAGACCAACTTTCAAAATCATAACCTAAGCGTAACAATTTATGGTCGTGACAAAGGTCCACAAATCAGTTATCGTTTAGATACCGACGTCATCAAAACCATCAACTCCAAAGAACAGTTCGAAAAAGACTTACCCAAAACACTTATCAAAGACTACACGGCACATCCTGAAAATTATGAAAAAGTTTTAACCAAACACGGACAAGTTGGACACGTTGTCGATACTTATATTGAAACCTATCAAGGCAATAAACGACTGTCTCGTAAGCGTTTACGCCGTAGTACTTACCAACCAACGCCTAATATTTATACTTTACGCAGATGTGCAACCCAAGTTACAAACTCGGTACAGGACGTTCCGGATAATACTTCTTCAACTGTTTTTGATAGCAGAGCCAGTGTTTAATCAAATCGTTCGGATTGCCATTATGACGTTGCTGTTGTAATTGCATCAACTCCACAATCCGTTCGTAAGTTGGTGCACTGTCATCCAAAGTAATTTTCCACGGCGCACCACATAAAGCACGACCGACCATTACGCCGTCAGCGTGCGTTATGGCTAAACAATTTTCGTAACTGGCACGGTCTCGCACATCACCATTCGCAATCACTGGCACATTGACACTGGCTTTAACCTCAGCAATCGCTTGGTAATCAGCCGTACCACGGTAACCATCAACCCCCAACCGGCCGTGTACAATTAAACGGTCAGCACCGGCACGCACACACATTTGTGCAAATTCCACAGCAATATTTTTGTCCCAGCCTAAACGAAACTTCACACTGAGTTTTTGGTGTTTGTGATGTAAGGCTTGACGACAAAGTTCAATTAAGTTTTGCGCACGTGGTAAATCTCGCATCAAGGCACAACCACAATGATTCTTAATAATCTTGGGTGCTGGACACCCCATATTCAAATTGATTTCATCGTAAGCATCCAGCAACCCCGATTGAATTACGTTCACAAAATCAACAGGCTCACGTCCAAACAATTGCACAACCTGATGTACACCATCGACCTTGTCGGTTTTTAGCATTGCCAGTGTTTTTGCATTACCACGCACTAACGCTGTCGCATTAACCATTTCCGTCCATATCTCACGAGCACCACACGCGACTAAAACACTGCGAAAGCCATAATCTGTCCAACCTGCCAACGGTGCAGGTAAAATTATCGGCTCAGACTTGACGGATGTGTTTTTGCTCATCGTGATAAGATACCACAGTTTCGTCTGCTTTGTCTTGATATTTCCCAAACAAAAAGGAAGCAACAATTCCTGCCACAGTAACACCACCCACCAACAACCACCCCAGCGAGGTACTCACCTGTAAACTTTGCGTCGCAAGACCACTTTGGAAGCCAACCATATCCAATAAAAAACCAACCAAGAAAGTAACAAATGCGTTAGTACATTTGGTACAAAAAGTCAAGAAACCAGTCGCCATTGCTGTACTGTCCATTTTAACATTGTCGGCAAACATACTTATCGGCAAAGAGTAAATACAACCGACCCCCATACTAATCACCAAAATATTAACGGCTAATAACCACAAGACCAAAGTTACCGGTAAGAAAATTCTTACGGTTAACAAAATAGCAAAACCAGCGACACCCAACAAGACTACCCATAAAGCTGTTTGCACGGTCCGTTTCTTACCGACCCGACTACTGACAGCGCACCACAAAGGTTGTCCGGCAATCACCCCTGCAACTAAACACGTCATCACAAAAGAAATTTGCCACGATGAAAAATGAAAAGTGTAAGTAAAAACGTGCATACCTAAACTGGTCAAAAAAGCGCTACACGATAAAGCAATGGCATAAGCCGTAATTAAGAAAACATTGTTCCGGTCATCGAGCACAGCAAAGAAAGCCGCCAATACGGAAACTTTTGGTTTCCCCACCGTTAACTTGATTGGCATTGTTCCATTGTTACGGTAACGCCACGTTCCAAAAATTGTTACGAACCCTGTCAACAAGCACAACGTACTTGTAATGATGGCAATTACTTGATAGCCACTGGATGCCGTATCCATTGTTGCCACGGCTTTCGGATTCAAAGCAATCCCCATTAACAAAGAAGGCACTAACAATGCGGCTGATTGAAAAATAGTTTTATAACTTTGAATTTTGGTGCGTTCGTGATAACTTTGACACATATCAAAACCGAGTGCGCTATACGGTGTGGAATACACAGTATTAAAAGTTTCAATCAACAGCAAGGCAAACAACAAAATAAAAAACTTACGCATTTCACCCCACGTTGGAACAATATTCCAAATCAGTAAATTGATGACAGCCACACAACAACAGCCAACCAACATAAAGATGTGACGCTTACCAAACCGACCACGATAATTATCCGACAATACACCGACAATCGGGTCAGTTACAGCATCCCAAACGGTAGAAATTGCAATAGCCAACCCCATCAAAGTTCCAGATAACCCCAACACACCAGTTCCGAAAAACATTAAATAATTTCCGAGCATCTGGTTGACACTACCATAACCAAACGCCCCAACGCCGTAAAACAACTTATCACGTTGCGAAATTTTCATCGTTATAATATTTCTATTTGCTAAAAATCAAATTTATCAGCATACTATATTAAATCTTATGGGGAATTTTTCGACAGGTGACAAACCAAAATTTGACTTAATCACAGCGTCAAAAACGAAGAAGTACAAAATCATCACAGCTGTGGTTTTAATTTTGGGTGTCTTGTTTTTGCTTGGTGGTTTGTTATTAAGAAGTTTTATTACTTCAACCGACATTCCAAACAGTTTAACAATTTCGAATCTTTCCAACTTAACTGGTAAAGGTCCAATTGATTACAAATGTACCATTCCCAACAATCAACCTTTTATCTTAAATACCGGAACATTAGACGGTCACCCCTTAACCGAACCCATTGTCTTTACTTTAGAAGATGGTGCCGAAGACTTCCTAGAAGTTTGGAACTCGAACGAAACAAAACGAATTACTCGTTCCTACTATTCCGGACTTTTCTATTTACACATTAAAGCAGACGCTCCGAAGTCTGTTCCTAACAACAATGGCGATATGGTATCTCCGACGGGGACATTAAAAATCAGTTGTGGTTCATTTGTGATTAAAATCTTATTCACCTACGCAGCAATTTAAACTGACAAATTTTGCATATTTCAAAAACGTTGCCCATAAGTATGGACTATGAAACTTCGTTTTAATTGGAAAAAATTTTTTAACAAAAAAACTTGGTTAGGAATTGGCATTGTTACCATTGCTTTAATTGTTACCATTATCGGTGTCGTTAATTTTAAACGTGGTGATACTTACCAAATGGCATTGGAAAATATTGCCGAAGCACGTTTTTATTTAAAAACAGCAAACACAGACAATCCGATTGGCAATGTTCAACTGTACAGTGGCATCCGTGAAACGGATTATCAAGCCGACGGAATTGCCACAGCCACAGTAGCCTTTACTGTCCTTTCGGTTGAGCCAACCAACGACAAGATTGTTTACAATGGCTGTATTACAACTTTGATTAAAATTAACGAACAAGAACCAATCACTTTGGTTTTGGAAAAGAATCCTTATGGCAATAATTATGCTGGTGACTTAGAAAGTGCTGTCGATGTTAATGCAAATGTAACCATTACCTTTCAAGCAAACGGCGAAACAATTGGCACGGTCACTTTATCGTCCGTAATGCCAGACGAAGCTATCAGTTGGGAAACAGCACTGGAAATAGCGTGCCAGACCTTAGGTGATGTTATCAATACCGATACACGTATGGAAAGCTCAACGAAGATTCTTTGCGATAACAGCACAGTCAACACTCCTTACTGGTTTGTTTCATTCGTTACCGAAGATGGTAATCGTTATTTTGTAGTCATCAGTCACGACGGCAAAGTCATCGGTACCAGCGAAAAATAATTGCATAAACTTGCAAAAGACACGAGTTTATGTTAAACTACATAGTTTAAATTATGGGCTACAATACAGAAGCAGAGTTTATGGCAATTTTTTTAGCGCTCTTTGTAATACTAATTATGGGCGTTATTCTTAAACACGCGCTCCGCAACAAAACTGAGGCCGTACGCCATATTCCTTTGATGATTGTTGGCGCTTTCATTTTACTTTTTGAAGTTACGAAACAAACATATCACTTAGTTAATCACAATTGGAATACTTGGCACGTACCACTCCACTTCTGCAGTTACTTTCTTGTTTGGTATGGTGTAGCTTTATTCACTCGTGGCAAAATCCGTCAAATTATGTATTCTTGTAGTTTGGTTGGTGGCATCTTAGTAAGTCTTCTTTTATGTATTGCACCTGATATGATTTTACATAATGCAACGACCGATATTTTTGGCTCATTTGACCATTTTCATACTTACTTTTATCATATGGCTGTAATGGCTTACTGGATTTGGATGTTAATGCTCAATGTTTATCATCCCCAAAGACAACATCTCATTACAACCATTATTTTGCACGGCATCTTCTTTTTTGTGACGATTATTGGTGCACACGTCTTCCAAACAAATTACACAAACGTTTTACATTCCGATATTAGTATTATGGAAACTTTACGTTACAATGCCGGTCAGTTCACTTATACAATAGTTTTAGCCTTAGTGGGTGTTTTAGCTGTTTCTATTGTAGCAAGCTCGATTTATTACATTACAAAAAAACTTTACAAACAAAATCTGAACAAAGAAAAAATTACCATTGAAAAATAATTAAATGACTAACCACAAGAAAGCGTAACCAGTTAAAACACTGACGCTAATTAACCAACCAATAACAAAGAATTTTTCACGCCATAGTTTTTTATGACGTAATAAGAAAATTAAACCTAAACCAGCGTTAACACACAAACCACCGAGCAAAGCGCCAAAACGCAAACCACCAATCAAATAAAATTCGGTCAAGACAACACTGGCTGCACAATTCGGAATCAAGCCAACCAAAACAGCTAGTAAGGGTTGTAACCAAATACTACCACTTAAAAAAGCCTTTAAATTATCTTCACCGACCCAGACATCGGCAAGACAGCCAAACAAGAAATTAACCAAGAAAATAAAGCACAAAATTTTCAAACTATGCAGTAAAGGATGCTTCCAATTGAAACGTTTATTATCAACGTGGTGATGACAACAACCATTACGCAATTCGTGTGCGTGTTCGTGTTCATCTTTATCGGAATGTTCGTCTTCAACTTTCTCTGTGTGTACGTGCTGTGTAGCGTGGCGACAACTTAATTCGGTCATAAACGCAGGACGACGGTAGATTAAACGATAAACAGCATTTGCCAAATAACCAACCACAACGGCAATCACAATTTTGGCAATAATTAAAATGACCACTGTAAGCCATTTATTCGGATGTGCCAACAACAACGGTAACGCTTCATCACTGGTCGAAACAAAGATTGCCAGTAATGCACCAATGGGAATAATTCCGTGTGTAAATAAATCGGTGGCAACAACCGAAAAACCACACTGCGGCACTGAACCAACCAAAGCACCTAATACCGGACTGGCTTTACCACGCAAGAAATGATTATTGTGTAATCTATTCGCCCATTTATACTCAATAAATTCAATCAAAAAATAGACTATCAATAAAATTGGCAAAGCCTTTAAACTATCGAGTAATGCTTCTTGTAAAACTTCCCAATAAACCACAGTGCAACATTATAAAATTAAATGCCAAAAATCACAAGAGCAAATTTTGGATTTTACTTGGTCGGAGCGGCGGGAATTGAACCCACGACCTCAAGTCCCCCAGACTTGCGCGATACCACTACGCTACGCCCCGAAAGTGTACGGACTTCGTGTTGAGGTATCTGGCGACCGAAGGTTGACAAGATACCACTACGCTACGCCCCGAAATTGCACGGCTCTTCAACAAGATACCACTACACTACGCCACATTTATGCAAAAAATCATAACACAGCACAACAAAAACTTCAACCGTTAATATTCGACACTCAACAAAGTTAAACCTTTTGCTGGTGCCGTTTTGCCAGCTCGACGACGGTCACGTGCATCAAGTACAGCTTGCATATTAGTTTTTTCCAATAATGTTCCAACAATAATACGTACCATATTATGTAAAAAACCGTTACCACGAATCACAAAATAAATCGTGTCTGGGGTTGGTGTTTGAATGTCTAAACTGTAAATTGTGCGTACCGGACTTTTGTCACGCAGTTCGGCACAGAATGATGTAAAGTCGTGTGTCCCCACCAAAACCTGTGCTTGTTGACGCAAACGTTCAATGTCAACTGGCTTGTAAAGTTGCCAATGGTCAACATCTTGCGACGGATGACGAGTTGATGATACATAACATTTATAAAGATAGGTTTTCGCCTTAGCATCACTACGTGCGTTAAACTTGGGTAAAATTTCAGCAGCAGTAACAGCAATATCACTCGGTAAATAACTATTGACACCTAACAAAAATTGATAAATTTTCACATCTTCACGAGGACACAAACACGAAACGACTTGCCCCACAGCGTGCACTCCGGCATCAGTACGACCACTGCCAACCACTTTCACAGGCGTCGCAAAATAACGTGAAATAGCTTTTTCTAATTCATTTTGAATGGTACGTTGCCCTACTTGAGTTTGAAAGCCGGCATACCTTGTTCCAACATATTCACATTGTATTTTTAAATGCACAACGCAGTGTAACACATTGCTTCACAGCTCGGCAACTTTTACGCTTTTACCAAAAGTCCACCACCCAATACGGTGTCCCCTTGATAAAGCACCACAGCCTGCCCCGGCGTAACAGCACGTTGAGGTTCGTCAAATTTTACTTTGACGTGTGTCGCGTCAATAACTTGTATCGTGGCTGGTTGCTCTTTTTGATTGTAACGAATTTTTACGTGACAACGGAAAATCTTTGCTGTTGGTACTCCGTTAATCCAATGGAAATCAACAGCTGTCGCTTCGCTTTGGCACAGTTCGTCACGAGTACACAAACAGACCGTATTTGTTTGGGGGCAAATGTCACGCACATACAAACGCTGGTCAGCCGCAATTGATAATCCTTTCCGTTGACCAACAGTATAATGAATAATACCACGATGCTGTCCGAGCACTTTACCATCTGGACTGACAAAGTTACCACACGGATATTGCTTACCAGTGTACTGCTCTATCACTTGTGCATAGTCACCGTCTGGTACAAAACAGATATCTTGACTTTCACTCTTATGCGCATTCACAAAGCCGTGCTGTTCAGCCAAAGCACGCACTTCGGATTTGGTCAATTCACCCAAAGGAAATAACGTGTGCGCTAACTGTTCAGCACTCAAATGGTACAAAAAATAACTTTGGTCTTTGCTAACGTCCACAGCTTTTTTTAAATAGTATTGTTCGCCGATTTTTTCAATACGTGCATAATGTCCGGTTACGACCACATCACAACCTAGCTCATCTGCACAATCATAAAGACGGTCGAACTTTAAATAACGATTACAATCAATACAAGGATTTGGTGTCATTCCCTGCTCATAACAAGCGATGAATTTATCAATAACTTTAGCTTTGAAATCAGCCGTAAAGTCATAAACGTGAAACGGCATACCTAAACGCTCAGCAACACTGCGCGCATCAACAACATCTTGGTTGCTGCCACACGTTTCTGCGTTGACATCACCACGTAACAACATTGTACAGCCAAAACATTCAAAACCTTGCTGCTGAGTCAACAACCCTGCAACACTGGAATCCACCCCACCACTCATCGCAATCAAAGCTCGCTTCATTATGTTTCAATTATACGGCAGTCCCGTATTTTTGTAAATTGAGGTTTGCAATTTTGTGGCAACGATTATTTATTTTTTATAACGTAGTCTTTACCAAAAATTTCTTTCAAAGTTGGAATGAACTGATTATCTTGTTCAGTGTTTGTTAATAAATCTTTAGGTAAGATAAATTCTTTATAAGTTGGCGAAAAATTATAACTACCAACACGAACTCTGAAAATTAAATCATCGTTGGATTCAAAAACTTTGGCGATGTATTGTTTGTCTTTATAAGGACGATATAAACAAGCTAATTCTGCTTTATATGTTTCTATGTTTTTATTTGAGTTTTGCGAAACGATAAAACCATCTTCTAAGAAATCGTATTTATAAAATCGGTTTTCGTGTTTAGGATTATATTTTCCTGATTGAAAGCAAACTACAGCCGAAACAAGACCAATAAGTGAGATTACAGCAAAAATAGCAATAACCACGATATTTTCTTGAATGGTAATAAGATAAGCAGTTAACGAAGAAAACAAAACACCATAAATCAAACTAAGTATGGCTATCACTCGCCCCAGTTTCTTTTTGCCTCTTAAAATACTTTCGTGATTAAACGGTACACTAAAATTGAATAAAACATTTTCCATAAATTTATTCTCCTTTGTTTGTATTAAAACATTATATCATTAGTACAACATACACACAAGAATTATTATCAACGCAAAATTTCATACTCACAAAAAAATACCCATCAACACACAGACTATATTTTGGTTTCGGATTAAGTTATGAATGGCAGGGGTCGACTAGCTTAAAATGAACTTCGCTCATTTATACGGTGTGAGAATTAAAAACTTTAATCAAAAACTGATAGTATATGTTATACTAAAAAACAGGAGAATGGTTTTATGGTTAATCAGCTTTTGGAAAATTATATTATCAAAAATATTTTGCCATTATACGAAAAAAACGATTTAGGTCATAATATTGTTCACATCAAAGATGTAATTAGAAGATGTTTTGTTTTGAATCAAACATTTCAATTAAACCTTGATGAGAATATGATTTATGCGATAGCTTCGTACCATGATTTGGGAAAGTATATTGACCATGAGCAACATCATTTAATTGCTGGTCAAATGTTTTTTGAAGATAAAAATATGTCCAATTTTTTTAATGACGCACAACGCTTAATGATTAAAGAAGCGATTGAGGATCATCGTTCGTCGAAGGAAGATAATCCACGGTCGCCTTATGGTAAACTGATATCGTCAGCAGATCGTAACACATCAATAGAAATTGTTTTCATTCGTAGCTTTTTTGTGGCACACGAAAGAATGCCCGAAATGAACATTGAAGATTATTTGGATTATACAATTAAAAGACTAGCGAAAAAGTACAGTGAAGATAATCCAGAAAATATGTTTTATGAAGATGAGGTTTATAAAAAATTTCTTGTCGATATGAGAAATCTCTTAAAACAACCGGATAAATTTAAAGAAGAATATTGCAAAATAAATCGAATCAAATCAAGGAAACATAAAGTTTGTGAAGAACCGGGCCGAATTGATTTAGTCAGACAGGACCATCAACCAACAAAAAAATCAACATTCCAAAAAACAAATATCAATCACGAAAAAGAGTTTCGTATGGATATTTTACTTGCAACCAATAATAAACATAAAGTCGAGTTCATTAAAATGGCTGCCAATGGATTAGGCATAAATTTCCATACCCCGAAAGAACTTGGTTTAAAACTTGATGTCGAAGAAAATGGAACGACGGCAGTTGAAAATGCGATTATCAAAGCGGCAGCATTAAGTCAGCTTAGTGGTCTACCAACTTTTGCTTGGGATATGGGTATGCGCATTGAAAAATTACCTGAGAACCTCCAACCCAATTTACACATCCGCAGACCATTTGGCAAAGAAGAATTATTAGATGCTGCTATGGTTGAGTACTGGCGCAGTCTGGTGGCGCAAAACTGCGAGAACGGAGAAAGTCCGGCACATTATTTTGACGGAGTCGCCTTAATGGACGGAAACAAACTGGTCCATAGTGCCAGTTTTGATGAAGGGACTTTTGTTTTTACATCAATTAAAAATGAAAATGGCATTCCTAAGTTCAATGCTTTTGATCAAGTGAGAAAAACATTAGATAACAAATATTTTTGTGATTTAACCGAAAAAGAAAACTTAAAATACGATTCTGAACGTACAAAACAAATCAAGAAATTTTTTCAAACTGCTTTGGTTAAAATCAATGCCTTAAACCAAACATCAAAAGATAACAATACTACTTGTGAAAAACTATAAATTGTAAATCTGTTATTTTTCACATCATTTACGCTTGTCATCTTAAAAAGAAAATAGTCTAACTTATCGCAGACTATTTCTTTTGGTTCAAATTAAGTTATGAATGGCAGGGGTAGCAGGATTCGAACCTACGAATGCGAGAGTCAAAGTCTCGTGCCTTACCGCTTGGCGACACCCCTTCAGTAATATCTATTATATACTATGTTGTGTTATTTGTAAAGAATATTGTTTTTATTTAGCGCAGGTTTTTGATTGGTATTTTCTAATGTATTATTGTATAATATTGTAGATACGTGTGAAATCAAATTCACGTTTCGCTTAGGGGGTATTTGTCCAGCGACGAAACCCTTGCACTTTATTTAGGGGTATCTGTCTAACGACGAAACCCCTGCACTTCGTTTAGGGGTATCGCCAAGTGGTAAGGCAAATGGCTCTGACCCGTTCACCGTAGGTTCGAATCCTGCTACCCCTGCCATTGTAAACCCAATCCGAACAGACAAATTCAAACCTAACCTAACCTAATTTTGTTTGCTATGCCAATTTAGTTGTAGGACTTGTCTTAGGCATTAATCAATGATATATATATCATATATATGGAAAAAGATGATTCTATTATCAAGAACAATTTAGAACAAGAAGTAAGTTTAATTAAACAAAGAAACCAAAGAGTTGAAACTGATAAAGCGTGGGAAACAAGTTGGACCAGAAAAATTTGTATTGTAATAATAACTTATTTTGTCGTTGTTTTTTATTCTTTTATTATAAGTAAATTTTCTAATATCTGGTTATCATCACTGGTTCCAGTTTTTGGCTTTATTTTGTCGACATTATCTTTGAAGTTTGTTAGAAAAATTTGGGAAAAGAATAAAAACAATTAATCAAATATTGAAGTTGTTTTTATTAATTGGTTCGTTTTGCGTCGTTGCCTTTGCCAAGCAAAAACTAAAATGAACACCTTGAAAAATTCTGGGTGTTTTTTTTGAAAATTTTTATTTTTTTTGTCGTCGTGGTATTGATTTGTATTTTACCGTGTTATATAATTATAACAATAAAAAGGGGAATAAAATTATATGAATAAAATTTTAATTGACTATCAAGGTCAAAAGTTGAGCATCAAAGAAATTGCCAAATTGAATGGTCTTAATTTTCAAGTATTAACCAATAAATACAAGAAATTTGGAGATATTAACGAGGCTGTTGAAAATTTGAAAGTAACACAACTTGGTCCGGTGAAGTACCTTGATTTTTTTGGTCAAAAAATGACAATCAATCAAATTGCAAAAATGTATGGTATTCGTCGGGAAACTTTGGATTATGTATATAAATCAATTTCAGATATTGATGAAGCAGTTTCTTTTTGCATAAATAATGATTGTACAAGCGAAGCAGTTTGTGAACAAAAAATAAAAATGCAGAAAAATACAGAAAGCCTTGATAAATTAACAAATTTAGATAAAAGTTCATTTCCGGAAACCAGTCTGAAAGGTAATGACCATACACTTCTAAATAACAGCATTGATTCTAATGAAGTAATTGAAAATAAAATGCTTGCCATTGATTTAAACAAAGCAATGGATATGATTTCATCACGTGAAAGTAAAGTTTTACGCATGCATTATGGTCTTGATGGTAATCCTTTTTCTACGGAAGAAATTGCAATAAACATGGGTATTAGTACGGTTCGTACTAGACAAATAGAAGACGAAGCGTTAAGAAAACTTAGAAATAAAGAAAGAAGAAAATATTTTGTTGATTATATTATAGAAGAAGAACCAGAAAATAAACTAAAAAAAGCATTACAATCTCTAGCAGGAAAAAGCCTGTAAAAAAACTGGCTTTTTTTATTTAAATTTAGTTTTTAGTGTTCATTTTACGTTCGTTAACCCCTGCCATTCATAACCTAATTCGATTTGGGGATTAGGTTTTTTATTTGCGATGTTGATAATTTTTGTTAACGTCTGAGTTTGTTTATGTTATAATGCAATATGATGAAATTTTTGAAAACATTGTTTTTGATTTGTGCTTGCGTGACTTTGGGTGTTGTTGGTGGTCTGTTGTTCGCAAAATATTCCAGTATTGATATTACATCTGGCGATAATCGTTATTTAATTATTGTGGCTGGAATTTTTGGTGGTGTTTGTTTAGTTTTAGCAATTACGTTGGCTGTAGTTATGGCTCGTGCTGAAAAACAACGTAAAAATTTAAGTGTTAATTTACAAAAAAATGACATTGTTTTACAAGCAGGAATTGATTATATCGTCAAGAAACGTGGCACTGTACGTCCTGGTGAATACACGGTTTTAGCAACTGATGAAAAGAATAAAACCTTTACTTTACGTGTGAATGATTACGTTAAAGAATACTCACACAACACTGCTTTGATTTTAAGCGAAGGTGATCGCATTTCGGCTCGTTCAAGCAATGTGATTTTGCGTTAATTGACATTTTACGTAAACCTTGCCATATTGATAGAATAAATGAAAAAGTTTGGTGCTTTGTTTTTAGTTGTTTTAGTTGCTGTAATGTTATCGGCCTGTACAGCTTTTTATGATGATGAATTACAAACGACGGCAATGAGCGAACCTTATCAGGCTGTAGTTTTTTTACAAAGTAAACACGGCATAAATTTTCAACCAAGCTTGCTGACCGAGTGGGAAGCAGAAATTAACCGTTTGATTACCGAAATGGCTTTAGAAGATTCAGTTGCTCCGAAAATTACAGCAGTTAAAATTAGCGATGTCGCAAGTGAAGATACTTACACTGTTGAACTAACTTTAACTAACGTTCCACCACTCAACATACAAAAGACGGTACGCCCTTTTCAAATCCATTACACACAAACAATTTACAATCCGATTGAATTATTACCCAACAGTGAACACTTCAATTATATTGTTGGTTACACAACCGAACGACGCCACAGCTTCGTGAATACGGAATGGATTGAAAAACAAGATGACGGTAGTTATGTTTACCTTTGGAGTTCACGTGAACCGATACAGTTTATGGACGTTTACCCGAACCGACCTTTATATTATTTCATTATCATCGCTGGTTCAATCGTTGTTGGTTTGCTTGTTTATTTTGTCAGTCGATATAGTTATTGTAAAAAACGACAAAAGCAGTTATAATAACAATTATGGCGATAGCAGTATTTGGCGACATTCACGGCAACCTGGAAGCCTTGGAAGCAATCTTAAAAGACATCAAACGTAACCGTAAAATTACCGATGTCTATTATTTAGGCGATGCAATTGTCTTTGGGCCAGATAGTGCTGCTTGTTTGCGTTTATTACGAAAACATAAAGTAAAATGCGTACTTGGTAATCACGAACAAAGAATTACGAAGTACGACGAATCGGCGACAGCACAAACTTACGCCAACAAAGATTTAATTGAAGCAACATTTGCGACTTTGGATCGTGAAGATTTGCAATTTATCTCACAGATGCCATTAGAAATTAAAATCAACTACAAAGGTGCTAACATTTTATTTACGCACTACTGCCACGACGAAACTGGCAAGGTGATTGATACGCAAATTGAATTTAACGATAAAGACTTGCGCAAGTATTTTAAAAATAAAAAGTGTGATGTTATTTTCTTTGGACATTTACACAAACGTAAAATCTTAATTGATGAAGAAAAGCACTCGTATGTCTTACAAGGTAGTTCGGGTTGTGTCAAATCCGATAATACTTTTTATACATTGTTTGATATTATTGATAACTACGGTAATGGTGACAATTTCAATATTTATCGTGTTGATGTCAAATACAACCGTAAAAAATTTTTATCAAAGATGCAAGCTGCGAATTTACCGGGAAAAGATGTCTTTGCGCCATTCTGTTTTGGAATCAATTTTGAAAAGAACCCAAATAATAAGGAGAATTTATGAACGACCGTATTAAAGAAATTGCAGAGAAATTTATCAAAGAAGAAGGCATTACAACCAAGACTTCGCTTTTAATGGCGAGTTTAGGTTTGAATAAAAATGCTGGTGACATTGCTGACATTGCATACGGGGTTAACTTTAACCAGCACTTATATAATGACGAACGTCAAAGTCAAATGATTGATTATCTCGGTTATGTAATGTTTAACTGGCAAGTTTTAGCTTTGAGTATCGGCCTTAGTACGGAAGAAATTGCAAAACGTTTTGCATCTGAATGGTTAACCAAACGTACTGGCAAAGCTTCAATCAAAGATTTATTGAAACACTTAAAAACACCTGTTCGTACTACACAACAAAACGTTCAACCAACAAAAACAATGACGACTGACTTTACTCGTCAAATGTAATTAAATCAATAATTGATAAACTAACAAACCTGCGCCTAAAACAAAGAGATAACAAGCAAACCAGCGCAGGTCTATTTTTCGTGTGAGATTTAACATAAACTTAATTGCGACAATCCCAGCAATAAAGGCTGTGACAAAAGCCAAAAGTACACTGCCCCAACCCAACGCTTGGATTGTTCCACCACTTAATAATTCAAACAAAAGTGATGCAAGAATAATGGGGATTGACATTAGAAACGAAAAATCGGTGGCTTGTGTTGGTTCCATTCCACTTAAACGGCCTGTCGTAATTGTCACGCCACTACGTGATAAGCCAGGTACCACAGCAACGCCTTGCGCAAATCCCATTGCCACAGTTTGCCACCAACTGTTTTTATTTTTTGGTGAATGTAAGAATGTTGGGAGCAATAAATAAACACCACACAACAAAAACAAATATGGCAAAGCTTGTAACGTAAATAAACTATCAATAATGTCTTTAAAAATCAAAACAAAACCACACGTAATCATAGTAGCACAGACTAATTGTAAGGCTTCACGACTAAACGGTTGTCGGATTAAATGCCACAAGCGTTGACGATAAACAACAACCACAGCTAACAACGTCGCCAGGTGTAAGATTAAAGTTAGTAACAAACCACCGTCAGTAATTCCACAAAACTGTTCAAACAGTAACAAATGGCCACTAGATGAAATTGGCAAGAATTCAGCAAAACCCTGTAATAAACCTAAAAAAATCGCAGTGTACCACTCCATAACTATTTCTATGTTTTCATTTTGCCAAAAAGAGCACAAAGTGTTATGCTAGATTTAATGCAAAAAGAAGACTTACTGAAACGTATTCGTTTATTCGCAACATTATCTACGGTTGCCTTTGTTGTGTTGATTGTCGCCTTACTGATTCAATTTGGCTTCATTACATATTATCGTTCTGAAATTAAACAACTCCAACAAGATAATGTTCAAATGCAAAAGGAAATTGAAGATATAAGAAAAGACATTGAATACGTCAATGGCGAATACAAAGACGATTCTTCAATCAATTAAGGTACTTATGCAAAAGACAACAAAAGAACAAATAAACCAACAGATTCACCTTGGTCGACGTAAAAAATTGCGTGCACGTTTTTTAGATAATGGTTTAGACACATTTAACGAATATGAAGTTTTAGAGTTCGCTTTAGGCTTTTGTATTCCACGCCAAGATACAAATCCAGCAGCACACAGCTTAATTGATTATTTCGGTTCACTACAAGGTGTGGTTGATGCAAAACCTGCTGACCTGACCAAAGCTTTCGGCATCGGCGAACAATCTGCCATCTTTTTACATTTCTTAAAACAATTAACATCTTATTTAGCCAAACAAAAACTCACCCGTACGACGATAAAAACACCAGAACAAGCAATTGAATTCATTGCTGCGTTATTACGGACTTACACTGTCGAGCAGTTTGTCATTGTGTGTTTAGATACAGCCGGCAAAGTTAAGAAAGTTCACAACATAACCAATCACGAATTAGAAATGGTTCACGTAAACGTGCGTGAAATTATTTCGATGGTGACAGCACACAAAACAGCACAAGTTGTTTTAGCACATAATCATTTGAACGGAGATCCAAAACCATCAATGGACGATATGCAACTAACACGTCGTCTTTGTACAACATTTCAAAATTTAGGCATTAAATTTTTAGACCATATTATCATTGCTGGTGAAAATGATTATTCTTTCCATTGCAGTGGTTTATTAGATACGTTAAAGGCTAATAATTCGCATAAATAAGTAGCGACAAACAAATTGATAAATAAACCCAAAAGTGAAACATAGTTAAAATATTGACAAAAATCTGAAACACGATAATAATAATTTAATGGCAAAAGAATTTGTCGGCCAAGAATATATGGCAGCCACAAACGGCAAAGGCTTACACGAAGATTCCATAATCTCACGTGTGCTTCATCGTGCAACCATCACGGCAACAATTTCTATCACTATTCTTTCGGTCATCATTATCGGTTTTTGTATTTTCTTCACAATGTGTCCAATTATCGGAACTTCAATGATGACGACATTAAATGCGACTGGCGACAATACCGACAGTGCCATCACCTGTACTTTCGGCAAACAAAATTACGGCGATATTGTTGTTTATAAATTATATTTAAAAAACACACGCTACTATCAATACGTACTTGACGCACAAGCTGGGAACGATGCTGCCATCTGGACAGTCAATGAACTTAAAAAAACATATAATCGTGTCGACGCAGGTGGCGATTATATGTACATCATTAAACGTGTCATTGCTTTACCTGGTGATACAATCAGTATGCGCCGTGTTGGTGATAACTTTGAAATTTATTTAAATGGTAAAAAATTAAACGAAAATTATCTTGACCCTTTGGTTGCCAAACCGGACGCAATGAATTATGTACAACTTTGGAATGTTTTAAACGACCGTAGCTATGCTGATATGAACGATTGGATTACAATGCCGTGGGAAGCTTGTGCCCAAATCAATAACACAGAGAAACCAACAGACGGCAGCATTGTCAGCAAATATATGTTAAAAATTTCCGAAGGTTATACATTCTTAATGGGTGACAATCGTGGCTCGGCGAACCTTGAATTTAACCACAGTTGGGATTCAACTTACCTTGGACCATTGCCGACATCAAGTTATGTAAGTTTATGTGTCGATGTGATTGACAAAGACGTTAATTTACCACAGTACTTGTGGAATAAATTTGTTTATTACGTTTGCTTTGGTTGGGTATGGCAAAAATGAAGCCCAAAATCGTGGTCATCAGTGGTTTAACAGCCAGTGGCAAAACAGCACTTTCTATTTTATTAGCAAAGCAATTTAATGCCGAAATTATCTCAGCCGACAGCCGTCAAGTCTACCGTGGCTTAGATATTGGGACAGCAAAAATCACACCAGACGAAATGCAAGGCGTACCACATCATTGTTTAGATATTGTTGACCCAGTTACAAATACACGTTATTCAGTCGGCGATTTCCAACGTGATGCTTACCGAATCATTGACGAAATTATCGCACGTGGCAAAATCCCTTTCTTGGTCGGTGGCACAGGTTTATACACTCGTGCGATTATCAACGGTTATGGTTTTGATGAACAACCAAACCAACCACGCTACGACGTTTTGCAAATTTGTTTAACACCACCAAAGGCTGTGATTGCTCCCAAAATCCAACAACGCAACGAAGAACGTGTGGCACAAGGAATGTTTGAAGAAACTAAAGACTTACTGGCACGTGGTGTTAGTACAGACTTTTTATATAAACTTGGTTTGGAATATCGCCTTAACGTACGTTACTTACAAGGCGAAATTGATTTAGCAACATACTATGACGAACTGTATCACCAAACGATGCAATTTATCAAACGTCAGCGCACGTGGTACCGCAAGGAAGATGTAAATTGTACACATTATTTAACTGACCCACAAGATTATTACACGACCGCCAGCCAATTAATTAAAGACTTTCTTGCCTAAAAAATTGTCTATTTTTTTAGTACACACATCTTGATTTTGTCTTTTGCGGTATGTTAAAATTGGCGCATGAAAAAAAGTAATTTGCGTCCGTTCAATAAAAAGACTTTGAAAGCAGTTTCACTGGCTGTGGCGCTTGGCACGCTTGGTTGTTGTACCTTGAACAACCAAATCAAACAAGTTAAACACGACCGAGAAATTAACACTTTCAAAACCGAACTAGTTAATTACGTAACCAACCACGTTAATGAACTTAACCATTTAGCAGTCGATGCCGACGGAACAAAAACGCTTTTTATTTCGCAAAAGTTTCCACCGCTGGCGATTATTTACCACCACAACGGTGAAATTACTTTGAATTTTAACCGTGAATATTTATCAGTAGAAATCGCTATGCAAAGGCACCCGCACTTAACCGCCCAAATCCGACAATACATTAACACACCACAAATTACCGACAGCAAACAACGTTAATCAAAAAACACCTTAACTTTTGGTTAGGGTGTTTTGCTTTTTTATATCGTCTTTTATTTTGCCACAATGAAGTTAACCAATTTGTTTTTAACATAAATTGTTTTCTTAATGTCGGTAGGTATGTTTTTTAATTGCGCACGACATTTTTCCACCACGGTAGCTTCGTCGTCTGTTGTGTTAATCACTAAACGCCCAACAATTTTAGAATTAACTTGAACCACAATTTCTACCGTATCTTGAACAAGAGCCGCTTCATCGACGGTTGGCCAAGTTGCATCTTTGACACCATTCCATAATTCTTCGGTAATGTGTGGTGCAAACGGATTCAAAATTGTTAACAATGTTTCATATTCGTAACGGTTAATCGTACCTTGTTTTTCAATCGCATTCATTAAAATCATAATTTGTGATACAGCTGTATTGTATTTCATCGCTTCCATATCAGTTGTAATTTTTTGAATGGAATAGTTAAATAAATATTTCAAAGCTGGACTGAATGTATTGCCGGCCACAACTTTGTCTTGTAACGCCCAAACACGTTGCAACAAGCGATGACACGCCTTGACACCGTCGTTACTCCAGACAGCAACTTCTTGGTAATCACCAATGAACAAAACCCACAAACGCAAAGCATCTGTACCATATTGGTCGGCAACATCACGTGGGTCAACCGTATTCCCCAAGCTCTTACTCATTTTTACACCACCTTCACCCAAAATGATACCTTGCGAAATACGTGCTTTACAGAATTCGTTTAACGGAAATAAACCTTGGTCATACAAGAACTTTGTCCAGAAACGAGCGTACAGTAAATGACGTGTTGTATGTTCGTTACCACCATTATATAAAGTAATCGGCAACCACGCTTTCATCTTTTCTGGGTCAGCAAAAGCTTGCTGGTTATGAGGGTCGCAATAGCGAATGAAATACCAACAACTGCCTGCCCAGCCTGGCATTGTATCGGTTTCACGTTTTGCATCAGCACCACAGGTTGGACATTTAACGTTTACCCATTCGGCAATTTTAGCTAATGGACTTTGACCATCGTTCGTCGCTTCATAACTTTGTGTTTCAGGTAACAAAACAGGCAAATCTTTTTCTGGAACAGGAACCATACCACAATGTGGACAATGAATAATCGGAATTGGTTCACCCCAGTAACGTTGACGAGCAAACACCCAGTCGTGCATTTTATAATTTTTGGTTTCACGAGCGACACCCTTTTCAGCCAACCAATGCGTGATATTTTTCTTTGCTTCTTGCACTGTTTGACCAGTAAATTGTGCCGAGTTGATTAACTTTGCATTTTGAGCAAGATACACATCTTTTTCCAAAGCTGCACCGTCAATTTTACCATCGATGACTTGCACCATTGGAATGTTGTGTTTAGTTGCAAATTCATAATCACGTTGGTCGTGCGTTGGCACAGCCATAACTGCGCCTGTACCGTAATTACCCAACACGAAGTCAGCGATGTAAACATCAACTGCTTGACCGTTGACCGGGTTAATCGCAACGATACCATCCAAACGACAACCAGTTTTATCTTTCGCCATTTGTGCACGTTCAAATTCACTCTTACGTGCTGCTTGCTGGCGATATTGTTGGACAGCTTCCCAGTTTTTAATTTGTGGTTGTAAAGTATTCAACAACGGATGTTCTGGTGCAAGGACGACAAAAGTACAACCAAAAATTGTTTCAATACAAGTAGTGAAAATTTTGATTTGACCACCTTGTTGAATTTGGAAATCAACTTCGACACCGTAACTGCGTCCTACGTAATTGATTTGACTGGTTTTAATGTGTGGTAAGTAATCGGTCTCGCTTAAATCATCAATCAAACGGTCAGCGTAAGCCGTCATCTTCATCATCCATTGTGGAATTGTTTTTTGTTCGGTTTCGGCGTGACATTGACAACAAGTGCCATTTTCGACTTCTTCATTTGCTAAAATACCACAGTTAGGACAGTAGTTAACATTAGCCGTTCCTTTGTAAGCAATTCCTTTTTTATAGAATTGTAAGAATTGCCATTGTGTCCATTTGTAATATTCTGGGTCACAAGTTGAAATAAAACGTGACCAGTCAATTGATAAACCTACACGTGATAATTGTTCACGGAAAGTTGCCGTATTACGAGCAACGACTTGTTGTGGCGCGATGTGTTCACGAATTGCTGTACGTTCAGCTTCCAAGCCAAACGCATCAATTCCCATCGGAAACAAAACATTCTTACCTTGTAAGCGTAAACGTCTTGCTAAAGCATCAAGCGCTGTATAACTACGCATATGTCCAATATGCAAGCCTTTCCCACTTGGATAAGGGAATTCAATCAAGATATATGCGTTTTCTTTACCATCAACTTTGTCTTTGGTTTCGAAGCGCTTATCTTGCGCCCACACGTTTTGCCATTTTTTTTCAATCGCACGAAAATCGTAGGTTTTCATTCATTTATTTACCTTTTTTAAATTTTATTCGCCGTCGCCTTCTTCGTCTTCTTCTTGTGGTTCAGCCACAGCCACAGCCACAATCTTAGCACCTTCACCAACACGCATAATACGTACGCCTTGTGTATCACGGCCAATCTTAGAAATGTAACTTGCTTTGGTACGAATCATTGTACCGTTATCACCAATTAACATAATATCTTGTTCAGTACGAACTTGTTTCAAGTTAACTAATGGACCAGTCTTTTCATTGAACACACCAGCTTTAATACCTTTACCAGCACGAGATTGTAAACGGTAATCATCTGGGTCACTACGTTTACCGTAACCATTTGCCGAAACAGTTAAGATTTCACAACCTGGTTCGATGACACTCATATCAACAATGCTTTCGGTATCACGGTCAATATTCATACTCTTAACACCGGCTGCACCACGTCCCATTGGACGAACATCTTCTTCACTGAAACGGATACATTTACCCGAACTGGATGCCATAATAATTTCGTCAGCACCAGCAGTATGTGCCGCAGCAATCAATTGGTCACCATCGTTCAAGCCAATTGCAATCTTACCAGTACGCGCAATACGTGCAAATTCGCTACACTTAGTTTTCTTAATCATACCGAAGGTGGTTGCTAACACGATATGTCCAATTTCGTAATCTTCCATCGGAATGACAGCAGCAACTCTTTCTTCGTTTGCTAATTGTAACAAGTTCACAATCGCACGACCTTTTGAACCTTTGGTTGCTTCTGGAACTTCAAAAGCCTTAATACGATAAACCTTACCTAAATTAGTGAAGAACAATAAGTCGTGGTGAGTGTTCGTAACAAACATACGTTCGACAAAGTCTTCTTCCTTGGTCGTGTGGGTATTTGAACCTTTACCACCACGACGTTGTGCTTTGTATTCGGTCAATGGTAAACGTTTAATGTAACCACAGTGTGTCATTGATACAGCAACATCTTCTTTTTCAATCAAGTCAGCAATATCAATATCGCCGTAGTCAGTAGTCAATTCTGTAACACGTTCCACAGCATATTTTTCTTTAATTTCTAACAATTCTTTCTTGATTAAAGCCAATAATTTTGGTTGGCTAGCAATAATTGATTTTAATTCAATAATTAAAAGACGTAATTCTTCCAATTCGGCTTTGAGTTTTTCAACTTCCAAACTGGTCAAACGTTGTAAACGCATTTCCAAAATCGCGTTTGCTTGACGGTCGGTCAAAACAAAACGTTTCATCAATTTAGCTGCTGCATCAATCTTGTCTTTTGAAGCTTTAATAATTGCAACAACTTCGTCAATGTTTGCTAATGCTTTTACCAAACCTTCCAAAATGTGAGCACGTTCTTCGGCTTTTTCCAAATCAAATTTGGTACGACGTAAAACAACTTCTTTTTGGTGTTCCAAGTAGTAATACAACATTTCTTTCAAGTTCAAGACTTTTGGTTCGTTACCGACCAACGCCAAGAAATTGATACCCATTGAAATTTGTAACTGGCTTTGTTTGAATAAGTTAGTTAATACAACTTGCGCTTGTGCGTCTTTCTTCAAGTTGATAACAATACGCATACCGTGACGGTCAGATTCTTCGTCAACGCTGGTAATACCTTCAATACGTTTATCACGTACTAACAAAGCAATGCTTTCAACTAATTTTGCTTTGTTAACTTGATATGGAATTTCGGTAACAATAATACGGTTACGTCCATTGTGTTCTTCAATTTCAGTTGTCGCACGTAAGACAATGCTACCGTGCCCTGTTTTATAGGCGTGACGCAAAGCAGCACGTCCCATAATAATACCACCCGTTGGATAATCCGGTGCAGGAATAATACGCATCAATTGGTCAATTTCAATATCAGGATTTTCAATTAAAGCAACAACACCATCAATAACTTCACCTAAGTTGTGTGGTGGAATATTGGTTGCCATACCAACAGCAATACCATCACTACCATTAACCAACAAGTTCGGGAAACGTGAAGGCAAGACAATTGGTTCTTGTTCGGTTTCGTCGAAGTTAGGACGGAAGTCAACAGTATTTTTGTCAATATCACGCAACATTTCGCTGGCCACAGCCGACAAACGAGCTTCGGTGTAACGCATTGCAGCCGGTGGGTCAGCATCCACAGAACCAAAGTTTCCGTGTCCATCAATCAAAGGCATATTGATAGTAAATGGTTGTGCCAAACGCACCAACGCATCATAAACAGAACTATCGCCGTGTGGGTGATATTTACCCAAACATTCACCGACGATACGAGCACATTTCTTGAATGGTTTATCGTGTGTTAAACCTAATTCACTCATTGAATACAAAATACGACGATGAACAGGTTTCAAACCATCACGTACATCTGGAATCGCACGGCTCATATTAACCATCATCGCATAAGACATAAACGATTTGTGAATTTCGTCTTCAATCTTTACTTTGACGTATTTCGTATTATCAACAATTTCCTGTAATTCTTCGCTATAATCTTTCTTTCTCATAAATTACTCCTTAAATATCCAAATCCTGTGTGAAGTTCGCTGCATTACGTTCGATGTATTCACGACGTAATTCTGGCTTTTCACCCATCAATGTTGAGAAAATTTCGTCGGCGGCAAAAGCATCTTCCAAGGTAATTTGTACCAAGGTACGATTTGCTGGATTCATTGTCGTTTCCCACAATTGTTCAGCGTTCATTTCACCCAAACCTTTGTAACGTTGGACATTAGCTTTACCACGTCCACCCTTACCGGTAATTTGTTCTAATTCTGCATCACTGTAAGCATACAATTCTTCACTACCACGAGTAATTTTATACAATGGTGGTTGTGCGGCATAAACATAACCACCTTCAATCAAAGGACGCATAAAACGGTACAAGAATGTTAATAACAAGATACGAATATGGCTACCATCCACGTCAGCATCGGACATCGTAATAATTTTGTGATAACGTAAACGTGTGATATCAAAATCTTCTTGAATACCACAACCAAAAGCTGTAATCATATTCTTAATTGTTTCACTTTCTAAAACACGAGCCAAACGTGCTTTTTCAACGTTCAAAATTTTACCACGCAATGGCAAAATTGCTTGGAAACGACGGTCACGACCTTGCTTAGCTGTTCCACCTGCACTGTCACCCTCGACGATGAAGATTTCACAGAATTTTGGATCACGTTCGGTACAGTCTGCTAATTTACCAGGCAAAGTTGTGTTTTCCAAGACACCTTTACGATGGACTAAATCTTTCGCACGACGAGCAGCTTCACGCGCATTACGAGCCGTTTGACATTTCAAAATCAATTCTTTCGCTGACTTTGGATTTTCTTCCAAGAATTCACCGAATTTTTCTTGAACGGCTTTTTCTACTTCACCACGCATATAAGCGTTACCTAATTTAGTTTTGGTTTGACCTTCGAATTGTGGATTTTCCAACTTAACCGAAATAATTGCCACCACACCTTCCAAAACGTCTTCAATGGTTAATTTGTCGCTTTCTTTAATCAAATTAGCTTTACGGCCATAATCGTTAATGGCTTTTGCCAAAGCATTACGGAAACCGATTAAATGCACACCACCTTCTTGTGTGTTAATATTATTTGCATAGGTGTGGATGTTTTCGCTGTAACCATCATTCCATTGGAAAGCAACATCTACTTCGTTGTTTTTATTCTTTTTGTGAACATAGATAATTTCTGGAATGACCAAATCCTTACCTTTGTTCAAACTTTCAACGAATTCCTTAATACCACCCTTGTAGCAGAAATTATCTTTGTGTTCACGACCTGGACGCAAATCAGCACATTTAATCACAAGACCTTTATTCAAGAAAGCCAATTCACGCAAACGGACTTTCATAGTTTCATAGTTAAATTCAATGGTGTCAAAGATTTCAGCATCTGGATAGAACATAACTTTAGTACCGTGTTTATCAGTTTTACCAATTTCGCGTAATGGGGCTTGTGGCACACCACGGTTATAAGATTGATGATGGATTTTACCATTTTGATAAACTTCAACTTCTAACCATTCGGACAAAGCGTTAACAACGGAAACACCAACCCCGTGCAAACCACCCGAAATTGAATAACCACCTTTACCGAATTTACCACCAGCGTGTAATTTGGTTAAGACCAACTGCACTGCCGAAATTTTTTCGGTTGGGTGAATACCGGTTGGAATACCACGACCATTATCCAAAACAGAAATAGAACCATCACGTTCGATTGTGACACTAATTTCGGTACAATAACCAGCCAAAGCTTCGTCGACACTATTGTCCACAACTTCGGTAATTAAGTGATGCAAACCGTGCGTATCAGTCGAACCGATATACATACCAGGACGTTTACGAACAGGGTCTAAACCTTCCAAAACGGTAATGTCTTTTGCTTCATAATTTGAACTTCCAGCAGTTTTTTTCTGCGCTGTTTTTTCATTACTCATAATGAATTATTATAACATATTCAACCCTTAAATTGCAACGTATTTACAACAACTTCTTATATATATAGGCGTGAAAAAACCACCGTATCGGTGGCTTTTCAAGGCTTAAATTAAGGTTTTGAAAATGGCTTATCTTGCGCCTGGTTTAATGACTAAATAACGTTGTGGTTCGTTACCTTCACTTTCCGTAATAATACCTTCCACGTCTTGTAAAGTTAAGTGCACAATGACACGTTCACGAGCTGGCATTGGTTTTAAACGAACCGGACGTCCTGTTGTTTTGACTTGTTCGGCTTTACGTTTGGCTAAGTCAATCAAGTATTCTTTACGTTTTGCACGGTAATTACCAATATCAACCGAAACACGACGTGGTTCATCGGTATGCGTATTGATGGCAATTGCGTGAATCAAAGAATTGATTGCTGCCATCGTTTGACCATTCTTACCAATCAAACGACCAACATCATCACCTTCCACAGCAATGATAAACTCTTGGTCATCGTGTGATGTCGTAACAGTCAAGCTTTCATCCATCAATTTAAAGAATTTTTCGGCAAATTCCAAAGTCTTGGTAAATTTTGGACATTTTGGGTCAAATTCGGTAACTTTACGTGGTGCTTTGGCAGGACGTTCAGTTTTAGCCTTACCACCGATTTCAAATTCTTCTACCTTGCCTTTTTGTACTTGAACCACAGGTTCTTCCACAACTGGTTCTTCTGCTGGCAATGTTTCGATTGCTGTTTCTTCGGTTGCTGCGTTTTTAACCGTTAACCTAACTTGCATTTTGCGAAACACACCACCCTCGTCGACAATTTCAAAATCGACTTCGTCCATCGCAACACCTAATTCAGCGCATCCTTTGGTGATGGCTTCGTCTAACGTTTTCGCACTAACTATGATTTCTTTCATTTTTTTCCTCCTTTGAAATACTTCGCATGCGGGTTAATCACCGTTGCATCGAATTCTTTAGTAATTTCAGGTTTCTTCATATTTTTCAAGATAGCATCAACCAAGAAAGAGAAACCCACCGACAAAGCTGTCGAGACCACAGACGAAGCAATCATATAAATTGCAAAAGCTGAAGTTTGCATTGTCGCAAATAAAACGTAAATTAAAGGCATCATCCACGACATCATTTTTCCCATTTGTGCTGGGTCAACAACAGGTTTTTCTTCCGTACCTTGTTGTTTAGCATCACGCATTGAATAAGTAATGATAGGTTCTGCCGGTTCTGCTGCTTTCTTTTGTGGTGCAATTCTTTTTTGCATCAAGCTGTTAATTTTGGTCGACAAGAAAATTGTCACAGCTGATAATACAGCCAAAATAAAGAAACCATTTGATTCATTGGTTACTTTAATATAACTGTAAATTGTATTGTATTCATTTTTCGCTTCATCTGTTTTCAAACGATATTCATCAGCTTGGTTTTTGTTATAATCATCAACTGACATACCAGCACGTGCCATCGGACTGTCTGGTTGCCAGATATTTTTAATCCAACCAAAAGAAACTTTAGTATCTTGATATTTATCATTTAAAAGTGTGCCTAATTCGGTTTTTTGCGCATCGGTTAAATTATTCGCATCTTTGTCGGCAACATATTCTTGATAAACACCTTGTAATTCTTCGTATTGCATACGCATATTGTGGTGTGAAACATTATTCAAGGCACCCATCACTTGAAAGAAGACCACCATTGTTACAATTACACTAACCAAAGAAATCAAACTACCACCCAAGCCACCAACACCATTTTTTTGATACAAAGCTTGACGTGCACGGGTAAATCCCATTGGGTCATTTTTGTAGATTTTTTCTAAATCAGCAATTTCCCCTGACAAAGTTTGTTGGCGAATTTGTGTACGACGTGATAATAAACGATTTAAGAAATCTAATGGTGATAAAATCAACTTAATAAATAAGGTAAAGAAAACTATGGCAAAACCATAGGAAACCCAACCCCAACTCATAATTTCGGCGATTAACCAATAAACAAAACCTTCAATGCCACTACCGGACGGAAACTGAATATTCATAATTAAATACGATTATAACACAAGCCCAGCTTTTTTCAAAGTGTTTTCCAAATCTAATGTTATATATAAGAGATGCTGTTGTGTAATACCAGATTTCGCAATAACAATTAAATTGGTACGTCGCTGGACACGATTTAATAATGGGCGCATTGCTTCACGCATTAAACGCACAGCACGGTGACGAACAACACTATTACCGACTTTTTTGCTAGCACTAAAACCAACTTTTAAATTCGTAGCACTACAAAAATACACCATCACGTAAGCACCACTCTGACGCTTTCCGTGTTGGTGTAAGTAGTTAAATGTTTTTCGCTTCTTTAAGCGATACCTAATCGGTAACATATTATTTGGTGGTTAAACGTTTACGACCACGTGCACGACGGCGACGGAGAACATTACGACCAGCAGCTGTTTTCATACGTTTACGGAAACCAACTGTACGACGACGTTTAACTTTACTAGGTTGCCAAGTTCTTTTCATAAAGACAAGAATAACATAAACGACAATTTCCGTCAACCTTAACTTTAAAAAATGTTGACATTAGATATATAATTTACAAACTACCCCAAAATGTGCTATGCTTTTGGCAAGATGGACGTAAATGAAATTTGGAAACAAGCCTTACCGATTATTGAAAATAATGTCAGTAGTATCTCTTTTGATTTATATATTCAACCCTTAATGCCTGAAGCTTTCGAAGATGGAACTTTTATTTTAACAGCAATGTCAACACGTGACGCAAACTACGCACGCAACGAACGCCACTTTCCTCATATCGACTACGCCATTAAAGCTGTTGCCCCCTTAGTTGAAAAAGTGGAAATTATTGATGCTGTTGAAAAAGAACGTCGTGATGCACGAAATAATCCTGTGACTGAAGTCGCAACACCAGAACCAATTATTTACAATAACAACATTAACCCACAACAAACTTTTACAAACTTTATCGTGGGTAAATCAAACCAAGAAGTTGCGGCAATGGCTGAATTCGTTGCCAAACATCCGGGTAAAAAAATCAATCCACTTTTTATTTACGGTCGTTCCGGATTAGGGAAAACACACTTATTGAATGCGATTGCAAATCATATTTTAGAAGACAACCCTGCGACCAAATTAGTTTTAACGACGATTGAAAAATTCACCGATGACTATGTTAACGTAATTAAACAAAAAGGTGATTTTGGTGCTTTCCGTGAAAAATACCGTAACGTTGATGTTTTATTGATTGACGATGTTCAAGAGTTAGCCAGCAAGCAAGCAACACAAGAAGAATTCTTCCACACTTTCAATGACTTATTCGAACACCAACGTCAAATTGTTTTAACCAGCGACCGTCACCCTAACGAAATTGCAACTTTGTCCGAACGTTTACAATCTCGTTTAAAGAGTGGAATTTTCCAAGATATTCGCAACCCTGATATTGAAATGCGTACAGCAATCTTACAAAAAAAAGCAGCATTAGAAGATAAATTTTTATCAAATGAAGTTGCTTCCTATATTGCTGAGTATTCTAACAAAGTCAACGAAAACATCCGTGATATGGAAGGCCATTTAATTAAAATTATTGTTTATGCTGAATTAAACGGTCACACGATTCCAACTATCGAAGATTGTGCCGCCGCTTTGGCAGATAATTCTGGGAACGAAGAAAATGCACGTGTTGGTGATACAGCTGCACGTGTCATTGCCACATCGGCTGCTTACTTTAATGTAACACCTGATGAAATCACTGGTAAACGTCGTACCGAAAAATTGGCCGATGCACGTATGGTCACAGCTTACTTACTAACCGAACGTTTAAAAGGTGTACCTTTGACCGAAATCGGCGAAATCCTAGGTGGCCGTACTTACGCTTCGGTCATTTACTCACGTGATAAAATTGCTAATTTAATGAACACTGACCATAAATTAAAAAGTGCTGTCGAAGATATTTTAAAACAATTAAACGAATAACTACTTCTATATATATAGGAAAGACGTTGAACGTAATGTCGTAATTTGTCGAAATTTGTAAAACGATTTTGGTTGGTACGTGATTACCTTTCCTTTATAATGTAAGTATGGAAAAAACACAAGAAGTACACGATAGTACACATCCGGATTTTGTCATTGATTTTTTACAAACGATAATGCGCACAGAAATTAGCAATCCTGTCAGTCGCCGTGGAAAAAGCTTATTGATTAGTTTGTCTGACCACACAATGGCGATGGTTAATGCACCCAAAGTGGCTCGGGAAACACTGCCCCCAACTCAAACCGAAGCCAAAGTGCAAAACATTGCTACGTTACGCTATGTGATGCAACACGACTACGGTTACGGCGAAGAAGGTCGCATAACTTTAAATAAATTAGAACTTCACAACCTGGACGAATGCCGTACTTATATTGAAGATGCCATCACCAGTCAGTTAAATGCTTATTTCACAAATTATTTGATTGAGTTCTATAACGGCGAAAAATTTTTATTAGCTGTTGAATTAAAGCAATAGACACTCCCCTAAAATTCCGTTATAATTAGAGTATGAAATTTATTTGTGACGGCGAAGATTTAAAAAGTGCTGTGGCGATTGTAGCACACGGAACAAACAGTAAAACAATCAACCAAATTTTAGAAGGGATTAAAATTGTAGCAGAAGGTGACACAGTTACTTTTTTTGCAACAGACTTAGAATTATACATTCGTAAAACAATTCACGCAGACGTTAAACAAGAAGGTAGCGCTTTATTGCCTGGTAAATTGTTTGGTGAATACATCGGCAAAATCGGCAAAGGTCAAATTACTTTCACCAGCAGTGATACTTCGGCAGTCATCGAACACGGCGAAGGTAATGATGGTAACTTCTCTTGTATGCCGGTGGCAGAATATCCAGATTTAATCAACTTAGAAGCAAAACCATTATTCTTTTTAAAGAGTAGTGATTTACGTGAAATTATCAACAAAACAACACCATTCACAGCACAAGACAATGCTCGTCCAGTTTTACGTGGTGCTTTATTTGATGTTGATGCAAACAATAACACCATTACAGCAGTTGCTTTGGACGGTTTCCGATTAGCACGCATCATTAAACCTTTAGTACGTCCAACGGGTTCGGCAAAATTGATTATTCCTTGCCGTGCTTTGGAAGAAATGCGTCGTATGTTAATTGATGACAAAGAAGAAATCGGTTTAATCGTGGACAAAAAATTTGTTCAAATTAGTATTGGTAGTACGGTTTTTGCTTCACGTTTAATTGATGGTGATTTTGTGAACTATCGCCAAATTATTCCAACAGAATTTAATTCTAATGTAGTTGTGGAAACTGCTCCATTATTAGCTTCGGTTGGTCGTGCTGGTTTGTTAGCTGGCTCGAACAAAATTAACTTATTAACCATTACAACAGCCGACAAGAGTTTGGAACTTTACGCAAACAACGATAAAGGTCAAATCAACGAACGTGTACCAGCTAATTTAGATGGTACTAACATCAAAATTGCCTTTAATTCGAAATATATGTTCGATGCTTTGAATACCATTGATGACGAATTTGTTAAATTATCATTTACTACCCCATTAGCACCTTGCGTGATTACCAGTGCTAAACGTGGTGATTATTTATTCTTAGTTTTACCTGTGAGGTTAGGTTAATGAATTTCCAAAGTTGTAATGCAATCAATCAAAGTTTTACTGTAACCGAAGATGGCATTATTGCTTGTATGCTAACCGAAAAGTTGGTTAAGAATTCCCTGCAAAGAGCGTATATTTTTACAAACCTATTTTTTTACGATATCGTAATGCGTGAAATTGAAAAATTGTGTACGAAAATTAAAAAAGCACACGAAATCGTTGTTCGTTCTTCAGATTTTGCACCAGATGATGTCGATAGAATTTTCCCGAATGTTTCAGCACGTTTTCAATCTGAGTTAGGTAATAATTCCTTAGATCCACTCATCAAAAGTGAATTAGGTAAAATTAAACCAACAATGATGTTAACCTTGACTAAAGATGAACAAAAAAAAATTGACCAAATGAAATTTTCTATCTTTAACACTGAAGTAAGTAAGTTTAAAAAAGCACTGATTATCACACAAGATAATAAAGGTAAACCTTACGAAATTTTACTTTCGGAAAAGTATGTAAATAATTTACCCGAGCGTTCACGTCGTTTCTTAAAACCAACCATTAAAATGTTGGCTTATATGGACGGCTTACAATTTGCAACATTTGAAATTTCACCAACCTATAAAATTACTTACACGTGGTCAAATAACCACAATACTTTTGAAGAAGAACCTTTAAAAGATGCTATCAAAGCCATTATGACACCAGGTGGCGACACTGACGAACAACCAAGTGAATTTTAATCGCCGATAAACCATTGCCGAAAGGTGTAAAAATATTATATACTGAATTTATGCTCGACATAAATTTAATCCGTAGTAACCCGACTTGGGTACAACAACAACTGGCAAAACGTGGCTGTCAAGTTGACTTTAACAGTGTTATTGAATTTGACAATACACGTCGTAATTTAATCCAACGTAACGAAGCACGTCGCCAAAAACGTAACGAAAACAGCGCAATTATTGCAAAGTTAAAAAAAGAAGGAAAAGACGCAAGTAAGCAAATTGCCGAAATGAAAGCAATCGGTGATAAGATTACAAACGGCGATGCTGAATTAAATAAAATTAATGATAAGATTTTTGAAATACTTTCGGCTTTACCCAATATTCCCCTTCCTGAAGTTGTGGCAGGTGGCAAAGAAAATAATCGTGTCATTGCGACTTTTGGGAAAAAACCTGAACTAAATTTTGAATGGAAAGACCACGTTAGTTTGGCTACCAGTTTAGGTTTAATTGATTACGAACGTGGCGCAAAATTAAGTGGCGCAAAAACTTGGGTTTATACCGGCGCAGGCGCAATGTTAGAATGGGCTTTATTGAATTACTTCATCGATTTCCATATTGCAAATGGTTATAAATTCATTATGCCACCACATTTATTAAACTGGGACAGTGGTTATGCTGCTGGTCAATTTCCTAAATTTGTCGACGATGTTTTTATTACTAATTTTGATAAAGACCCAAAGAAAAGTAAATTCTTATTACCGACGGCAGAAACAGCTTTATTAAACTTACATCGTGATGAAATTGTAAATAATGCACAAATGCCATTAAAATATTTCAGTTATACTCCCTGCTACCGTAAAGAAGCAGGTTCTTACCGTACCGATGAACGTGGTATGATTCGTGGTTATCAATTTAATAAAGTTGAAATGTTTGTTTATTGTTTACCAGAACACAGTCCACAATTCTTCGAAGAATTAGTCCGTAATGGTCAAAAATTACTCGAAGGTTTAGGTCTTCATTTCCAAACTACAGCATTGGCTGCTGGTGATTGTTCGGCAAGTATGGCAAAGACTTATGACTTGGAAGTTTTCATTCCCTCAATGAAAGGTTACAAAGAAGTTTCTTCAGTTTCTAATGCAACCGATTATCAAGCACGTCGTGCGAATATTCGTACGAAAGACGCTGATGGTAAAACAATTTTATTACACACCTTAAACGGTTCAGGTTTAGCAACTTCTCGTTTGATTCCAGCAATTTTAGAACAATACCAAAACGCTGACGGTAGCGTTAATATTCCAGTAGCTTTACATAAATATATGCACGGTATTACCGTCTTAAAAAAGAAGTAAGGAGTAGCTTAAATGACAACAAAAACAACCGACAAAGTTTCCATTGATACAATTATCGCAATGTGTAAAAACCGTGGCTTTGTCTTTCAAGGTTCGGAAATTTACGATGGTTTAGCAAATACCTGGGACTACGGTCCGTTAGGTGTTGAATTAAAAAATCACATCAAACAATTATGGTGGCGAGAGTTTGTAACCACTAACGACAATAGTGTTGGTTTAGATGGTGGTATCTTAATGAATCGCAACGTTTGGGTTGCCAGTGGTCACGTTGGTGGCTTCTCTGACCCTTTAATGGATTGTAAAGATTGCCAAACTCGGACACGTGCCGATAAATTGATTGAAAGCCACGATGACAAAATTAACGCTGATGGTTGGACGAATGAAGCTTTAGAAAAATACATTCAAGAACATCATTTAGTTTGTCCAAAGTGTGGAAAATTTAATTGGACACCCATTCGCCAATTTAACTTAATGTTTGAAACACACCGTGGCGTGACGCAAAATAATGCTGACCAAATTTTCTTACGTCCGGAAACAGCACAAAGCGAGTTTATTAACTTTGTTAATGTTCAACGTAGTATGCGTTTAAAAGTTCCTTTTGGTATTGGACAAATTGGTAAAGCTTTCCGTAATGAAATTACACCGGGTAATTTTATTTTTCGTACGGTCGAATTTGAACAAATGGAACACCAACTTTTCTGCCACGCTGACGAAGCAATGGCGCTTTACGAAAAATATAAACAAAAAATTTGGAATTTTGTAACCAATACTTTAGGTGTTCGTGCCGAAAATTTACGTTTCCACGACCACGAAAAATTAGTCTTTTATGCAAAGGCTGCTTGCGATATGGAATATAACTTCCCTTTCGGTTGGGGTGAATTAAACGGAACACACCACCGTGGTGTACACGATTTAACTAACCACCAAAACTTATCAAAAAAATCAATGGAATATCTTGACCCAATAACGAACCAAAAATATATTCCGACTGTCATTGAAAGTTCACAAGGTTTGGAACGTTTATTCTTGGCTATTTTGTGTGATGCTTATCAAACCGAAACTTTACCAGATGGTGATACGCGTGTCGTGTTAAAATTAAATCCAGCCTTAGCACCATACCAAATTTGCGTCTTACCTTTACAAAAGAAAGGTTTAACCGAAACAGCAACAAAACTTTACCGTGATTTACAACAAAATTTTACCGTAACTTATGATGATGCTGGTTCAATCGGTAAACGTTATCGCCGTCAAGACGAAATCGGTACTCCCCTTTGTTTTACTGTTGATTATGATACTTTAAATGATGGCGCAGTTACCATTCGTAATCGTGATACAATGCAACAAGAACGTGTTAAAATTGAAGATTTATTAACAAAAGTTACTTACATACTTACATCCTATAATAAGAAAAAAAATATTTTATAAATAACTTGTGTGGTGTGTGTTGGTTAAGTAAAAAAGAGTAACCGTAATTGATGGTTACTTTTTTATTTCAACAAATAAATAAGTTAATGTCTGGATTTGACGAAAACCGTAAATCAAGATAAGATTATTTATGGAAAAATTAAACCAAAGAATTGTTGTGATTGAAGGTCCAAGTGGTGCTGGTAAAGATACAATTATTAAAACATTAGTAAAAAAATATCCTGACCGTTTTGCAAAGTTAGTTTCGGTTGCTACACGTGCAATGCGTCCAAATGAAAGCCAAGGGAATCCTTATCATTTTGTTAGTAATGAAGAATTTGACCAAATGGTAGCCAGTGGTGATATTTTTGAATACACGATACGTCACGGTGAAAAACGTGGAATGAGTGAAAAATATATCCAAGAGTTATTTACACAAAATAAAATTCCATTAAAAGATTGTAATTTAATCGGCGTAAATGCTTTGAAATCACGTTTTCAAGATGTCGTAACAATTTTTATTACAGCCGATAAAAATGAAATAGAACAACGTTTACACCGTCGTGGTGATGCTTTAAAAGATATTGAAGCAAGAATGGCTGATTATGATGAGTGTATAAAGGAAGCTGAGCACTTCGACCACGTGATTATGAATGATAATTTAGAAAAAACAATCGACAAAATTCTTCAGATTATTTATAATTAAGGTTATGGAAAGCAATAATCAAAAAGAAATCAAAATTATCTGCACCATCGGTCCTGCAACCGAAGAAGCAGATAAAATCAAAGGATTGGCTGATGCGGGAATGGCAATTGCCCGTTGTAATTTCAGTCACGGAAGCCATGAAGAACATGGTCGTAAATTCGCAAAGGTTCGCGAAGTAAATGAAAAATACGGTAAAGACATTAAAATTATGTTAGATACCAAAGGACCAGACATTCGTTTACGTACATTTGAAAATGGCGAAGTAACGGTTCAACCTGGTGATATTTTCTCATTGTACTGTGATGAACGTGTTGGAAATCAACAAGGTGTTTCAATTTCACACCCAGATTTATACAAATATGTTAAACCTGGTGATACCGTTTTAATTTGTAACGGTTTAATTGTTACCAAAGTTCAAGAAGTTAAAGGTAAAGAAATTGTTTTACAAATTGAAGTTGGTGGCAAAATGTCAGATAAGAAATCAATGGCTGTTCCAGGTGTTGATGTACACTTACAATTCTTACGCCCAGAAGATATTGAAGATTTAAAATTTGGTGTTGAACAAAAAGTTGATTTAATCGCAGCATCTTTTGTTAATAAAGCTGAAGATATTCGTGAAATGCGTAAAATTACTGGTGCTACCCCAATTATCGCTAAAATCGAAAGTGTACAAGCTGTAGAAAATTTAGACGAAATCATTGCAGAAGCTGACGGTATTATGGTTGCTCGTGGTGATTTAGGTGTTGAATACCCATTAGAAAAATTACCAACAGTTCAAAAAATGATTATTAAAAAATGTAATGCAGCAAATAAATTTGTAGTTGTTGCTACTGAAATGATGTTGAATATGATGCAAAAACCACGTCCAAGTCGTGCTGAAACAACCGACGTTGCAAATGCAGTTTACGACGGAACAGACGCAGTTATGACTTCAGAAGAAACAGCTATGGGTAATTTCCCAATTGAAACAATTAAATTTATGCGTAAAATTACCAACGAAGCTTGGAAATATAAGAACGCTAAATAATTATAACAACACAATAAAAAAGACGCACCACTCCGGTGCGTTTTTTTAATGATAATTATTTGATAATTAGTAATTTATCACTTTAACTTTAATGGTTTGTTCGTAGTTGCCGTCGCCGTCCCAGTCGAATTGCCAGGTTAAGATATTGTTTGTATCAAAGTCAGCGATGTTTACGGTTAATGTTAAATTGTTAATCGATGCAATTTCGTTAACTTTAATCACGTTACCTTTTTGGTCAATCATTGTAGCTTGATTTTGGTTGTTTTCACTGATGTTGTAGGTACCAGCAAGTTTAATCACAATTTTTGTAGTATCATTTTGAATTGTGCTGTTATTCCAATCTAAAGTGTAAAGATCGAAAACCTCTAATTCGTCATTATGATTGGTATAATCAATTGTCGTTGTTACTGATGAATAAGTTTGGTTATTGGTTGCGTCTAATTTTGCAAAACCACAAACTTCTTTAATGCCGTGGAATTTATCACAGTTTGTGTTGGTACAAATTTTTTGGTAAGATAGCCAGCCGTGTTGAAATGTGTCATTATTGTAAGTATATTGAGGTTTTTCACTTTCGTTGATTTTAACGAATTGGAAATTATGACCTAATGCTGGAATGGTTAATTCTGCATCTGTTACTAAATTATCGCACGTTACTTCTTTAAATTTTTGTGCGCAACCATTTTCACAAATCCAGTATTCTTGATTTCCTGTTGTTTCACAAGTTGGTGCTTGATAATGAATATGGTTAGTTGCGTAAGATGAATGATTTTTTTGTGGAATTTCAACATCGATAATTTCATTTTGACAATTTTCGTCAGTAAATTTTTTGTCACAATTTAAACATTGATAATGTGCTTGGTGACCTGCTGCTAAACAAGTTGCATCTTGATAAGCATTAAAATGTTCATTATCAGTTACGTGATTAACAATTACCGTAACATCGCCACTTGGTTGTGTACAATTAACATCATTAAAAGTTTCGTGACATTTTGTGCATTCATAATATTCACGGTGACCTGGTTTGGAGCAAGTTGCGATTTCTGCTGGAACGTAATTACCAATACTGTGTTTGTTTTTAGCTAAAATAACAAAATCTTTCGCAATCCAATTTTGACAGTTTTTATCGGTAAAGTATTGTCCACAACCATTGGAACAAACGTAGTATTCGCGATGACCAGCTTGATGACAAGTTGGTGCTTGATATGCGACGTGATAATTTTCGTTAGTTTTGTGACTTAATTTTTTGGTGGTAACCCAAGTAGTAAAAGTTGTTTTATCAATTGTATAAATACCGTTGACGTCGCTAAAATAAAGTTCACATTGTGGACATTCCCAATAAGCACGTGTACCAGCTTGTAAACAAGTAGCTTCTTGACCAGCGTGCGCAATCAATTGGTGTTCGTGTTTAGTTTCTTGTGATGCGCTAAGATTGGGCCATTGTGTGGTAATAAGAATACCAAGCATTGCACCAACAATACCAGCACAAACTAATAAAGCAAGTTGTTTGATTCCTTTCATTGAGTAATCCCCTTTTCGTATCGTGATAGTATAACATAAAACAGTAAGAAAATCAAAATATTTACCATATATAAATAAAAGATTATCAAGAAAATCAAGCCTTGAGTCTTGAAATTAGAATTGAAAAATGTTATGCTAAAAAAAATATAAAAGGAAAATTATTATGCTGGAATTAAGTGATATTTTTATACCAACTCCTTTAGACAATACGGATCAAAATGGTGATTTTGGTAATCGTAATTTTAAGACGTATGATATGTTTTACATCAAGTCAATCAATGAAATTGAAAAAGATAAACCAAATTTAATTATGCCGAGTGATTTGGCTGTTTTACAAAGTTCGTTACTTTTTGATGATTATATGGATATTGTCAGTAAAGTTAAAAATAAAGAATATTGTCGTGCTTATTTACGTTCAAGTCAAAAATACTTTAATGAAAATAAAATTTCAATTATTGGTAGTGATGGTGATACTTATTGTATCAATCCTTGGGAAACAAATTTACCACATTCGCTTGATGTTTGGACACAAGTTGATATGAAGTTAATTTTTAAATTAAAAGAACTAATGCCGGATTTAATTAAATTACGTAAAGACAAACATCTTTATCTTCATATTGGTAGATTTCCACAAACATTGGTGAATCCGTTAGAAAATGCTCTTTTTGAAAAGGATTTTAAGGATGGCTTAAAAGAAGATGGTATGTTAATTCCAACAGGGAAAAAATATACTTTAGGTTATGATAAAAGAAATCAAAAATTCAAACAATACGAGGAATATGCAGTTAAAAGTCAGGATAACACAAATGAACGTAAAGTTATTCGTATAGAAAAGAATAACATTTATTATTGGATAGAAGTTGAAGATATTTGTTGGCGAGTTATGCTTGACCCAAGTATTCCATTTGACATCAACGCCAAAGATACTGATATTGATAAATATGTTTTACATTCCGAATATGCATTAAATGCGGGAATGCCTTTTTACCCGAATAAAGATGATGTTTATAATCATTTATGGCAAAATTCATCACCACGTGCTTGGTTGAACGCATTAAATGTTAATAATCTTAAATCGAATGGCAATCCAGAATTCTCCGCACCAAATGGTGGTGATTATAGTAAGAATAATTTTTTAAATGAAGCTTTTGCCGAAATTATTGAAAAATTAAAATTTATTGATTTACAAAAACCAGAAAATAAACAATTCAAACAACGACAAGGTTGGGGTGTTGAGATTCGTGAAAAACCAATGACGATTGATGAACAAATTAAGTTCTATGTCGAAAATGGAAAATCATTTATGCTCCACGGTTTGAGTGGTGTTGGCAAAAGCCGTCGTGTTCAAGAATTAGATCCTGATTTAATTAGAATTGAGTTACGTAACGGAATGGAACCTGAGGAAATTAAAGGTAAAACAATTTATCGCAATAATGATAAGACGCAATCGGGTGAATGGTGTCCACCATATTGGTTTCATTTATTATGTGAAAAATGTGCGAAAGAACCAGACAGAAAACACATTGTGTTTATTGATGAAATTACAAATGTAAAGCCATCTGTGCAAAGTTTGGTTTATCATATTGTTTTGGAACATACCTTAGATTTAGAGTTAGGTAAGTTGCCGGAAAATGCTGTGGTTGTTGCTGCTGGTAATAGTATTACCGAAAGTGCTGCCGCTTTTGATATGGCAGAACCACTTTTCCGTCGTTTTGTGGGACACGTGGAAATTCCGTTAGATATTCCGAATTGGTTGGAATGGGGAAGCAAATTTGATGCTAAGAAACAGCATTTAAACGTGCATCCATTGATTGCAAACTTTGTGGGTACTTATGGCGAAAAAGTCTTTTATACGCAATACGACCCCGAAAATCCACCCAAAACAGCAATTGACCCACGTGGTTGGGAACAAGTGAGTGATATCATTTACGATAACAAAGGGGTTTTGGCAAGAGAGTTAATTCAAAATAAAGTCGGCAATGAAATCACGGCTTCTTTGATTGAGTTTGCACAAAAAGCACCAATTACTGTGCAAGATGTGATTGCCGGAAATTATACTTACAGTGAAATTCCAACTAAGTTTGATGCGAAGTATGCTTTAGCTTTGAGTTTACGTTATGCCAAAAATGATGAAGTTGCGATAGTTCGTGATTTTATTCAACAAAGATTAGGCACAGAAATTTTAAAGATGTATGATTCTGTTTGGGTTGGTAATGATAATGAAAAAGCACTTTTCTTATCTGGTTTAATGCAAGGAACGACAAATCAACAAAATCAAGGTTGGGAAAAATAATGAGTGTTGAAGTTAGAAATAAAGTCATCACATTGTTACGCAATCGACAACACTGGCCATTATTAGTGGAAGGTTTAACAGCAAAAGATTTACCAACAGCTGTGATTTTGCCAGCAACGATTAAAGAAACAGAAATGGGTATCTTGCCCAATGTGAATGGTTTCAAATATCCAAAATGGATTATGACAATTCTGATTAAGGCACGTGAAAAAAAAGAAATTATCTTGTGTCTTGATGGTATTGATGCACTCCCCTTCGATGAGCAATTAAAGTTTTATGGCTTGTTGAAAAACAAAGGATTAAATGCTTTTGCTTTACCGGAACAAACGCAAATTGTTGTGACAGCAAAACAATTAGAAAAGGTAGCACCAAAGATTAAAAATCTTTGTTTGTTGGTGAAGTAAGATGATAATGATGGATGCTAATCAACGAATGATTGAAGCGACAAAGAATGGCGTTTTAAGTAAGTTTCCTTTGTTGGGTTCAGTAATGGCAAGTTTGTCCATTAAAGCTGATAGTCAAATTCAAACGGCGGCTACTGATGGCATCGATATTTTTTATTCGCCGGATTATTTGCAAAAATTAACACACGAAGAAAGAGTTTTTGTTTTAGCTCACGAAATTATGCACGTGGCTTTTGATCATATTATACGTGGAACAGATAAAGATCACGAAACGTGGAATAAAGCGACAGATGCTGTCATCAATCAAATGTTAAAGCAGGCAAATTTACCACTTCCTAAAGATGCAATTGATATTCCAAATGCAATCGATAAATCAGCAAACGAAATTTATGACGCAATCTGGGGTGGGAAAAAAGCTGACCAACAAGACAATGCAGTAAATCAAAATGGACAAGGTGAAGGTCAATCAGGACAACAACCAACTAACCATAACTTATGGGAAGAAGCTGCCAAACAAATCCAAGCAAATAATGATGGTAAAAAAATACCTTACAATGAAAAAAATTTTACCGAAGCTAACGAAAAAATTAAAAGTGAAATCGGGAAAAAAATTCGTGAGCAATTAGAACAAGAAAGCAGTCAAGCGAAAGAAGCTGGTCAAGGTGAAGGTGGTGAAAAAAGATATTTAGGTGATGTTGGCAACGTTACTAAACCAGTTATTTCTTGGCAAAGCATTTTACGTCGTGAACTTGATCTTGAAGAAGAACGCTGGTCATATCGTCGTGCAAAGGAAGAAAATGATTTTCAACCACGTTTAGAAGATTTAGAAATCTGTGACCTTGCCGAAGTAGAAGTTTTATTGGATACTAGTGGTTCGGTTGATGATAAATTATTAAAAAGTTTCTTACGCCAAATTAAACACATCGTCAAAGATGCTAAATTAAAAGTCGGTTGTTTTGATACTAATTTTTATGGTTTCCACGAAGTAAAAAGAGTAAAAGATATTGATAATTTCCCAGTAGTTGGTCGTGGTGGTACTGATTTTGATTTAGCGTTAGCCAGTTTTTCAAAAAATCGTTCTGTCAATAAAATTATTTTTACCGATGGTTTTGATAAAGTTACTGAAACAAACGAGAATAAAAAAATCAAAAATTTATATTGGTTAGTTTGGGCAAATGATTTATTTAAACCTTGTTGTGGCCGAGTTATTTTTGTTGACCGATATGCGATTGATTATCAAACCAAAAAATTAACGACTTGTCTTGTGAAACCGAAACAAATAATAAACGAGCGCGAACAAAGTAAATAAAAAAAATATTTTATTTTTGTTGATGTTATCTTGAAATGTATGATGATGCAGTGTTATAATAAGAACGAAAAAAAGGAGTAAATTATGAAATTAAATAAACTAATTACCCCTACTGTGATTGGCAAAGGTTATGAACAGGCACAAGTTCCCGTGCGTTTATTAAATCATCAGGATTTAGAAAAGTATCCTTTTTTGAAAGATTTAATTTTTGCGTCACGTGAAGACGTGGACTACTGCTGGTTAGCAAACGACACTTTGTATAAGGAAAATGCAAATTCGTTCAAAAATTATAGTGATGGTTGTTACAGTCTGCGCGACAAAAAGCACTACCCCATTGAAAGACGGATTGATGAACCATGGGAAGATGATGTTTATCGTTACATTTATAATTTAAGTGTAAAAACTCGTAACAACTATGAACCATCAAAATGTCGTTTCAACAGTTGTTTATGTATGGAAATTGATGTGAATGCGTATTTACAATTGATGAAGGTTGATAAATCTTATTTCCCTTTTGAAATTAAAAATGACTACCAAAAATATCACTATGTTAATTTGGGTGAGCAATTTGACGTTCGCACAGGTCAGAAAGGAACTCAAAAAATTACGTGGTGCGTTTTAAATCCCGAAATTTTATTCAAAGCAATGAAATTACAAGAAACCAAAAAATCAGGACCTTGCCAAAAAGTTTTATTGTGTGATTTAGGAAACGCAGGTATGTCTAATTTTGTTTTTCGTTGTGAAGAATTGGGTTATTTTAAACCAGGACAAGAAAACACCATTATGCGTAATTTAAATGGTGACGGTAATCAAAAAAACGGCTTTATAGAAAGTATTTTCGCCAAGGAAACAGCTTTGTTAAGAAATGTAAGGAGTAAAAAAACTACAGCAATTCCAACCAACGTTAATGCATTAAAAAAAGAATTCATCAAAGCAATGCAAACAAATCCCGAAGCTTTACGCGAACTAATCCCATTAATGAAAGAATTTATAGATACCCAAGAAAACCGTACTTTGTAACTTTAAAAAACATTATTAACTACGGATTCGACAACTTTCCGTTTATAAATTTTAGAAAATGGACCGAAGAATTTTTTAATTTGTCCATCATACATAATAAAAGAGCCATTGGGTATTGCATAAAATTCATTCTTATCACTGAAAGGAAGAATATAATTTTGTACTAAATTGGGTAATTCCGTTGTTCCTTGATAAATCAAATTCTCACCATCAAAATGCGGAATTAATCGTAAGTTAATAATCCCCAATCCTTGCAAAATTCGAGGTTGAGTTAATTCTTTTTCGTGTTCTGGAAAATTACAAATTGTTTTTGTTAAACACATTGATGCAGCAGAAACAGCAACTACTACTCCAGTGTAATTTTTAATTAAATAGCTAAACTTAATTTTTTTTAAAAATTCAAGTTGGCGTAAAATTTCACCACCACACATAAAAATTAAATCGGCATTTTGAATCAACTCTGCTGTTTGATTTTTTGTACGGTTATCTAACACATTAACTTCATTAAATTTTTTATTTGTCATAACAAAAGCTTCGGCTAAAAGTTTTGCCACAGAATCATTAACAGTATAATCATTTGGGTCATTAGCAATAACAAGTAATCGATGATAGCCAGGTAAAAACTTATCAATCAAAGTTAAAATTCCGTTTTCATCAGGGATTTCGCAAGGAATACGCACCCCATCTTGATTTTTTAGATAATGAACAAATTTACTCGTAATAAAGAACATTAAATATAGTTTAACTTTTAATGAACTAATTTTCAACTTGTTTAATTTATCGTTCGTATTTGTGAATTGTGGTGCACCAATTTGTCGCACAGACACAATTTTATAAATAGAGTTCAATCTGAATGAGATTGATTTCTTCTTTGTGTGTATTATTGGGATATGAAATTTGCGTAAATGTCGTATAAAATAAAAGGCCCTGACCGTTATCGTCAGGGCTTGTTTTTATTGGACTATATAGTGTTATTTTTATCTTATCATCATAGAGTATGATTTCTTTGATTAAGATGTTTATTATTGGTTTGATATTACGAGATAATGCTTTATTGTAAAATTCCCGAATTTCATTTTCTGTTATCTTTGAATTGCTTTTACTTTGTTCAATTAAAATTTGTTGTTCTAAAGCTGCTATTTTGTCTTCAGTCGATTTTATTCGTTCGGTTGTAGTTTTCGTAATAACTCCCTGTTCAATCGCTCTAACGAGATTTTCTAAAACATTCTCTAATTGCTTTTTTTGTTTCTGCATAGTTAATAGTTCTTGATTGCAAGTTTGTTGTTGTTCTTGTGTTATCAGTAATTTTTTTACTATCTTATCCATAAGTTCTGGTTCATTTAATTTTTTAATTACATTGTCAATGACTATCTGTTCCAATACTTCTTTTGATACTGTTCGTTTTTGACAATCGTTTAATTTCTTTTTTCGTCCTGAACATCTGTAATAATAAAATACTTTGTCTGGTCGTGGTCTACCACTTTCACCATTGATGGGCAAGCCACAATGACCACATTTGATTTTTCCCCTTAATAAAAAACTAGTATCTTTACATCTTCTGCCGACTTTATTTTTCAAACTGATTTTTCTTACTTTTTGATATAAATCATCTGGAACAATTTGGGGATACATATTATCAACCAGTTGGTCATTGTGATAATATTTGCCGGAATATTTTTCGTTTTGAATAATTTCGTAAATCTTATGATTATCAAATGGTTTGCCTTTGAAAGTAATATTTTTATCGTTGAGTTCTTTCACAATGTCTTTGGCATAAATTCCTTGTTCGTATTGACGATAAACATATTTAACAATTTCGGCTTGTTCTTCATCAATAATAATTTTTCGTCCATCTAGTTTATAACCATACAATAAATTGCCACCTTGAAAATATCCTTTTAATCTTGTTTCATTCATACCGCGTTTAATTTTTTGACTTAACTCTGCTGAATAGTATTGATTCATTCCTTCCAGTAAACTCTCTAAAATAATGCCTTCTGGTGTGTCTGGAATATTTTCCATCGCTGATAGAACTTTAATTCCATTTTCTTTTAATGTCTTTTTGTGCACTACGCTTTCATATTTGTTTCGACTAAACCGATCTAATTTGTAAACTAAAATATAATTCCATTCTTTTTTTGTTGAATCTTTTAACATTTTTTGAAAACTCGGTCGTTGGTCATTTGTTCCTGTCATTGCACGGTCAATGTAGGTATTGACAATTGCAATATCGTTGTTTTTTGCAAACTGTTCACAAACTCGAAGTTGACCTTCGATACTTTGTTCAGTTTGACTATCGCAACTGTATCTTGCATAGACAACTGCTGTTTTCATTTTCTTTTTCCTCCTTTTAAGTTTTTTCTTTGTCTTGCGACGGAGCGAAAAATAAACGGGAACACTCATTGTTTTTGATTTGAGTGTTTTTCTACTTTTGCCAAGGGCGGTTAACCGTGCACTTTACCCTTGGCGAAAGTGGCTTCCCGTTTACGCTCCACAGTCGCAAAACAAAGAAGTCACGAGAAGGAGCATACGAAAAAGTTAGACAACAAGTCTATACAGTTTCCACCAATATATGTAACATTTATGTCAAGATAGACTACATTTATGTAACAATTATGTAACAAAAATATTCACTTCGTTTTTTCGCAATGGATATTTTCTGTGAGTGCAATGTTATAATTGTGGCAACAAGCAAGATGGCTTGGTATGTATTGACGAAAAAGTCGTCAATAGCAAAGTCAGAATTGATATAAAATTGCAATTTGGGAAAAGTGCAATTTAGAACGGCAACGACTAAATGGGGTTTGGCGAAAAGCCTGCGCGCCAACCCCATTAGTTGCCGTTTTTGCACTGCGGAAATTTGACAGAGTGCGTGCCTTTATTGGCGGAGCGAAGCGACGCCACTTGTTATATATAAAGGCACGTAATGATCTCAAAATAGAAAAAATGTTTTTTTAAATGAATTAAATATTTGTAATCAGTAATTTTTATGGTATTATTTTTTTAGGAAATAATTGAATGTCTAAAGAAAAAGTTGAATTAAAAAATTTGATTTCGAATGCTACTAAGCGCAATTGGGATAGGTTGAAATTTTCTGGAAGTGATAAACTTAGTTCACGTGCTAATAAAAAATTATCACAAAAAAATATAATTCCAATTGAATATTTTATTGATATAAATAATGTAAAATTTATCGAAACCTTAATAAATTATATAAAACAACTTAACAAAGATATATTTGATGTTTTATATTCTCTATCGGTTAATTTACTTACGAATAAAAATATAATAAATAAACAAAATGTAAAAAAAACATTATTGGAATACAATAAGCATGCTTTAATACCAGAACTGTTAAATATAGAACTTCCAAATAATGAAAAAGATATTTTAGGAATAATTTATCAAGCGCTTTTAAATGAAGGCGAGAAAAACATTTTTGGTTCATATTACACAATTAACAGTGTTACCATAAATATGACGAAAGATTTGAATTTTTCTAACAATGAAACTTTTTTTGACCCATGCTGTGGAAGTGGAGCTTTTTTGTTGTCTTTAAATAATTTATACCCAGAACAAATTTTTGGAGCAGATATTAATCCAATTGCTGTCATGCTAGCAAAAGTTAATTTATTATTAAAATACCCAAATTATGATTTTATTCCACAAATTTATTGTTACGATTATCTTAATGAAAAAAACATGAAAAAAAAATATGATTATATCATTACAAATCCACCTTGGGGCGCTAGTAATGTTAAATCAATTTCAAATACAATTACTTCAAAAGAATCGTTTTCTTTGTTTTTTGAAAAGGCATATTACCAATTAAAGGACAAAGGCATTATTAGATTTTTATTTCCTGAATCGATTTTAAATGTAAAAGTTCATAAGGATATTAGAGATTTCATTCTTAAAAATGGCAATCTAAAGCAAATTTATTTTTATACAAACACATTTAATGGTGTAA